>NZ_NCKN01000239.1 GCF_002257455.1 Microbacterium sp. 13-71-7
GCTGTGCTGCGGCGCTCTGGCCGCATGGGTCGGTCACCTCGCCGGCAGAGGGATCCGCAGGCGATCCGCATCCCCCGCAACGAACTCGGCGGGCCGGCGTCCGCGAGCCCCTCGGGGCTGACCCGCCCCGGGGCAGCGACCGCCTCGGGGCTGAACCGCCTCGGGGCAGCGACCGCCTCGGGGCTGAACCGCCCCGGTCCTCGGCGCTCAGCCCTGGCGGCGCACCATCTCGGCGATCCACAGCGGCGCGAAGGGCGAGGTGCAGTTCGGCGGGGTCGGGTAGTCGGCGAGCACCTGGAGTTCTTCGCCGATCGCGATCGCGCGGTCGCGCTCCGCCCGGTGGTGGATGCCGATCGTGGCGAGCGTCTCGTTCATGGCCCACTGCTCGCGCGCCGGGGCGCCGGCGAGCTCGCGTTCGATCCGGTCCAGGAGCGCGTCGAGGTCGAGTCCCTCCGGGCTCTTCGCGACCCGGGCGGAGGTGAGCGACCAGGCCGCGGCGCGCGCGTCGGCATCGGCGTCGTCCAGCCACCGCACGCGCAGCTCTTCCGCATGCGGCGACTTCTTCACGATGTAGGCGACGAGCCAGTCGTGCGCCTTGGAGCTCAGGCTCTCCCGCACCATGCGGTCGAGGTCATCGGCATCGAGGGCGCGGGGCTTCATCACGAGGATCCCCAGGAGCTGCCCCGCCACATCGCCTGACGCCCACAGCTCGCCGGCGAGAAGCGGATCCGTGCCGATCCGCTTCGCGAGCGCGCGCATCCGGGACAGGTTCACCCCGTGCGCGTCGCCGTGCCGCTCGTTGACGGCGCGGGCCTTCGGATCCTCCAGCGCGGCCAGGTCGGCGAGGGCTTCGGCGAGGGTCGTGGACATGCGACCAGCCTATGTCGCGGGTGCGCGGGGCGCCCGGGATGCGACAATGGTGACGCAAACATCGTGCCGCACCCCGAGGAGAGCCATGACCGAGTCCCCGCGCGCCGCGCTCACCTACGAGGACGGCGCGCTGCGGCGTCACGGCCGGCCGTTCCGGATGCTCTCCGGCGCGGTGCACTATTTCCGGATCCACCCCGACCAGTGGGAGGACCGCCTGCGCCGGCTCGCCGCGATGGGGGCGAACACGGTCGACACCTACATCCCGTGGAACTTCCACGAGCGGGTCGAGGGCGAGCGCGACTTCGGCGGCTGGCGCGACGCCGAACGGTTCATCCGGCTCGCGGGCGAGATCGGGCTCGACGTGTTCGTGCGTCCCAGCCCCTACATCTGCGCCGAGTGGTCGAACGGGGGCATCCCGTTCTGGCTGAGCGGCCGCACCCGCTCCCTGCGCACGAGCGACACCGTCTTCCTCGCCGCGGTCGACGCCTGGTACGACGAGCTGATCCCCCGGCTGGCCGCGCTGCAGGCGGCGCACGGCGGCCCGATCACGGCGGTGCAGATCGAGAACGAGTACGGATCCTTCGGCAGCGACCACGACTACCTCGTGCACCTGCGCGACGGACTGCGCGCGCGGGGGATCGTCGAGCTGCTCACGACGGCCGACGGGACCACCGCGGACATGGTGCGCAACGGCAGCGTCGAGGGTGCGATGGGGTCGTTCACGTTCGGCACCGGCGTCGCCGAGGCGCAGCGCCTGCACGTGCCGGAGCAGGCGCTGCTCTGCGCGGAGCTGTGGGGCGGCTGGTTCGACCACTGGGGCGAGCACCACCACGTGCGCTCGGCGGCGAGCATGATCGGCACGGTCGAGGAGCTGCTGGCCGCGGGCGGATCCGTGAGCCTCTACATGGCGCACGGCGGTACGAACTTCGGCCTCTGGGCGGGGGCGAACCACGACGGCGTGCTGCAGCCCACCGTCACGAGCTACGACTCAGACGCGCCGATCGGCGAGGACGGATCCCTCAACGACAAGTTCCATGCGCTGCGCGCGGCCTTCGCGCCGTTCCACGACGGCGACCTCCCGCCGGTGCCGGAGGCGCCGCGTCGTCAGGCGGCCGCGTCGGCGCCGCTGGCCCCGGTCGCGTCGCTGCTCGACGTCGCTCGGGCGGTTCCGGCGGGCGCCACGGCCTCGATGCCGCTCACATTCGAGGAGCTCGGCGCCGAGGACGGGCTGGTCGCCTACGAGGCCGAGATCACTTACGCGCCAGGGGCGGCCCTGACCGTCGACGTGCTGCACGACCGCGCGGTCGTCTTCCTCGACGGCGCGCGCCTCGGCGTGCTCGAGCGCGACGGGGTCCGCTCGCTCGAACTCCCCGCCACGGGCGGATCCGGACTGCTGACGCTCGTCGTGGAGAGCCAGGGCCGCGTCAACTACGGGCCGCACACCGGTGAGGGCAAGGGCATCCTGGCCGGCGTGCGGATCGGTCGCCGCTTCGCCCACGGCTGGACGCACCGCGTGATCCCGCAGGACGCTCCCGAGGCTCCGGACGCCCCTGGGGCTCCGGCGGCTCCGGCGGGAGCGGCATCGGACTCTGCCGGCACGGCCACCGACGGTGGAGCGGCTGCGACGGCGGCTCCGGACGATGCCGCCACCCCGGCCGACGGTCTCGCCGTGGCGGTGTTCGACGTCGCGGACCCCGCCGACGCCTGGCTCGCGTTCCCGAGCGGCGCGAACGGCCTGGTGTGGCTGAACGGATTCCTGCTCGGCCGCTACCGCGCGGTCGGTCCGCAGGTCACCCTCTACGCCCCGGCGCCGCTCTGGCGCGCGGGCCGCAACGAGATCCGCGTGCTCGACACCGACGCGCTCGGATCCACGGTCGAGATCCGCGAGGAGCCCGACTTCGGTCCCGTGGAGGAGTTCATCGGGGCCTGAGCCGCGCGCGTGCGCAATTCAGGATGAACGGGCTCGCGCAGGCCGAAACCGGTGATCTCTCGCCTCTTGGCCAGATCCGTCCTGAATTCGATACGGCGAGCGTCAGTCCTCGTCGCGCAGGCCCGCGCGGATGCGGCGCAGGTCCTCCGTGAGGGATCCGATCAGCACCCAATGGCGTGACGAGGGAGGGCGGATGTCGAGCGGCGAGGTCAGCGCCGGGATCGCGGAGGTCAGCGCCTCCGGTTCCGGCACCACCTCGGCCAGCTGGACGGCGAGGCGCACGTCGTGGCCCGCGCGGTGCAGCTGCTCGGCGATCGGCGCGACGGACGGCTCCGCGGGCAGCGCGTCGTCGTACTGGTCGACGTAGGCGCGGGTCATGCCGATCACCTGCGTCACGATCGGGCCGAGGCGCTCCAGCAGCGCGCGCATCGCGGCGAGCTCGGCACGGTGGCGCGAGCCGCGCGGGTTCAAGGTCAGCGACTCCTCGCCCGCGGTGAGCGAGGCGTCGGCGGCGTCCTTCATGGGGCGCAGCAGCCGGGCTTCGAGCATGAGCTCCTGGAGCCGCGCAGGGCTCTGCTCCACGGCGATCGCGTCGCCCAGGCGATCGAGGGTCCCGGCGAGCTCCCCGCCGAGGAGCGCCAGGTCGCGCCGTACCGGGGCGATCAGCACGGGCGGCACCACGACGACGTTCACCACGAAGCCGATCGCCGCGCCGATCAGGGTCTCCAGGATCCGGTCCACGGCGTAGTCGGGACTCGCCGAGCCCAGCGCGAGAACGAGCATCGCCGAGATCGCGACCTGGTTCGCGGTGCCCGGTGTGGCCTTGAACGACCACGCCACGACCATCGCGACCACGACCGCGAGCAGGACGACCCAGCTGAGCCCGCCGAGCGCGAGGCTCAGCAGCACCGCGATGACGACGCCGGCGATCACGCCGATGCTGCGCTCCACAGCCTTCGCGAACGACTGGTTCACGCTCGGCTGCACCACGAGCAGCGCGGCGATGGCCGCGAACACGGGCAGGTGCCCCGGGACGAGCCAGCCCGCGATCAGCCAGGCCGCGATCGTGGCCGCCGCCGACTTCGCCACCTGCAGCAGCGGCGCGCGTCGGGCGGCACGGAGGGCGGCGAGCGGGCGCATGCTCCCACGGTAGTCCGCGACCCTGTGCACCCGGGCTCGTGCGGCGGCTCGCGCGGGGAGGCTGGCGCGCGGCTTGCGCGGCGCTCGCGCGGCGGCTCGCGCGGGGCTCGCGCGGTGGCTGGCGCGGGTGCGCCCTACTGACCGCGAGACTCCAACTGGGCGACGAGACTGCGCTTCTGCGGTGCTGTCTCGTCGCCCAGTTGCAGTCTCGCGGATCTGGGGATCTGGGGATCTGGGGATCTGGGGATCTGGGGATCTGAGGTACCGGGGGCGGAAGTTAAGGCATCTGCCGGATGGGGGGAGGGGGCCTTAGCGACGAGCGTATGAGTACCGGAGAAGGAGACATCATGGAACTGAACTACGCGATGAGCTACCGCATCACCACGCTGGAGATCGAGCAGGCCGCGATCCGTGCCGAGCGCGCCAGGATGGCCGCAGAGCACGCCGACATGATCGTGCGCCGCGACGGATTCCTGCGCCGCATGCTGGGCCGGCTGCAGAGCCGCCGTGCCGAGGTCGTGCCGGCCCCCGCGTCCACCCAGGCGGCCGAGGCGGTCGCCGAGTCCGCGCCGAGCCCCGCGGTCGCCGACCCGGCGGTCGCCGAGTCCGCGTTCGCCGCAGTGAGCGCCGAGCCCACGGCCGCGCCGATCGCGGTCGCCGCGCCCGCCGCACCGATCGCCGCGCTCGTGTCGGCGGGATCCGCGCCGGCCGAGGACGACGCCCGCGCGAGCGAGCTGGTCGGCTGCGGTTCGCACGCCGCATGACCGCCCCGGCGGCCACCCCGGCGCGCCGCGCGGTGCGGGCGACCCAGGACACACCCGAGAGCGAGAGCCTCCCGACGACGGATCCGACCCAGGATCCGCCGCCGTCGGGAGGCTCTTCCGCGTCCGGAGGGACATCCTCCGGCTCTGCCGAGAGCGGCGCCGCGCCCGTGGCGACGCCCGATGTCCGTGGCTGGTGGCACGATGAAGACATGTCCCTCGCCACCACGTCGGCCGCCATGGTCGGACGCGATGCCGAACTCGCGCTCCTCGACGACGCCCTGCGCCGCGCCGGTGCCGGCGAGTCCGCCTCCGTGCTCGTGGGCGGCGAGGCGGGGATCGGCAAGTCCCGGCTGACGGCGGAGTTCCGCCGCCGCGTCGCGGACCGGGCCACGGTGCTGACCGGTTGGTGCCTGGACTACGGGTCGACCCCTGCGCCCTTCGGCCCGCTCCCGGCGATCCTGCGCGGAGTGCTCGACGAGCTCGGCGACCGTGCCGACGAGGCCGCGGGCCCCGGTCGGGACGCCCTGCAGCTGCTGCTGCCGGAGCGCGCGACCGGACCCGTCGACCGGTCCGCGATCCGCCCGGAGGGGCTCCGCGAGACGATCGCGAACCTGCTCGAGGCGGCCGCCGCCACCCGCCCCGTGGTCGTCGTGATCGAAGACCTGCACTGGGCCGATGCCGCGACGCTCGCGATGCTCTCCTTCCTGCTCCGCGCCCTCGCGGGCCGCCCGGTGCTGTTCCTGCTCACCTGCCGCATCGACGAGGTCCGCCGCGGGGGAGAGGTGCGCACCTTCTTCGCCGAGGCGGAGCGCGCCAGGCTGCTCGACCGGGTCACCCTGAAGCGGCTCGACGCGATCGAGGTGCGCGACCTGGTGCAGCGCCTGCGCGGCACGGTCGACGATGCGGGGCTCGCGCGCCTCATGGAGCGCAGCGAGGGCGTGCCGTTCTTCATCGAGGAGCTGCTCTGCAACGTGCAGGGCCCCATGCCCGACACCCTGCGCGACGTGCTGCTCTCGCGCTTCGACGCCCTGGGCGACGATGCGAAGCGCATCGTGCGGCTGGCGTCCGGATCCGATGATCCGATCTCGCACGACCTGCTCAC
>NZ_NCKN01000240.1 GCF_002257455.1 Microbacterium sp. 13-71-7
GTGCCCAGCACGGTGTAGAACGCGGACGCGTGCTGCAGGTCACCCGTGACGCGCACGTCGGTGATCGTCACGAAGCCGAGGCGCGGGTCGCGCAGCCCCTTCTCCAGCCGCTCGGCGAGGATGACGCGGATCCGATCCGCGAGTCGTGCCTGTCGTTCTCCGGCCATGTCCTTACCCTCTCACTTCTCTCTTCCGCACGGCGATACGGGCGGAGCCTGAGGCACCCTGTGACGGCCGTCGGGGCGTCCGCGAAGCGGACCGGGGCCCCGTAAGGTCGGCACAGGGTGCCTCAGGCGTTCCGATGCGCGATCAGGCGCGCGGCTTCTCCACCATCTCGGTGGTCTCGATCTCGTCGCCGACCTGGATGTCGTTGTACTTGCCCAGGCCGATACCCGCCTCGAAGTCCGTGCGGACCTCGGTGACGTCGTCCTTGAAGCGGCGCAGCGACTCGATGGCCAGACCATCGGCGAGGACGATGCCGTCGCGGATGACGCGAGCCTTGGCGTTGCGCGTGATCGTTCCCGACCGCACGATGACACCGGCGATGTTGCCGAACTTCGAGGAGCGGAACACCTCGCGGATCTCGGCGACACCCGACTGGACCTCTTCGAACTCCGGCTTGAGCATGCCCTTGAGGGAGTTCTCGATCTCGTCGATCGCGTTGTAGATGACCGAGTAGAACCGCACGTCCACGCCCTCGCGGGACGCGGCCTCGCGGGCCTTCGGGTCAGGGCGGACGTTGAAGCCCACGATGATCGCGTTGTCGATCGTCGCCAGGTTCACGTCCGACTCGGTGACCGCGCCCACACCGCGGTGGATGATGCGCAGCTGCACGGAGTCGTCGACCTCGATCTTGAGCAGCGACTCCTCCAGCGCCTCGACGGCACCGGACACGTCGCCCTTGATGATGAGGTTGAGCGTCTCGACCTTGCCCTCTTCGAGAGCACGGGTGAAGTCCTCGAGCGAGATGCGCTTGCGGGCCTTGGCCAGCTGGGCGTTGCGCTCGACGGCTTCGCGCTTCTCCGCGATCTGACGGGCCATGCGGTCTTCCTCGGTCACGATGAAGACGTCGCCGGCGCGCGGGACCGAGTTCAGACCCTGCACCTGGACCGGACGGGAGGGCGCTGCGGCCTCGACCGCGTCGCCGTTCTCGTCGATCATGGCGCGGACGCGTCCGTAGGCGGTGCCCGCGACGATCGCGTCACCGATCCGGAGGGTTCCGGACTGGATCAGCACGGTCGCGACCGAACCGCGGCCCTTGTCCAGCTTCGCCTCGATGGCGATGCCTCGCGCGGCCTTGTTCGGGTTCGCGGTGAGGTCCAGACCGGCGTCCGCGGTGAGCAGCACGGCATCCAGGAGCTCCTGGATTCCGGTGTTCGCCCGCGCCGAGACGTCGACGAAGATGACGTCTCCGCCGTACTCCTCTGCGACCAGTCCGTACTCGGTGAGCTGCTGACGCACCTTGGCCGGGTTGGCCTCGGGCTTGTCGACCTTGTTGACCGCGACCACGATCGGCACGTTGGCCGCCTGGGCGTGGTTCAGCGCCTCGACCGTCTGCGGCATGATGCCGTCGTCGGCCGCGACCACGAGGATCGCGATGTCGGTCACCTGCGCACCACGGGCACGCATGGCGGTGAACGCCTCGTGACCCGGGGTGTCGATGAAGGTGATCGCGCGCTCGATGCCCTCGTGCTCGGTCCACACCTGGTACGCACCGATGTGCTGGGTGATGCCGCCCGCCTCGCCCTCGATGACGTTGGTCTGGCGGATCGCGTCGAGCAGTCGGGTCTTACCGTGGTCGACGTGGCCCATGACGGTGACCACCGGGGGACGGATCTCGAGGTCGTCCTCGCTCTCCGCCTCCAGCTCGGCCTCGAGGTCGAGACCGAAGCCCTCGAGGAGCTCTTTGTCCTCGTCCTCGGGCGAGACCATCTGGATGGTGTAGCCGAGCTCGGCGCCGAGGACCTCGAACGTCGCCTCGTCCAGCGACTCGGTGGCCGTGGCCATCTCGCCGAGGTTGAACAGGATCGTCACGAGCGTGCCGGGCTGCACGGTGTAGCCGCGCAGGGCCTCGAGCTTGTCCGCGAAGTCCGCGATCGATGCGCCACGGCGCAGGCGGATGATCTCGCCGTTGCCCTTGGAGACGTTGACGCCGCCGACGACCGGCGCCGACCGCATCTCGAATTCCTGCCGCTTCGCCCGCCGCGACTTGCGCTGCTTGCTCTTGCCGCCGCCCTTGCCGAATGCGCCGGCAGTACCGCCGCCGGGGCCGCGGCCGCGGCCGCCACCACCGCCGGGACGACCGGCGAAACCGCCGGCCGGAGCGCCGCCGGGGCGCTGGAAGCCACCGCCCGCGCCGGCACCGGCGCCGCCGGGACGGCCGGGACCACCGGTGCGCTGCTGGAACGGAGCGCCGGGACGACCGCCGCCACCGGGACGACCAGGACCGCCGGCACGTCCGCCCGGACCCGGGCGGGGTGCGCCGATGCGCGGGGATCCGGGGCGCGGAGCCTGCGGACGCGGGATGTTGCCCGGCGTCGGGCGCTGGCCCATGCCCTGCTGCGAGGCGAACGGGTTGTTGCCCGGACGCGGACCTGCCGGACGCGATCCCATGCCCTGCTGCGAGGAGAACGGGTTGTTGCCCGGACGCGGTGCGCCGGGGCGCGGGGCGCCGGAGCCACCGGGCTTGGGCGCGGAGGACTTCTCCGCGGCGGGCGCAGCCGGAGCGGCCGGCGCGGCCGGAGCAGCGGGCTGCTCCGCGGCCGGAGCCGGAGCCGGGGCGGTCTCAGCGGGCTTGGCCGGTCCCGGCTTGGGGCCGGGGGTCGGCGCCTTGGGGCCGGGCTTGGGCGCGCCGGAGGACGCCGCGGCCGGCGTGGCGCCGGCGGGCTTCGCCGAGGGGGCGGTCGCGGACGCGGCGCCGGTCGGCTTGTCGGCCTCGATGGCGGCGCGCAGCTTGCGTGCGACCGGAGGCTCGATCGTGGATGAGGGGGACTTCACGAACTCGCCGAGCTCCTTGAGCTTCGCGAGTGCGAACTTGCTGTCGACGCCGAGTTCAGCGGCGATCTCATGCACGCGTGGTTTACCAGCCACAATTCTCCTGTCAGGGTCGGTCCGCCCTGGCAGGGCAGACCACTAGTCGCGGACGGGTCTCATTTCGAGCCGTTCACTTTGTTTCCATAGCCGTTCAGCCGTTTCTCGAGGGTCTGCGTATTCTCTGCTTCCGGGAATTCCATTGCAGCGGACACACGGAGCGCACGGGCGAAGGCGCGTCTCCGCAGAGCGGTGTCCACGCACTCCGGTGCCGGATGCACCCACGCACCCCGCCCCGGCAGCACGGCCTGCTCGTCGAAGACGAGCTCACCGTTCCGGATTGCCACCCTGAGCAGGGCGGTGCGAGATGCACGAGCGCGGCAACCGACACACGTTCGTACGGACTCCATCTTACACCTCGGGCGCAGCAGGCGAACGCGGCCGCTCAGGCGCCGTCGAGGATCGAGTCCGGCTGGATGTCGATCTTGGCGCCGGTGAGCTTGGCGGCGAGGCGGGCGTTCTGGCCCTCCTTGCCGATCGCGAGCGACAACTGGTAGTCGGGGACCAGTGCGCGCACGGCCTTGGTGCCGGAGTCGAGCACGAACGCGCTGGTCACCTTCGCGGGCGACAGCGCGTGCGCGACGAACGTCGCCAGATCCTGGTGGTAGTCGACGATGTCGATCTTCTCCCCCGCCAGCTCCTCGGTGACCGCGCGGACGCGTCGGCCCATCTCGCCGATGCATGCGCCCTTGGCGTTGATGGCCGGGTCGTTCGCCTTCACCGCGATCTTGCTGCGGTGTCCGGCCTCGCGGGCCAGCGCGACGATCTCGACCAGGCCCGCGGCGATCTCCGGCACCTCGAGCGCGAACAGCTTGCGCACGAGTCCGGGGTGCGTGCGGGACACGGTGATCGCCGGGCCCTTCATGCCCTTCGCGACAGAGGTCACGTAGACGCGGATGCGCGTGCCGTGCGCGTACTCCTCGCCGGGGACCTGCTCCTCGGGAGGGAGGATGGCCTCGACGGACCCGAGGTCGACGTGGATCATGCGCGGGTTCGGTCCCTGCTGGATCACGCCGGCGACGATGTCGCCCTCCTTGCCGCGGAACTCGCCGAGCACGGCGTCGTCTGCGATGTCGCGCAGACGCTGGCCGATGACCTGCTTGGCGGCGAAGGCGGCGATGCGGCCGAAGTCGTCCGGCGTTGAGTCCTCCTCGCCGATGATCGCGCCCTCTTCGTCGCGCACGGGGACCATCACGCTCACGTGCCCGGTCTTGCGGTCGAGGTCGACGCGGGTGCCCTCGGTCAGCACGCCCTCCTGGGAGTCGTGCTTGGCGTAGGCGGTCAGGACGGCCTGCTCGATGATCGCGATCAGCTCGTCGAAGGGAATCTCCTTCTCCCGCTCGATCGTGCGCAGCAACCCGAGATCGATATCCATGACGGCCTCCCTGTTCAGCTCTCGTCGGCGCGCACCCGCACGCACGACATCCGTACAACGATACCCTGGCCGGACCCGCCTCGGCGAAGTCCCCCGGTCGGGGGTCCGAGATGCGACGGCGAGGACGCCCCGAGGAGGACCTGTGCCCGAGTTCGACACCATCGTCATCGGCGCCGGCATGTCCGGCGCGACCGCGGCGCGACTGCTCGCCGATGCCGGACAGCGCGTGGTGGTGCTGGAGGCGCGGGACCGGGTCGGCGGGCGCATGCACACCGACCGCGCCGCGGGCTTCTCCGTCGACCTCGGCGCCTCCTGGATCCACGGGATCCGGGATTCCCGCCTGTGGGAGCTCGCGCAGGCGCTGGACGTGCCGACGATCGAGTTCACGGTCGGCAGCTTCCAAGCCGGCGGGCGCCCCATCGCCGACTTCGACGGTGCGGGGAACCGCATGTCCGCGGCCGAGAGCGCGCGATGGGTCGCCGACGTCGCGACGGCCGACCGCGCACTCGAGGAGGCGATCTCCCGGTCCGCGCCCGGCGACACCTACCTCGACGTGACGGAGCGCGCCCTTGACGCGCTCGAGCGGCGCGAGGACGCCCTGGATCCCGAGCGCATCGACGAGATCCGCGAGTTCTTCCGGCACCGCGTCGAGGAGCAGTGCGGCGCGTGGATCGGCGACCTCGACGCCCACGGGCTCGACGAGGACGCGATCGACGGGGACGAGGTCGTGTTCCCCCAGGGCTACGACGAGCTGCCGCAGCGCATCGCGGCCGAGCTGGACGTGCGGCTCGAGCAGGTGGTGCGGCGGATCGCGCGCGCCGCCGACGGCGTCCGCGTCGAGACCGACCGGGGCGTCTTCACCGCGGCGCAGGCCGTCGTCACCGTGCCGCTGGGCGTGCTGAAGGCGGGCGCGATCGCCTTCGAGCCCTCCCTGCCCGCCGAGGTCGCGGATCCGATCGCACGGCTCGGCATGGGCGTGTTCAACAAGGTGTTCCTGCAGTTCCCGGAACGGTTCTGGGAGGACGGGGTCTACGCGATCCGCGCTCTCGGCGAGCCCGGCGAGCACTGGCACTCCTGGTACGACGTGTCGGCGATCAGCGGCCTGCCGACCCTGCTCACGTTCGCGGCCGGTCCCTTCGGGCGGCACGTGCAGACGCTCACGGACGACGAGGCGGCAGCTGATGCGGTGGCGGCGCTGAGACGCCTCTACGGCGCGGCCGTCCCGGATC
>NZ_NCKN01000020.1 GCF_002257455.1 Microbacterium sp. 13-71-7
CCGCCCCGCTCCGCCTTCTGCATGTGCTTCGCCGTGGCCGAGAGCCGGTGATAGGCGGCGTGCAGGTCGGCTGTCGGGCCGTAGATGCTCAACCACGACATGCCGTCACCTGCTTCGGTGAAGGTCACCGCCCTGTCCTCCATGGCCCGAGCATGACGGCGCACGGTGCGGTCGCCGAGCAGCCTGTCCACGAGGGTGCGGACCTTGCGCCGCAGCATCGCCGGAGTGCAGGTCAGCACCCAGCCCGCGGCAGCCTCGTCGACCGCGGAGATCGCTCCGCGCGCCTCCGCCAGGGCGTCGTCCGTCGCATCGACCGGCGCCTGAAGCACCCGCACGCGGGAGACGACGTCCTGCACCGCCGCGGGGGAGCAGAAGCCGGAACGCGCGCGTTCCCAGACGTTCGGCAGCAGCGTCATCGCGAATTCGGCGGTCGCCTGCATGGCGCGCACCTGGTCTTCGGAGAGCTGCAAGCGCAACGCCATGTCCATGACCGCCGCGCGCTCGGCGAAACCGGGATCGGCGTCGGCCGTGTAGAGGTCGGGGTGCCGGCGCGCCAGTTCGATCACCTCGAGGATGCGCTCCGAGCGCAGGGCGGCCTGCCGGTTCACCTCGTGGTCGTTGCGGGCGAGATCGCCCAGGACGAAGCCGACGATCTCCGCCGCGGACGCGAGTCGCGGGGCCGGATCGTCCATGTTCTCCATGACCCGATCATAGTACAAAAGTACGAAGAATGCCAGGGTTCGACAGCCGATCCCGTGGTCGTTCTCGTGTCCAGCCCTGGGTGGACGAGTCGATGGGTCGTCAGGGCATCGCCGCGCGCGATACTCTGAGGTGCCATGCTCGAACTTGATCTCTCCGCCGAAATCGCGGCCCTCCGTCAGACCTTCGGCGACATCCGCGAGGTCGCCGACGTCGAGGGGCTCCGCGCCGACATCGAACGCCTCAGCGAGGAAGCGGGCGCGCCCGACCTCTGGGACGACCCCGAGAAGGCTCAGAAGGTGACGAGCGCGCTCAGCCACCGCCAGTCGGAGCTCAAGCGCGTCACCGAGGTGGAGCAGCGCCTCGACGACCTCGAGGTGCTCATCGAGCTCGCCAACGAGATGGAGGACGAGGACTCCGCGGCCGAGGCGCGCGCCGAGCTCGCCTCCCTCACCGAGACGGTCAACCAGCTCGAGGTGCAGACCCTGCTGGACGGCGAGTACGACGAGCGCGCGGCGATCATCACGATCCGCTCGGGCGCCGGCGGCGACGACGCCACCGACTTCGCCGAGATGCTGCTGCGCATGTACCTGCGCTACGCCGAGCGCCACAAGTTCCCCGTCAAGATCATGGACACGTCCTACGCCGAGGGCGCTGGTATCAAGTCCACGACGTTCGAGGTCGACGCGCCGTACGCGTTCGGCACGCTCTCGGTCGAGGCCGGCACGCACCGTCTCGCCCGGATCAGCCCGTTCGGATCCGCCGACAAGCGCCAGACGTCCTTCGCCGCGGTCGAGGTCATCCCGCTCATGGAGGAGGCCACCGAGGTGGACATCCCCGAGGGCGACATCCGCGTCGACGTGTTCCGCTCGTCCGGCCCCGGCGGCCAGTCGGTCAACACGACCGACTCCGCCGTGCGCCTCACGCACCTCCCGACCGGCATCGTCGTCTCGATGCAGAACGAGAAGTCGCAGATCCAGAACCGCGCCGCCGCCATGCGCGTGCTGCAGACCCGCCTTCTGCTGCTGCAGAAGGAGGAGGAGGCCGCGAAGAAGAAGGAGCTCGCCGGCAACATCACCGCGAGCTGGGGCGACCAGATGCGCTCCTACTTCCTCTACGGCCAGCAGCTCGTGAAGGATCTCCGTACGGGACACGAGTCGGGCAACCCGGCGAATGTGTTCGACGGCGACCTGGACGGCTTCATCTCCGCGGGGATCCGCTGGCGCAAGCGCAAGGACGACGACGACTGACCCTTCGGCGTCGCCGATTCAGGGACTTTCCAGGGCGCCGCGCCCGTGATTGTCATAGGGTGGTGACCCGATGGCTGTGACACGGAGAATCCCGATGACTGTGACACGGAAGACGGCGGCCGGCTGCGCGATCGCGGCGCTGATCGTCCCGGTGGCTGCGACGGCGGCGTACGCCTTCGCGCCGGGAGCTCCCGCTTCTTCCGCGCACACGGTGTCGCTCGTCGTCGCGCCGCAGACCTACACGGTCGCGTCGGCCGCGCAGGAGCCCGCCACGACCCGCGCCGCCTTCGACGTCCTCTACACGCCGCCGGCTCCGGTCGTCCCGCCGAGTGCACCGCCCTCCGTTGCCGCGAGCTCCGCGGCGCCCGCCGCTCCCGCGCAGGAGTACTCCGGCGACGCCGTCGTCGCGTACGCCCAGACGTTCGTGGGCGTCGTCCCCTACGGCTGGGGCGCCGATCCGAGCGACTCCTTCGGCTGCGACGGGCTCGTGCAGTACGTGTACGGGCATTTCGGCATCAGCCTTCCCCGCGGCGCCGACAACCAGGCGGCACTGGGCACGGTGATCTCCGCCGACGAGGCGCGCGCCGGCGACCTGGTGTGGTGGCCGGGGCGGCACATCGGCATCTGGGACGGCGCGGGCGGCATCATCGACGCGCCGGACTGGGGACGCTACGTCGAGCACCACGCGCCGTGGGCCAGCTCAGGGCCGCCGATCTTCATCCGGCTCTGACGTCGGAATCCTGGTGGGCTCCGCGCCTTCGGCGGTAGAATCGGGGGTCACCCCAGCCTTCCGAGGAGGTGCGCAGGATGAGCACGACCAGAGCATGGCGCACGGTCGGCGCGACCGTGGGAGGCCTGGCGCTGTTCGCCGCGATCGTCACGTTCCTCGCGTTCGTGATCGGCCTCGAACCCTCCTGACGATCCCAGGCACCTCATAGCCGGGGGAACCCGCCGCGGTGGGGTGTCGCTCGCGGGCTGCGTGCGGCGCCCGTTTAGGCTCGACACGCCATGATCCGATTCGAGAACGTCACCAAGCGCTATCGCGGCACCAAGCGTCCCGCGCTGTCCGGGGTCGATTTCGAGGTGCAGCGAGGCGAGTTCGTCTTCCTCGTCGGCGCGTCGGGATCCGGGAAGAGCTCCTGCCTGCAGCTGATCCTCCGTGAGGAGTCGCCCACGTCCGGCCGCGTCGCCGTGCTCGGGCGCGATCTGAAGTCCATCGCGAACCGCAAGGTCCCGTACTTCCGCCGCAGCATCGGATCCGTCTTCCAGGACTTCCGCCTCCTGCCCTCCAAGACCGTCTACCAGAACGTCGCCTTCACCCTGCAGGTGACCGGCGCCTCCCGCGGATTCATCCAGCAGGCGGTGCCGGAGGCGCTCGCGCTCGTCGGTCTGAGCGGCAAGGAGAAGCGCCTGCCGCACGAGCTCTCCGGCGGTGAGCAGCAGCGCGTGGCGATCGCCCGCGCGATCGTGAACCGTCCGCAGATCGTGCTCGCGGACGAGCCCACCGGAAACCTCGACCCCGGCACCTCGGTCGACATCATGCAGCTGCTCGCCCGGATCAACGCCGGCGGCACCACCGTGCTCATGGCCACGCACGAGGCGGCCTTCGTCGATCAGATGCAGCGCCGCGTGATCGAGCTGCGCGACGGCGAGATGGTGCGCGACGAGGTGGGCGGCGGCTACGGCGACACATCCAACGTCCCGCGCCTGGAGCCGGAGGCGATCCGCGGAGCCGCGGCCACCGCCGCACTGCAGACCGTGCGCGAGGTGCACCGCCAGACGGAGGCCGCGATCGCGGATCCCGCCTCCCCGCCCGTCCCGGTCGTGGATCACCGCCCGGCGGTGGCGCCGGAGGCCGCTTCTGCGGCGGCCGCGCCCTCGCAGGCGACGGTCAAGCCGTCCGACGACGCGCGTCCCGTGACGCACCCGATCACCGTCCCCGCCGTGGACCTCGCCGAGCTGGGCGTGGCCGATCGGCTGGGGCTCGATAAAGGCGACGACGAGGAAGTGGGTCCGACGTCATGAGGTTCGGACTCATCCTCGGCGAGGCGCTCACCGGCCTGCGTCGCAACGCCTCCATGGTGATCTCCGTGGTGCTGGTCACCTTCGTCTCGCTCACCTTCGTGGGCGCGGCGATCCTGATGCAGGCGCAGATCGGCACGATGCGCGCCTACTGGCAGGACCGCGCCCAGGTCGCCATCTACATGTGCTCGTCGGTCTCGACGTCGCCGGGCTGCATCGGCGGCACCGCGACGGAGGACCAGATCAAGGCCGTGCAGGCGGAGCTCGACGGTGCGACCCTCAAGCCGCTGATCTCCAAGAGCAGCTTCCAGACCGCGGACCAGGCGTACCAGGAGACCCTGAAGCTCGTCGGCAAGGACTACGCGGGCGTGCTCACGGCGGATCAGGTCAACGCGGTCTTCAAGGTCAACCTCAAGGACCAGACCCAGTCCGCCGTCATCGCCGAGGCGTTCAGCGGCGTCAAGGGCGTGGACGAGGTCAAGGATCAGCTCGAGTACCTGGATCCGCTCTTCAACGCGCTGACCGTCGCGACCTATATCGCCGTCGGGATCGCGGTGCTGATGCTGATCGCCGCGGTGCTGCTGATCGGCACCACGATCCGATTGTCGGCGTACGCGCGACGGCGGGAGATCGGGATCATGCGCCTCGTCGGCGCCTCGAACAGATTCATCCAGACGCCGTTCGTCCTGGAGGGCGTCTTCGCCGCCGTGATCGGATCCGTGCTCGCGAGCGTCGCGGTGCTGCTGGGCGTGCACTTCGGAGTGCAGGAGTACCTCACCAAGCGGGTCTCCTTCATCACGACCTGGGTCGGCCTGAACGAGGCGATGCTGGTGGTGCCGGTGCTCATCGGCATCGGCGTGATCCTCGCCGCGCTCAGCGCCGGCTTCGCGATCCGTCGCTGGCTGCGCGCCTGAGCCGTCCGTGCGGCGGAGGCCCTTCCGTGTATAGACTGGCGGGCTGGCCTTCTCGGGCCTGACCGGCGAGCGCCGGATCCGTCATACGAACAGCAGGAGACAACCATGCCCAGGGAACGCGGGGAGAAGGTCATCGCGACCAATCGTCGCGCACGTCACGACTACAACCTGGAGAAGTCGTACGAGGCGGGGCTCGTGCTCACCGGCACAGAGGTGAAGTCGCTGCGCCAGGGGCGTGCGAACCTGACGGACGGCTACGCGTTCATCAAGGGCAACGAGGCGTTCCTCGACGCCGTGCACATCCCGGAGTACTCGCAGGGGCACTGGACGAACCACTCGGCCAAGCGGATCCGCAAGCTCCTGCTGCACAAGGAGGAGATCGCCAAGCTCTCGCACGCGGTCTCCGCCGGCGGCTACACGCTGATCCCGCTGCGGCTGTACTTCTCCGACGGGCGCGCGAAGGTCGAGATCGCCCTCGCGAAGGGCAAGCGCGAGTACGACAAGCGCCAGGCGCTGCGCGAGCGTCAGGATTCCCGCGAGGCGGAGCGCGCCATGCGGACGCGCAACCGCCTCGGGGAGTGACCGCCGCGCGCGGACGGCCTACGGGATCGGATCGAAGCCGAACGCCGAGCCGAGGAAGCGCAGCTCCGCCTCGGCGGCCGCGATGATCGTGTCCGCCTGACGGAACCCGTGCCCCTCGCCCTCGAACAGCACGTACTCGTGCGGCACTCCGCGTGCGGCGAGCGCATCGCGGATCGCCTCCGACTGTGACGGCGGCACGACCGCGTCGTCGGCGCCCTGCAGGATCAGCACCGGCACATCGATGCGGTCCGCGTGGGTGAGCGGTGAGCGGTCGATGTACGTCTGCTCCGCCTCGGGCAGCGGTCCCACGAGGCCGTCGAGGTAGAAACGCTCGAAGTCGTGCGTCTCCTCCGCCAGCAGCCGCAGATCCACGACGCCGTACCGGTCGAGGCCCGCGGCGAACATGCCGCCGCGGACGAGGGCGGACAGCACGGTCCAGCCGCCGGCGGATCCTCCGCGGATCGCGATGCGCGCCGGATCAGCGAGGCCCGCGTCCGCGAGGCCCTGGGCCGCCGCCAGCACGTCGTCGACGTCGACGATGCCCCACTGGCCGTCCAACCGCTCGCGGTAGGCGCGGCCGTAGCCGCTGGATCCGCCGTAGTTGACCTCGAGCACGCCGATGCCACGGCTCGTGAAGTACGTGATCCATCCCGCCTGTGAGCCAGAGGAGTGGGCCGTCGGCCCTCCGTGCACGTGCACGACATAGGGCGGCAGCGCCTGCGGATCCGCATCCGCATCCGGGTTGGCCGGGGCGTGGTCGAACGCGTGCACCGGGCCGTGGGGGCCGTCGAAGCTCACCGGCCTCGCGCCGGGCACCCACGCGGGGTCGACGGGCGCGCCGCCGCGGATCGGGCGCGCGACGCCCGCGTCGATGTCCAGCTCCCACAGCCCTGGCGTGACCCGGGCACCCTGACCCGTGATCAGCACCAGGGATCCCTGCGCGTCCTCCAGGCTGAGGTCGCCGTCGAACGGGACCGCGAGCTCGCGCTCCGTGCCGTCCCGCTCGATGAGCACCAGCGTGTCGGATCCGTTCGTGCGGACGGCCAGGATCCTGCCGTCCTCGAGAACCCGGAACCAGCGCTGGCCGAGCACCCACAGCCCGCCACCGGTGTCGGCATCGGCGGGGGAGAAGATCTCCGTGGAGGCTGCCGGCGTCGGGATCGGAGGCACGGGTTGCTCGCCGACGCGCGCGCGGTACAGGTTCCAGCGACCGGACACGTCGTCGGCGAACAGCAGTTCGTCGTTGGAGAGCCACTCGGGCTGAAGCGCGGCGCGGGCGGGGATCGGGGTGCGGGCTCCCGTCTCGAGGTTCGCGGCAAAGGCGATGGCGTGCTCCCATGGCATCCGGCGCTCGTCCCAAGCGACGAAGGCGAGCCGGGTCCCGTCGGGGGAGAGGGCGGGATGCGCGAAGAAGCCGTCGCCGCTGAGGATCGTGGCGACCGCGGTGTCGTCCTCGGCCGCGGAACCGTCGAGCGGGATCTCCACGATCGCGCGCTGGTGCGGCGCGGCCCGCAGGTCCTCGCGCACCGCGAACAGGCGCCCCTGCTGCACGCGCAGGCCGCCGTACCGCGGACCGGACGCGGTGAGCGGCACGGGTGCGTCCGCGCCGGGATCCAGCCGGTGCACGCGCTGATCCTCGCCATCCACGAAGAGCAGCGTGCCGTCCTGGGCGACGGTCCATGCGCCGCCGCCGTACTCGTGCACGCGGGAGCGGGCGCTCCACGGAGCGCGCAGCACTTCGCGCGCGTCGCCGTCGGCGTCGCGGCGCATCACGCGCATGCGCCCCCGCTCCTGCGGCACCGACTCGCTCCACCAGATCCCGCCCGCGGCATAGCGGGCGCCGTCGATCTTCGTGCCGGCGACGGCGAAGTCGGCAGCAGACAGCGGAGAGGGCCAGGATCCGTGCGGAGTCGTCATGATCCGAGCCTAGGAGAACCGGGGAGCGCGGTCTCGTCCTGCGCCGTGCAGCGGCCGCCCGGAGGCGCCGACACATGGCGAAACACAGCATGCGCCGCATGGCGGCGCCGCCTAGCGTGGGGTGACCGCCCCGACCCAGGAGAGAGATGTCCTTCGACGCGCCGCCGTTCGCCCCCGCCGGGGCCGTCGTTCCGCGCGTCCCGATCTCCTTCGAGCTGTACCCGCCGCGCACCACGGCGCCGATCGAGGCGCTGCACGAGACGATCCAGCAGCTCGCGTCGGCCGCGCCGCGCTTCATCTCCGTGACCTATGGCGCGGGCGGATCCGTCGGCGGGCGCTCGCTCGACGTGCTGCGCTACATCCGCGAGCACACCGCCGTCGAGCCGCTCGCGCACCTGACCTGCGTCGGCAACACCTACGCCGGAGCCTCGCGGCTGATCCGGGAGTTCCTCGACGCCGGGATCCTCAGCTTCCTCGCCCTGCGCGGCGACCCGCCGCTCGATGAGAGCCAGCCGTTCCTCGGGGACCTGGAGAGCTCGGCGCAGCTCGTGCAGCTCATCGACCGGGCGCAGGCCGAGCGTGCCCCGTACCAGGAGCGGCCGATCCCCGGCGTTCCCGGAGCCGTGCAGGTGACCCCGCGTCGGAAGGTGAACATCGCCGTCGCGGCCTACCCGAACGGGCATCCGCGCTCGACCTACCGCAACCAGGACATCGACGCGCTGCTGGCCAAGCAGGCCGCGGGGGCGACCCTCGCGATCACGCAGCTGTTCTTCCATCCGGACGACTACTTCGCCTTCGTCGAACGCGCACGCCGCGCGGGCGTGACGATCCCGATCCTCCCCGGCATCATGCCGATCACGTCGCCCGCGCGCCTGCGCCGCGTGCTGGAGCTCAGCGGCGAAGAGCTTCCCGCCGAGCTGTCCATCGATCTCGAGGTCGAGCCGACCGTCGAGGGCCGTACCGAGATCGGCGTCGCGCACGCGGCCGAGCTGGTGCGGGAGCTCGTGGACGGCGGCGCCCCCGGCATCCACCTGTACGCGTTCAACCAGCACCGCACGGTGCTGGATGTGCTCACGGCCGCCGGGGTCCTTCCCGAGGGCTCGGCGGCGTCCCCCACGGACGGCGCCCTCCAGTTCGCAGAGACCAGCGGCGCGCACTAGCCCGCATCCTTCCCCCTTCCGTCAGAGAGGACCGTCATGACCGCATTCCCCGAGGGCACCGTCCTGGGCTACCCGCGCATCGGCCGTCGCCGTGAGCTCAAGAAGGCCGTCGAGGCGTTCTGGGCCGGACGGATCGACGAGGCAGAGCTCGAGCGCACCGCGGCCGAGCTGCGCGCGACGACGCGCGAGCGCCTCGCGGCGCAGGGCCTCGGCCGCTCCGACTCGGCGATCCCCGAGTCGTTCTCGTTCTACGACCAGGTGCTCGACGCCGCGGTCACCGTGGGTGCGATCCCCGCCCGCTTCGAGGACCTGCGGTCCGCCGACGGCACGATCGGCCTGCCGGCGTACTTCACGGTCGCCCGCGGCGAGGGCGAGCGCGCCCCGCTCGAGATGACGAAGTGGTTCGACACGAACTACCACTACCTCGTGCCCGAGATCGGCCCCGACACCGTCTTCTCCCTGTCCAGCGACCGGGTCGTGCGTCAGGTGCAGGAAGCGGCGGAGGCCGGCTTCCGCACCCGTCCCGTGCTCGTCGGGCCCGTCACGTTCCTGGCCCTCGCCAAGGCCGCCGACGAGGCGCCGGAGGGCTTCGACCCGCTGTCGCGCCTGGACGACCTCGTCGCTGTCTACGCCGAGGTGCTCGGTGCGCTCAAGGCCGCCGGCGCCGAGTGGGTGCAGCTGGACGAGCCGGCGCTCGTGAGCGAGTCGCTCCCTGCCTCGGTCGCCGCGCTCGGCACGGCCGCGGAGCGCGCATACGCGGTCCTCGGCGGGCTCGCCGAGCGCCCGGCGATCTTCGTCGCGGCCCCGTACGCGGCGCTCGACGCGAACCTCGCGGTCCTCGCCGCCGCCCCGATCGAGGCGATCGGCCTCGACCTCGTGCGCGGCACCGTGCCGGCATCCGTCCCGGGCCTCGCCGACAAGGTGCTCGTCGGCGGCGTGGTCGACGGCCACAACATCTGGCGCGGCGACCTCTCCGCGGCGTTCGACACCCTCGAGTCCCTGCGCGCCCTCGGGGCGGCCGGCGTGGCTGCGGCGACGTCCACGTCGCTGCAGCACGTGCCGCACGACGTCGAGGACGAGACCAAGCTCGACGCGCGCCTCGTGAGCTGGCTCGCGTTCGCCGACCAGAAGGTCGCTCAGGTCACGACTCTCGCCAAGGGCCTCGCCGAAGGTCGCGCCGCGATCGCCGCCGAGCTCGACGCCGCCTCCGCCGCCCTGGCGGACCGGCTCGGCGCTCCCGGCGTGCGCGTGGACGCCGTCCGCGCGCGCACCTCGGCGCTGACGGACGCCGACTTCGACCGCGGCGACTACGAGGCCCGCGTCGCCGCGCAGTCGATCGCGCTCGACCTCCCCGCCCTGCCGCTCACCACGATCGGATCCTTCCCGCAGACGGGCGAGATCCGCCGCGCCCGCGCGCAGTTCACCAGGGGCGAGATCACCGCGGCCGAGTACGACGGCTTCCTCCGCGAGGAGATCGGCCGGGTCGTAACGCTCCAGGAGGAGCTGGGCCTGGACGTGCTCGTGCACGGCGAGCCCGAGCGCAACGACATGGTGCAGTACTTCGCCGAGAACCTCGACGGCTTCGACGTCACCGAGAACGGCTGGGTGCAGTCCTACGGATCCCGCGCCACGCGACCGTCGATCCTCTGGGGCGACGTCTCCCGTCCGGCGCCGATCACGGTCGCCTGGTCGGAGTACGCGCAGTCCCTCACCGCGAAGCCGATGAAGGGCATGCTGACGGGGCCCGTCACGATCCTCGCCTGGTCGTTCGTCCGCGACGACCAGCCCCTCGCCGAGACGGCGAACCAGGTCGCCCTCGCGCTGCGCGACGAGATCGCAGACCTCGAGGCCGCGGGGATCGGCGTGATCCAGGTCGACGAGCCGGCGCTGCGCGAGCTGCTGCCGCTCAAGAAGGCCGACCAGCCGGCGTACCTCGACTGGTCCGTCGCGTCGTTCCGGCTGTCCACAGCGGGCGCGGAGACGGCCACGCAGGTGCACACCCACCTCTGCTACTCGGAGTTCGGCGTCGTGATCGACGCGATCCGCGCGCTCGACGCGGACGTCACCTCGATCGAGGCCGCCCGCAGCCGCATGGAGGTCGTCACGGACATCGCCGCGGCGGGCTTCGACCACGGCATCGGCCCCGGTGTGTACGACATCCACTCGCCGCGCGTGCCGGACGCCTCCGAGGTCGAGGCGCTCCTGCGCCGCGCGGTCGAGGAGATCCCGACGCGTCAGCTCTGGGTCAACCCGGACTGCGGTCTGAAGACCCGCGGCTACGAGGAGACCAACGCCTCGCTGCGCAACATCGTCGAGGCCACGCGCCGCGTCCGCGAGGACGTGTCGGTCGCGGTCTGACTTCCCCGCGTCGGGCGTCTTCATCGAGGCCCCCTCGCAGCACCGAGGCCCCCTCCCAGATCCGGATCTGGGAGGGGGCCTCGACGCGCAGAGGGGGCCTCGACGTGGATGGGGTGCGGGTCAGACCGCGCGCAGCACCGCCACGATCTTGCCGAGCACCGTGGCGTCATCGCCCAGGATCGGCTCGAAGGCGCTGTTGCGGGGGAGCAGCCACACGTGCCCGTCGCGGCGGCGGAACGTCTTGACCGTGGCCTCGCCGTCGAGCATGGCCGCGACGATCTCGCCGTTCTCCGCGGTGCCCTGCGAGCGCACGACCACCCAGTCGCCGTCGCAGATCGCGGCGTCGATCATCGACTCGCCCGAGACCTTGAGCATGAATAGGTCGCCCTTGCCGACCAGTTGACGGGGGAGGGGGAAGATCTCCTCGACCTGCTGCTCCGCCGTGATCGGCACGCCGGCGGCGATCCGGCCCACGAGCGGCACCAGGGCGGCGTCCCCGACGGAGGGGGCGGCGTCGGCCGGGTTCTCGGTCGAGAGGCCAGGCAGGTCGATGAGGACCTCCATGGCGCGGGTCTTACCGGCGTCGCGGCGCAGGTAGCCGCTGAGCTCCAGCTGGCCGAGCTGATGCGTCACGCTGCTGAGGGACTTGAGACCCACGGCGTCGCCGATCTCGCGCATGCTCGGCGGGTAGCCGTACCGGGCGATCGAGGTCTGGATGACCTCGAGGATCGCCATCTGCTTCGCACTGAGGCTCTTGCGGCGCCGCGTCCGCGGGGCCTCGGAGCCGAGGTTCGCACCGTCGCTCATGCCATCTCCTTCGTGTGCATCGGGCCCTCGCGGATCCGGTGATCGGCATGGATTCGCGGGCGGCGATTCGAATGTCGGTGGTCCGTGATGGGGTCTTCGTATCGAAACCGTATCCGAGATCGGGGCGGAATCGATAGATCTGTTCGAGCGTGTCGGCGATTCATCGGAACCGATATTCGAAGAATGCTTGACAGATGTTCGAACTCGAAAGTAGTTTCGGTACGTAGGTTCGCCTCTCCAGAGGCCCGGATTCGAAGATCTCTCGACAGAGGGTCCGGATCCGGGGAGAGGCGAACCGACACAGACACTGAGGAGAAGCACCATGAGCAGCATCACCTTCGCCGGTCCGGTTCCCGCCACGCGTCTGCGGATCACCGCACGCGGTCGGCGCGTGCTCGCCGCGCTGGTCGCGCTCCCGGTGGCTGCGGCGATCGCGTTCGCGGCGCTGAGCGGCGGATCCGCGCTCGCCTCCGGTGAGCAGACGACGGGCAACACCTTCGCGACCATCACCGTGCAGCCCGGCGACACCCTGTGGTCGATCGCGGGCGAGGTCGCGCCGAACGCCGACCCGCGCGACGTCATCGCCAAGATCTCCCAGCTGAACCTCGTCGACGGCGGCGTGATCGAGGTCGGGCAGCACCTGGCCATCCCGGCGGAGTACGGCGCGACCGGACGCTGATCGTCATGCGTTATCAAGGCCACAGCCGGGCCGCCTAGCATGGCAGGGTGACTGTCTCGCTCGACGATCTACCCCTTCGTGACGACCTCCGCGGCCTCCGGCCCTACGGCGCCCCGCAAGCGCCGCTGCCCGTGGCGCTGAACGTGAACGAGAACACGCATCCGGTGCCCGAGCAGGTCGCGAGCGACATCCTCGACGACATCGCCGTCGCACTGCGCGATGTCAACCGCTACCCGGACCGCGAGTTCACCGAGCTGCGGGAGGCCTTCGCCGGCTATCTCGGCCACGATCTCGTCGCCGCGAACATCTGGGCGGGCAACGGATCCAACGAGGTCCTCCAGCACATCCTGCAGGCCTTCGCCGGGCCGGGCCGCACCGTGTTCGGGTTCGCTCCGACCTACTCGATGTACCCGCTGCTCGCCCAGGGCACGGGGGCGACCTGGGTCGCCGGCGTCCGCCACCCCGACTACGAGCTGACGGTCGACGAGGCGGTCGCTCAGGTCAGGGAGCACGATCCCGACGTGATCCTGCTGTGCGCGCCGAACAACCCCACGGGCACCCCGCTGCCGCTCGAGGTGATCGAAGCGGTGTACGAAGCGGCGCGAGGCATCGTGATCGTCGACGAGGCGTACCAGGAGTTCGCCCCGAAGGATTCGCCGACCGCGCTGACCCTGCTCGAGGGGCGACCGCGGCTCGCCGTGTCCCGCACCATGAGCAAGGCGTTCGCCTTCGCCGGAGCGCGGGTCGGCTACCTCGCCGCGGATCCGGCGTTCATCGACGCGCTGCGTCTGGTGCGCCTCCCGTACCACCTGAGCGCGCTCACCCAGGCGGCGGCGATCGCGGCGCTGCGGAACGCTCCCATCATGCTCGCGATGGTCGACGAGATCGTCGGACAGCGCGACCGGATCTCCGCCACGCTCGAGGCTCTGGGGTACGCACCGCACCCGTCCTGGTCCAACTTCGTGCTGTTCGGCGGCGTCGCGGATCCCGCGGCGACCTGGCGCGCCCTCTACGACAAGGGGGTGCTGATCCGCGATGTCGGCATCCCGCACCACTTGCGCGTCACGGCCGGCACCGAGGCCGAGACCACCGCATTCCTGGACGCCCTCGCCTCGATAGGATCGGCCTCATGACCGCTGAGACCCCCGCTGCGGCCCGGACCGCGCGCCGCACCCGCTCCACGTCCGAGTCGACGATCGAGCTCGAGCTCGACCTCGACGGCACGGGTCAGAGCCACATCGACACCTCGGTCCCGTTCTTCGACCACCTGCTGACGGCGTTCGCGAAGCACTCGCTGACCGACCTGACCGTGCGCGCCTCGGGCGACACCCACATCGACGCGCACCACACGGTGGAGGACGTGGCGATCGTGCTCGGCCAGGCGATCCGCGAGGCGCTCGGCGACAAGAGCGGCATCTCCCGCTACGGCGACGCGCTGGTCCCGCTGGACGAGGCGCTCGTGCAGGCGGTCGTCGACATCTCCGGGCGTCCCTACCTCGTGCACGAGGGCGAGCCGGCCGGCTACGAGCACCACCTCATCGGAGGCCACTTCACGGGGTCGCTCGTCCGACACGTCTTCGAGGCGATCGCATACAACGCCGCCCTCACCGTGCACGTGCGCGTGATCAGCGGCCGCGACCCGCACCACATCGCCGAGGCCGAGTTCAAGGCTTTCGCACGCGCGTTCCGTCAGGCCAAGGCGCTCGACCCCCTCGTCCTCGGCGTGCCCTCGACCAAGGGCGCGCTGTGAGCGAGGGCGCGGAGGGCCGTCGTCCGACCGTCGCGGTCTTCGACTACGGCTCCGGCAATGTGCACTCCGCGGTGAAGGCGCTCATCCGCGCCGGAGCGGACGCGCAGCTCACCGGTGACCGCACGGCCGCCCTCGAAGCGGACGGGCTCGTGGTGCCTGGTGTCGGTGCGTTCGCGGCTGTCCGCGAGGCGCTGGCTGCGCACCGCGGGGACGAGATCATCGAGCGGCGCCTGGCCGGAGGCCGTCCCGTGCTGGGCATCTGCGTGGGCATGCAGGTCCTGTTCGAGGGCGGCGTCGAGCGCGGCGCCGAGGTCGACGGGCTCGGCGAGTGGCCCGGCATCGTGACCGAGCTCGACGCACCGGTCCTGCCGCACATGGGCTGGAACACGGTCGAGCCGGACCCGGGCAGCGTGCTGTTCCGGGGGATCGAGCACGAGCGCTTCTACTTCGTGCACTCCTTCGCGGCGCAGACCTGGGAGCTCGAGGTCATGCCGCCGTTCCCGCAGCCGCACCTGACCTGGGCCGAGCACGGCTCGCGGTTCCTCGCGGCGGTGGAGAACGGCCCGCTCTCCGCAACGCAGTTCCACCCGGAGAAGTCCGGCGAGGCCGGCATCCAGCTGCTCCGGAACTGGATCTCCACGCTCTGACCCGCAGGCGCCGTGCGACGGCGGGGGATTGGTGCCCCGACCGCGCGCGGACTACTCTCTTCTCTCGTGCCGCGCCCGAAGCGCGCGGCGCATCGTGACCCGAAGGACGACATGAACGAGTTCGCGCAGTCCCCCTCTCTGACCCTCCTCCCGGCCGTCGACGTCGCCGGTGGACAGGCCGTGCGCCTGACCCAGGGCGAGGCCGGAAGCGAGACCAGCTACGGCGACCCGATGGACGCCGCCGCGGAGTGGGTCGATCAGGGAGCGGAGTGGATCCACCTGGTCGACCTCGACGCCGCCTTCGGCCGTGGCAGCAACACCGCGATCCTGCGCCGCGTGATCAAGCAGTTCCGCAGTGTCAACGTCGAGCTGTCCGGAGGCATCCGTGACGACGTCAGCCTCGAGGCCGCGCTGGAGTCGGGCGCATCCCGCATCAACCTCGGCACGGCGGCGCTCGAGAACCCCGAGTGGGCGGCCGACGTCATCGCCCGCTACGGCGACGCGGTGGCCGTGGGCCTGGACGTCCGCGGCACGACGCTCGCCGCCCGCGGCTGGACCAAGGAGGGCGGCGACCTCTGGACGGTCCTCGACCGCCTCGAGGACGCGGGCTGCAGCCGCTACGTCGTCACCGACGTCACCAAGGACGGCACGCTCAAGGGCCCGAACCTCGACCTGCTCCGCGAGATCACCGCACGCACGCCGAAGCCCGTCGTGGCGTCGGGCGGCATCGCGAACCTCGACGACATCGCCGCGCTCCGCGAGCTCGTGCCGCTCGGCGTCGAGGGTGCGATCGTCGGCAAGGCGCTGTACGCCGGCGCGTTCACCCTGGCCGAGGCGCTGGATGTCGCCGGATCCTGACCACGCCGCGTCCGGCGCCTGCGACCACGACCACGCGGCGCACGGCAACACGGGCGACTCCGCCGGGGTTCCCTGGGCGGGACGCTCCTTCCAGGAGAACACGCGCGCGAGCGACGACGGATCCGCGGATCCGGCCCTCTGGGACGCGTTGACGCGCTTCCGCGCCGGCGACGGCTCCCAGGCCGAGGTCGTGGACGCGCTCCGCACGGCGCGCGTGCTCGTGCCGCTCGTCGCGGAGAAGGGCGATGAGGGCGTGGCGCCCTCCGGGCTGACGGTGGACAAGACGCAGGAGCTCTCCCTCGTCACGGTCGCCGCGCCGGACGGGCGCACGGTGCAGCCTGCCTTCACGAGCGTCGACACCATGCGCTCCTGGGATCCGGTCGCGCGCCCCATTCCCGTCGAGGCCGCCCGCGTCGCGCTCTCCGCCTCCTCGGGCGATGCGGAGCTGATCGTGCTGGATCCCGGATCCGCGACGGAGTTCGTCCTGCGCCGCCCCGCGGTGTGGGCGATCGCGCAGGGGCAGCACTGGGAGCCGAGCTTCCTCTCGCCCGAGGTCTACGCGGGTCTGCTGGAGAGCGTCGGCAGCGAGCTCGCCGTGATCGACGTCGCCGTCTCCGCCGGCGACCCGGACGCGCGCCTGCGCGGACCGGAGCTGGTCGTGACGCTCGAACTCGTGGAGGGCCTGGACCGGGAGACGCTCGACGCCGTCCTCGCCCGCCTCGCGCAGCGCTGGGCCGCGGACGACCGCATCGCGGTGCTCGTCGATTCGCTCACCGTGCGCCTGCGCGCGAGCGCCTGACGGCCGACTCTTCCGCCGGCTCAGGGCGAGGTCTAGAGTCGCGGCATGCCGGAGGCCGCGCCGCTGCTCTTGCAGCATCTCAATGGGATGTACGCGATGCAGGTCCTCGCGGTGGGCGATCGCTCCGGCGCATTGGCGGCGCTGCTCGACGGTCCCGGCGATGCCGCCGAGATCGCCGCGCGTTCCTCCCTCGACGAGCGGAACGTGGAGCAGTGGCTGCGCTGCATGCACGCGGCCGGCTACGCCCGGCACGAGGCAGGGGTGTTCCGCCTCACCCCTGAGGCGGCCGCGACGTTCGACGACGGCTTTCCGATCGACGCCAGGGGGATCCTCGACTTCGTCTTCGCGATCTCCGGGGAGGGCGTGCGCCGGATCCCCGACGCCATGCGCACCGGCGAGGGAGTCGAGCCAGAGGCGTTCGCCGAACTCGGCGCCGCGGCCAGCCGCATCAACAGCCGCCTCTACGCCGCCGCACTCGTGGACGAGTGGATCGCGCGCGACCCCGCGCTCGACGCGAGGCTCGGCGCCGGCGCGGCCATCGCCGACATCGCGTGCGGCGACGGCGACGCCACCGCTCAGCTGGCGCGGGCGTTCCCGCGCAGCAGGGTGATCGGAATCGATCCCGGCGCGCGACCGCGGACGGACGTGCCGAACCTCACCCTCTTCGCGGAGACCGCGGAGCGCCTCGGCGACCACGGGGCGTTCGCCCTCGTCACGTGCCTGGACGCGCTGCACCATCTGGGCGACCCTGCCGCGGCCGTACGGCAGATGGCGGGCGCGCTGGACGGCGAAGGCGTCCTGCTCATCGCCGAGACGTCGATGACCGGGGACGTCGATCGCGACATCGCCGCCGATCCGTTCGTCCTCTCCACGCACGCGGCCGGGCTGTTCTATTGCATGCAGGACAACCTGGCCGCGGGCGGCGACGGCACGACGACCTCGCGCGGTCTGGACTGGGTCGCGACGGCGGTCGCCGAGGCTGGTCTGGGTGCCGTCGACGCGTTCGAGTCCGACACCGGCTTCCGGGTCTTCCTCGCCCGACGTTGACGGATCCGGATCCGGCCGCTCAGCGCGGGTGCGGGCTCAGTTGACCGGCCCGGTCCACTTCTCGCCGGGGCCCTGTCCGATCGGGTCCGGGATGACCGAGGCCTCGCGGAAGGCGAGCTGCACGGAGCGCAGGCCGTCGCGCAGGGAGCGCGCGTGCATGTCGCTGATCTCGGGAGCGGCGGCCGTGATGAGGCCGGCCAGGGCGTTGATGAGCTTGCGCGCCTCGTCCAGGTCCTTCTGCGTCTCGGGGTCGTCCGCGAGACCCACCTTGACCGCGGCCGCGCTCAGCAGGTGCACGGCGGCGGTGGTGATCACCTCGACGGCGGCCACATCCGCGATGTCGCGGGCGGCTCCCGAGGCATCGGGGGAGAGGGGGGTGACGTGCTCGTGGCCGTCGGGCGCGGGAGTGCTCACTGTGCCGGCTTTCCGAAGGTCTTGCCTTCTGATAGACTTCTGCGGGCTCCGGGACTTCACGTCCCGGCACGAAAGAGGATTCACTTCCCACCCGCGCTTGCCGCTCAAGGCTACCGGGTTCAGCACTCCGCCGATTCACATCGGTAGCCGCTGTGCAGCGAAGGCTGCGCAGCGGGTCAGGGTGCCGCCGGCGTCTGAATGCCGGCGGGTGGGACGATTCCGATTTCGCCCGTGATCCGTCCGGATCGCGGTGGCCGAAACCATCGTCTAAGGAGTCCGCATCAGCGATCCCCGCACCAATGAGCGCATCCGCGTCCCCGAGGTCCGCCTCGTCGGCCCCGCGGGTGAGCAGATCGGCGTCGTCCGTATCGAGGCGGCGCTGCGTCTTGCGCAGGAAGCCGACCTCGACCTCGTCGAGGTCGCCCCGAACTCGAAGCCTCCCGTGGTCAAGATCATGGACTACGGCAAGTTCAAGTACGAGGCCGCGCAGAAGGCGAAGGAAGCTCGCCGCAACCAGGCGAACACGATCCTGAAGGAGGTGCGCTTCCGTCTGAAGATCGAGGCGCACGACTACACGACGAAGCTCAAGCGCGCCGAGGGCTTCCTCAAGGCGGGCGACAAGGTGAAGGCGATGATCCTGTTCCGCGGCCGCGAGCAGTCCCGTCCCGAGCAGGGCGTGCGACTCCTCCGCAAGTTCGCGGAGGACGTGGCCGAGTTCGGCACGGTGGAGTCCAACCCCACCATCGACGGACGCAACATGGTCATGGTGGTCGCACCGCTGAAGAACAAGTCCGAGGCGAAGGCCGAGCAGAACGCGGTGCGCGACGCACAGCGCGCGGCCAACAAGCAGGCCGCCCGCGATGCCAAGGCGCCCGGCGCCCCGGCCGCGCCGACGGCTCCGGCCGAACCGGCCGCTCCGGCTGAGTGATCCCCGGATCCGACAGCCCCACACAGACCTCCCGCACGACGGGCAGAACCCTGTCGCCCAGCTGGGCGCCATACGAAGGAAGAGAAGATGCCGAAGCAGAAGACCCACTCGGGTGCCAAGAAGCGCTTCAAGATCACCGGCAGCGGAAAGCTGAAGAAGCAGCAGGCCGGGATGCGCCACAACCTCGAGCTGAAGTCGAGCCGTCGCACCCGTCGCCTCAACCAGGACCAGGTGCTGTCGAAGGCAGACGCCAAGGTCGCCAAGAAGCTCCTCGGCCGCTGACGCCGATCGCACGATAGGAATACACGAAAATGGCTAGAGTCAAGCGCGCCGTCAACGCTCACAAGAAGCGCCGCGTCATCCTCGAGCGCGCCTCGGGTTACCGTGGCCAGCGCTCGCGCCTGTACCGCAAGGCGAAGGAGCAGGTCACCCACTCCCTCGTCTACGCGTACCGCGACCGTCGCAAGCGCAAGGGCGACTTCCGCCGTCTGTGGATCCAGCGCATCAACGCCGCTGCCCGCCAGAACGGCATCACGTACAACCGCTTCATCCAGGGCCTCGGTCTCGCCGGCGTCCAGGTCGACCGCCGCATGCTCGCCGAGCTCGCGGTGAACGAGCCGGCGACCTTCGCCGCTCTGGTCGAGACGGCCCGCAAGGCTCTGCCGGCGGACGTCAACGCGCCCAAGTCGGCTGCGTAAGCATCTGAATCACGAAGGGGCGTCGTCCGAGAGGGCGGCGCCCCTTCGGTGTCCCTAGACTGTGAGGGTGCTGGAGAATCCCCGATCCCCGCGCGTGCGCGCCGTCGCCAAGCTCACCAAGCGCAGTGCCCGCACCGAGACCGGCCTGTTCCTTCTGGAAGGACCGCAGGCGGTGCGTGAGGCGCTGTCCTACCGGCCCGAGGCGATCGTCGAGCTCTTCGCGACGCCGACCGCCTGGGACAAGCACGGCGACCTGCGCCAGGCCGCGGCCGACGCCGACGTGCGCTTCGAGTACGTGACCGAATTCGTGCTCGCGGCGATGGCCGACACCGTCACCCCGCAGGGGGTCGTCGCCGTCGCCCGGCAGACGCCCACCTCGGTGCGGGACATCTTCGCCGCCTCGCCGCGCCTCGTGGCGATCTGCGAGGAGGTGCGCGATCCCGGCAACCTCGGCACGATCATCCGCGCCGCCGATGCGACGGGAGCCGACGCCGTCGTGCTCACCGGCCGCACGGTCGACCTGTACAACCCGAAGGTCGTGCGCTCGACCACCGGATCCCTGTTCCACCTGCCGGTCTCGGTCGGCGGTGAGCTCGCCGACGTCGTCGAACGTGCGCACGCGGCGGGCCTGCAGGTGGTCGCGGCCGACGTGAAGGGCGACGACCTGCTCACGGCGCGCGCCGAGGGCGTGCTGGCCCGGCCCACGGCCTGGCTGTTCGGCAACGAGGCGCGGGGGCTCGAGGAGCACGCGCTGGAGCTGGCCGACCGGGCGCTGCGGCTGCCGATCTTCGGCAGGGCGGAATCGCTGAACCTCGCGACCGCCGCGAGCGTGTGCCTGTACGAGAGCGCGTTCGCGCAGCGGGCCTAGGGACCGCAGGGGACGCGCCTCCGGTATGAAGATCCTCATCGTCGAAGACGACGAGCGCGTGGCCGATGCCCTTGCCGGATTCCTCGGCCGCGCCGGCTACGCGGTCGAGCGCGCGGGGGACGGACGCGGCGCTCTCGACATGCTCGGGACGGATACCGAGGCGGTCATCCTCGACCTCGGCCTCCCCGACATCGACGGCATCGAGCTGTGCCGGCGCATCCGCGCCATCAGCGGCGTCCCGATCCTCATCGCCACGGCGCGCAGTCAGGTGCACGAGCGCATCCGGGGGCTGCGGGCCGGCGCCGACGACTTCCTCGTCAAGCCCTACGACGTGCAGGAGCTGCTGGCCAGGATCGAGGCGGTCACCCGCCGCAGCCACGCGATCGGCGCCGAGGTGGGCCCCGTGGGGATCGACATCGACGGGGTGCGGATCGATCTGGTCGCCCGCAGGGTGCTCGTGGACGGCGAACCCGTGGAGCTGACCCGCAAGGAGTTCGACATCGTCGCGGTGCTCGCCCGCTATCCGGGCGTCGCCGTACCACGGGAGCGGCTCATCCGCGAGGTGTGGAACACGGACTGGCAGAGCTTCGCCCGCTCGCTCGAGGTGCACGTCGCGTCGATCCGGCGCAAGCTCGCGCGGCCCGCGCTCATCGAGACGGTGCGCGGCGTGGGCTACCGGCTGACAGGGCTGTGACCCGTGCGGAAGCGACTGTTCATCGTGTTCCTGGTGCCGCTCGCGGCGGTGCTGCTGCTGCTCGGCGGCGCCTACGGCTGGACGGCCTCGCGGAGCGTGCAGCAGAGCTTCTACACGCAGCAGGTCGGCGACATCGGCACCTTCGTGACGAGCGCGAGGCAGGCGCTGCTGTCGGGGAGCGCGGAGGTGCTGGACGGCGAGCTGCGGCGCTATCACGAGCTGTACGGCACCCGGGTGACGGTGGTGGACCGATCCGGTCGGCCGTGGTCGCCCCAGCAGGGCGACGCTCCGGTGCTCGATGACGCGACCGCGAACAAGGTGCAGCTCGCCCTCTCCGGGCGCCGCAGCGATCTGCCGGAACCGGTCCTGCTGCCGTGGCAGTTCTCCGAGCAGTCCCTCGTGGAGCCGATCTTCGACCAGGGTGACGTCATCGGAGCCGTCGTCATGTCGGCGAGCGTGGAGGCGCCGCGGGCCGAGATCGTGCGGCAGTGGGTCCTGCTCGGCATCGTCAGCGTGATCGCGATCGGGATCGGCCTTCTCGTGGTGCTGGGTCTCGCGCGGTGGGTGCTCAAGCCCGTGCACCGGGTGGACGAGGCCATGGAAGCGATCCAGCGCGGCGACATGGAGGCGCGGATCGCCGACGACACGGGACCCCCTGAGCTGCACCGGATGATCCTGCTCTTCAACCGCATGGCGGAGGAGATCGAGCGCGTCGTGTCGCGTCAGCAGGAGTTCGCGCTCAACGCCTCGCACGAGCTGCGCAATCCGCTCAGCGCCCTGCTCCTGCGCGTGGAGTCGCTCGCCACGGGGCTGGACCGCGGCTGGGACGGCGAGGTCGAGGCCACGCGCGAGGAGGGCAGGAGGATGACCAGGATCCTGGACACGCTGCTGTCCTTCGCGCGCGGCGCGGATCCGGCGCCGCTGCAGGATCCGATCGATCTCGCCGCCCTCGCCGAGCGCCGGGTGGCGGCCTGGCGGGACGCCGCCGCGGCGAAGGGCGTCGCGCTCGTGCTGCGCGTCGAAGGGCCGGTGCGCTCCCGCACGGACGAGACGATCGCGGAGAGCGCGCTGGACGCCGTGATCGACAACGCCGTGAAGTTCTCACCCGCGGGCGCCGAGATCGAGGTCACGGCGGCGCGGGCCGAGACGGGCTGTGAGCTTTCGGTGCGCGACCACGGTCCCGGCATCCCGGAGGAGGAGCTCGCGCATGCGACGGACCGGCACTGGCGCAGCGATCTGACGCGGGCGATCCCCGGCACCGGCCTGGGGCTCGCGATCGCCACGGATCTGCTCGCCACGGTCGACGCCGCAGTGCGGGTCGAGGCCGCGGACGGCGGCGGACTCCGGGTGGTCCTGGTGCTCCCCGCCGCGGAGGTGCGATGACGATGCGATCCCCGCGCGCGATCGTGCGGATGCTGCTCGCACTCCTGCTGTGCGTGCTCGGCGCCTCCGCACTCGCCTCTTGCGCGCCGGAGGACCGGAGCTGGGCGAACAAGCCGCAGGCGATCGCGGGCGGGGGAGCGACGGGCGTGTACTACGCCTACGGGCAGCAGTTCGCCGACGTGCTCTCCACGCGCCTGGGAGCCCGGTTCGCCGTGCAGCAGACCAACGGATCCGTCGACAACCTGGAGCGGGTCGGATCCGGACGGGCGGTGCTCGGCTTCGCCCAGGGCGACGCCGTCGCCGACGCCGTGGCCGGCACCGGCGCCTTCCCCGAGGCGGTCCCGATCGTCGCCGTCGCGCGTCTGTACGACGAGTACGTGCACATCGTGGTCCGCGAGGGATCCGAGGTGCACGATCTCGCGGACCTCGCCGGCCGCGCCGTGTCCCTCGGGGCGCGCGGGTCGGGTGTGGAGCTCGTGGCGGGCCGCGTGCTGGCCGCGGCCCACGTCGACGCCGCCACGATCCGCAACCCCGAGCTGGGGTTGGAGGGCTCGATCGCGGCCCTGCGCAAGGGCGAGATCGAGGCCTTCTTCTGGGTCGGGGGACTGCCGACACCGGGCATCGCGACGCTCGCGGCCGACACCCCGATCCGCCTGCTGTCTGTCCCTCCGCCCGTCGTCGACGCCGTCAACGCGGCGCACGCCGGCGCCTACCGGCAGGCGGACTTCCCGATCGGCGGCTACGGCATCGACACCTCGACGGTGACGATGACCGTGCCCAACTACCTGGTCGCCCGTGCCGATGCCCCCGAGGGGCTCATCCACGACGCGACCGCCGTGCTGTTCGACGAACGCGCGACGATCGCCCGGCGCGCCCCCGCGGCCGCACTGCTCGACCGACGGCAGGCGATCTTCACCGACCCGATCGCCTTGCACACCGGGGCCGTGCGCTACTACCGCGAGACCCACGACTGACGCCCGCGCGCGATCCCGACGGCGCGCGGCCGGCCGAGGTATCTGCACCCGCCTCAAGAAAGGCTCAAGGAACCCCACCGGGCGGCGTGCGATCAATAACCTCGTCCCGTCGGAGCCCTGCGGTTCCGGCACCGCCCGAAACATCCGGCCATTCGATTCGATGGAGAGTCAGCCATGACCGACGTCACTCCCGCTGCCGATCGTCCCGATCGTGCCTCCGCGCGTCCCGCTGCTGCGCTGGGCGCGCCTCTCGTCGTCGTGCAGAACGTGCAGAAGCACTACGGCGACTTCCAGGCGCTGACCGACGTCGACCTCACCGTGCACAAGGGCGAGGTGGTCGTGATCATCGGTCCGTCCGGGTCCGGCAAGTCCACGCTCTGCCGCACGATCAACCGCCTGGAGACGATCACGAGCGGCTCGATCACGATCGACGGCAAGGAGCTGCCCGCCGAGGGCAAGGGCCTGGCCCAGCTGCGCGCCGACGTGGGCATGGTGTTCCAGTCGTTCAACCTGTTCGCCCACCTGACGATCCTGGAGAACGTCACGCTCGGGCCGATCAAGGTGCGCGGGCTGAAGAAGGCGGACGCCGAGAAGGAGGCGATGCAGCTGCTCGAGCGGGTCGGCGTCGCCGCCCAGGCGTCGAAGCTTCCCGCGCAGCTCAGCGGCGGTCAGCAGCAGCGCGTCGCGATCGCGCGAGCCCTCGCCATGCACCCCAAGGTGATGCTCTTCGACGAGCCCACGAGCGCCCTGGATCCGGAGATGATCACCGAGGTCCTCGACGTCATGATCGAGCTGGCCGCGAGCGGGATGACGATGATCGTCGTCACGCACGAGATGGGCTTCGCCCGCAAGGCGGCGAACCGCGTCGTGTTCATGGCGGACGGCCGGATCCTCGAGGAGGCAGAACCCGACCGGTTCTTCACGAACCCGCAGTCCGACCGGGCCAAGGACTTCCTCTCGAAGCTGCTCACCCACTGACCTGATCCCCGCACCACAGCACCTGCACCGAAGGAGAAGCACATGCGAAAGTCACGGATCCTCACCGGCATCGGCATCGCGGCCGTCGCCCTGATCGCCCTCACGGGCTGCAACAGCGGCAGCCCCACCAGCCCCGGAGCGACGGGGGAGGGCGTGACCCCGACCAGCGACAAGCCGCTGTTCGAGGTCGCGAAGGACGTCAAGATCGAGGGCAGCCCGACGTTCGACCGGATCACCAAGAACGGCAAGATCACGATCGGCGTCAAGGAGGACCAGCCCGGTCTCGGCTACAAGGACGCCACCAGCGGCAAGCGCACCGGCTTCGACATCGACATCGCGCGCTGGATCGCGGCCTCGCTCGGCTACAGCGAGGACAAGATCGAGTTCAAGGCGATCCCGTCGGCCAACCGCGAGCAGGCGATCGTGAACGGCGACGTCGACTACTACGTCGGCACGTACTCGATCACCGACAAGCGCAAGGCCGTGATCGACTTCGCCGGCCCGTACTTCGTCACCGGCCAGGGCCTGCTGGTCCGCAAGGGCGAGGACACGATCAAGAGCGAGAAGGACCTGGCGGGCAAGACCGTCTGCTCGGCGACCGGATCCACCCCGCTGCAGAACATCCAGCAGAACTTCCCCGACACCAAGACCGTCGGCCTCGACGTGTACTCCGCCTGCGTCGAGCAGCTGATCAACAAGCAGGTCGACGCTGTGACCACCGACCAGGCCATCCTGATCGGCTACGCCGCGCAGGACCCGGAGGAGCTCAAGGTCGTCGGCGAGCCGTTCACGACCGAGAAGTACGGCGTGGGCCTGGCCAAGGGCGACACCGCGTTCCAGACCTTCGTGAACAAGATGTTCACCGACGGAGGATCCACCTGGAAGGCGATCTTCGAGAAGAACCTCGGCGCGAGCGGCATGAAGGTCACTCAGCCCGCTGTCGAGAAGTGACCCAGGGACGGCCGGCGGGCTCGCTCCCGCCGGCCGTCTCCTCCCTTTCTGACCTCTGAAGTCCTCGACCTCGAACTCGAAGGAGAGATCGCGTGGACGCACTCCTGGGCAACCTCGACCTGTGGGGCCAGGCGACCCTGAACACGGTCCTGCTCTTCCTCGGCGGCGGCGTGCTGGCGCTCGTGCTGGGCACCATCGTCGGCGCCATGCGGGTCTCGCCCGTGCCGATCGCCCGCGGCGTGGGCACCGCCTACGTGAACCTGATCCGCAACACCCCGCTCACACTGGTCTTCTTCTTCTTCGTGTTCGGATACCCGAAGCTCGACCTGCCGGACATCCCCACCTTCTGGCTGTGCATCCTGGCGCTCGGCATCTACACGGCGACCTACGTCGCCGAGGTGCTGCGGGCGGGCATCAACACCGTGCCCGTCGGGCAGGCCGAGGCCGCCCGCGCGATCGGGCTCTCCTTCGGGCAGGTGATGACCCTGGTCGTCATGCCGCAGGCGTTCCGCTCGGTCGTGCCGCCCATGATGAGCGTTTTCATCGCCCTGCTGAAGAACACCACGATCGCCGCGGGATTCTCGGTCGCCGAGCTTGCAACGCTGCGGGCCGTCGTCGCGGATTCGAAGGACCGTCCAGGCACCGTCATGGAGATCCTGCTCTGGGTCGCCGTCGTCTTCATCGTCCTGGTGTTCCTGCTGAGCCTCGTGCAACGGCACTTCGAGAAGAAGTGGAGGATCGTCCGATGAGCGGCGCATCCGTTCTCTACGACGTCCCCGGCCCCAAGGCCGTGGTCCGCAATCGCATCCTCGGCGCCGTCACCGTGCTCGTCGTCCTCGCGGCGATCGGCTTCGTCGTCTACCGCTTCATCGTGACAGGGCAGTTCAGCGCGGCGCGGTGGAACCTGTTCACCTACACCCTCGTGTGGCAGGGCATGGCCCAGGCTCTGTGGGCGACGGTCAGCGCGTTCCTCGCCGCCGCGGTCGGCAGCCTCATCCTCGGCTTCGTGCTCGCGATCGGCCGCGTCTCGGAGCACGCCTGGGTGCGGATCCCCGTCACGGTCGTGATCGAGCTGCTCCGCGCCGTGCCGGTGCTGGTCATGATGATGATCTTCTACTACGGCATCAACTCCATCCCGGGCAGCACCTTCCGGATGACGCCGTACGCGGCGGTCGTGATCGGACTCGTGCTGTACAACGGATCCGTGCTCGCCGAAGCTCTGCGCGCCGGCATCGAGGCCCTGCCGAAGGGCCAGAAGGAGGCCGGCTACGCGATCGGGCTCCGCAAGTCCGGTGTCATGGCGTTCATCCTGCTGCCGCAGGCGCTGCGGGCCATGCTCCCGATCATCGTGTCCCAGCTCGTGGTCACCCTGAAGGACACCGCGCTCGGCTTCATCATCACCTACCCCGAGCTCATCTACTACGCCAAGTACCTGAGCGGACAGCCTGGCCGGCCGCTCCTGCAGGCGGGCCTGATCGTCGCCGTCATCTACATCTCGATGTGCCTGATCCTGTCCGGGGTCGCGAAGTGGCTCGAGGTGCGCACCCGGCGCTCGCCCAAGCTGAAGGGCTACACGCCCGATGCCGGTGGCGGCGACCCGCGTATTCACGACGGCAGCACCGTGACGGAGGTCATCGCGCTGCAGCGCGGTGGTGGGAAGTTCGACGGCGGTGCGGGCCTCAACGGCGGGATCTGATCCCCGCGCGGAGACATCGTCATCCGACTCCGGCGCGCTCAGCGAGGGGCTGAGCGCGCCGGTACCCTCGCAGTCATGGTGCACGTCGAACCGGTCTCCGCGTATCCGCCCGCGTCGAGCCGGACGCTGGAGCAGTGGCTCGACCCCGGGCTCGGGACGACGCACCAGCCGGAGCTCCGCACCCGGCTGCGGGAGATCGCGGATGCACGGGCGGCGCTCGCAGCGATGTGGGCGGCGCTCCTGAGTCTCGGCGTCTCGGCGGTCCTCCTCGCGGGAGGGGTGCTCGCCGTCACAGGGCGTGCGGAGTCCACCGTGCCGTGGATCGCGGTCGGGGCGGTGCTCGCCGCCGTCAGTGCGCTGTTCCTCGGCCGGGTGCGCCGCTGGGTGCCGCGCCCTGGGACGTCGCTGTCGGTCCGAGGGCCGGGGAACCTGCGAGGAGGTCTGTGGGCGGCGGGAGGGATCCTGCTCGTGCTCAACGTCCTCATGGCGATCGGGTCGCTGACGACCGGCGATGTGCTGGTCATGGTCCTCGTCGATCTCGGCATGGTGCTGCTGCTCGCGTCCGCCTTCGTCGTCCCGTCCGCGATTCTGGGCCGGAGCCGGCTGATCCTGAGGCGGCAGACGCAGAAGGACCCCCGCCTCGCGGCGACCCTCGAGCGGGAGCGGCTGTTGTGGACGCCGGACAGGCGCACGCAGATGTTCGGGCCGCTCTGAGCGGTCGGCAGGGGGCCGGGCCGCCTCCGGCGCGCCGGTAGACTCGGTTCTCGTGTCCGACAACGCACAGACCACATCTGAGATCACCCCCGAGGCGGTGGAGACGGCCGTCGCGGCCGCGCTCGCCGCGATCGGATCCGCGGCCGACACCGCAGAGCTCAAGGCCGCACGCGCGGCGCACGTCGCCGAGGGGTCGCCGCTCGCGACCCTCAACGCGTCCATGCGCCAGGTCGCGCCGGAGCACAAGGCCGCCTTCGGCAAGCTCATCGGCCAGGGCCGCGGGCGCGTCTCGCAGGCGCTCGCCGCGAAGGAGGCGGAGCTGGCCGAGGCCGAGACCGCCGCGCGGCTCGAGGCCGAGCGCGTCGACATCACCGCGGTCGCCTCGCGCAGCCGCGTCGGCGCCCGGCACCCGCTCACCCTGCTGCAGGAGCAGATCAGCGACGTGTTCGTCGGCATGGGCTGGGAGATCGCCGAAGGGCCGGAGCTCGAGCACGAGTGGTTCAACTTCGACGCGCTGAACTTCGACGTCGACCACCCGGCGCGTCAGGAGCAGGACACGTTCTACGTGGATCCGCCTTCCCGCCACCTCGTGATGCGCACGCACACCAGCCCCGTGCAGGTGCGCTCCATGCTCGACCGCGAGGTGCCGATCTACGTGCTGTGCCCGGGGCGGGTCTACCGCACCGATGAGTTCGATGCCACGCATCTGCCGGTGTTCACCCAGTTCGAGGGCCTCGTCGTCGACAAGGGCATCTCGATGGCGCACCTCAAGGGCACGCTCGACCACGTCGCGCGTCAGCTCTTCGGACCGGAGGCGAAGACCCGCTTCCGCACGAACTTCTTCCCCTTCACGGAGCCCTCCGCGGAGCTCGACCTGTGGCACCCGACCTTCAAGGGCGGCGCGCGCTGGATCGAGTGGGGCGGCTGCGGCATGGTCAACCCCAACGTGCTGCGCGCGGCGGGGATCGACCCCGACGTGTACAGCGGCTTCGCGTTCGGCATGGGCGTCGAGCGTGCGCTCATGTTCCGCAGCGACGTGCAGGACATGCGCGACATGGCCGAGGGCGATGTCCGATTCAGCGAGCAGTTCGGGATGGTGGTGTGATGCGCGTCCCGCTTTCGTGGCTGCGTGAGTACGTGGATGTGGCCGAGACGGTCACGCCGGACGACGTCTTCGCGGCGCTCGTCTCCGTGGGCTTCGAAGAGGAGGAGCTGCACGGCTTCGACATCTCGGGCCCGGTCGTGGTCGGACAGGTCCTCTCCTTCGAGGAGGAGCCGCAGTCCAACG
>NZ_NCKN01000241.1 GCF_002257455.1 Microbacterium sp. 13-71-7
CCCGGCGCGTCCGCGAGGGTGCGCAGCCGATCCAGGATCCCGTCGAGGTAGCGCGGGAACTGGGCGAGGCGCTCGGCGCCGGCGCCCGAGATGAAGCCGTTCGGCAGCAGGCCCGCGAGCTGCCCCCGGATGTCGCCCAGCGGGCCGAGCAGGGCGAGCGAGTTCTGACCCTTCATCCCGCGCTCCACCTCGCGCGCCTTCGTGAGGATCTTCGCGACGAGCGACACGAGCGCGAACAGCTCGTCCACGACGACCGCGGAGACGCCGTCCCGCACGCGCGCGAACTCCGCCTCGGTGCGCACGATCCCGACCGTCTCCGAGGCCGTCGAGGGGCCCGTCATCCGGTCGATCGCGGCCCGCGCGACGGCGGCGCGCGCATCCTCGATGAGAGCGGCGACGGTCGGGTACGGGGAGGCGGCGAGGGCGAGCTTCTCCGGGCTGGTCAGGTGCTGCTGCACGTAGGAGGCGGGGGAGGGGATCCCGAGGAGCACCAGCCGCAGCACCCCGTCGCGGGTCGCCGCGAGCGCCGCCTCGGCGGTCGCCTCGACCTGCAGCGCCACGGACTTGCCCTGATCCACGAGCGCGGGATAACCGCGCACCACGCCGCCGGCCACGCGGGTGTCCAGCACCTCCGGGAGCTCGCCGAGATCCCACGCCGTGATGCCGTCGCGCTGGGCGAGGGCCGGCGCGGGCGACGCCGCAGCAGCGACGGCCGCGGCACCGCGTCCGCGTCCGGCGCGGGCGGGTTCCGGGCCGCGCTCGATCGAGCGGGCGACGCTCGCGCGGGACCGGTCGGCGAGCTCGCTCTGCAGCACGGTCAGATCGCGCCCCGACCCGACCACGCGACCGCGCTCGTCGACCGCGCGGAAGTTCATCCGCAGGTGCGCCGACACGCGCTCCATGTCGAAGTCCGCGGCGGACATCGGCTGATTCGCGAGCGGCTGGATGAGCCGGGCGAGCGCTTCGCGCAGGCTCCGCGAGGGAAGGCCCTGGTGCGATTCAGGCCCCTCGGCGGCGAGCTCGGCGCCGAAGGTGTCCGCCCAGTCCGCGGCCGGGACCACATGCCGGCGGATCGCCTTCGGCAGTGCGCGCAGCAGCGCCGTCACGAGCTCGGCGCGCAGCCCGGGGACCTGCCAGTCGAAGCCGGTGTCCCGCACCTGCTGCAGCAGCGCGAGCGGGATGACCACGCTGACGCCGTCGTCCGCGGCTCCCGGCTCGAAGCGGTAGGCGAGGCCGAGCACCTGATCCGCCTGCGTCCACCGCGTGGGGAAGTCCTGCTGATCGGCCCGGTCGGCGTCGTCGAGGAGATCGCCCTCGCGCATCACGAGCAGCTTCGGCGTCTCGGTGAGCGCGTCGCGCCACCACGCCTCGAAGGAGCGCACGTCGAACACGTCGTTCGGGATCCGCTCGTCGTAGAACCGGAACACGGCCTCGTCGCCGACGAGGATGTCGCGGCGGCGCTCGCGCTCCTCGAGCTTCTCCAGGCGGCGGCGCAGCTCGGCGTTGCTGCGCCAGAACGCGGAGACGCGCTTGTCGATGCGGCTCGGATCCCACTCGCCCTCGACGAGCGCATGCCGCAGGAAGAGCTCGCGCGCGGCGGGCCGGTCGATGCGGGCGAACTGCACGCGCCGGCGCGCCACGATCTCCACGCCGAACAGCGTCACCTTCTCGAAGGCGACGGCGGCTCCGGACTCCTTGGACCAGTGCGGCTCGGAGATCTGCCGCTTGGCGAGGTCCCCCGCGAGCGCCTCCGCCCAGGCCGGGTCGATCGCCGCGGCCGTGCGTGCGAACGTGCGCGAGGTCTCCACGATCTCCGCCGCCATGACGGCCCGCGGCGCCTTCTTGCGCAGCGCGGAGCCGGGGAACAGCGAGAACCGGATCCCGCGGGCTCCGCGGTATTCGGCGATGCGGCGCTTCGGGTCCTTCTGCCCGCCCTTCGTCGACGGGCCCTTGGTCAGGTTGCGCTCGTCGAGGATCCCGATCTGGCTGAGGAGTCCCGCGAGCAGCGCCTTGTGCACGGCATCCGGATCGGCCGAGACGGGGTCGTTGAGCGAGGACCCCTTCTTGGGGACCAGCGTGCGCAGCTGCCGGTGCACGTCGAACCATTCGCGCACCCGCACGTAGTTCAGGTGCTCCGAGCGGCAGAGACGGCGGAACGCGCTGGATCCGAGCTCCTTCTGCTGCTCGCGCAGGTGGTTCCACAGGTTCAGGATCGACAGGAAGTCGCTGGTCGGATCCGCGAACCGCGCGTGCATCCGCTCCGCCTCGTCGCGCACGCCCTGAGGCGCGTCGGCCGACGGCCGCTCGCGCACGTCCTGGATCGACAGTCCCGCCACGATCGCGAGAACGGCTCCGATCACACCGCCTGAGCCGGTCGAGGGGCGGCTCGCCTCGACGAGCATGCGGGCGAAGCGCGGGTCGATCGGCATGCGGGCGATCTCGCGCCCGATCCGGGTGAGCCGCGGGGCCTCGGCGACGGTCCCCGCCGAAGGGCGGCCCGGCTGCACGGCGCCGAGCTCGACGAGCAGATCGATCGCGGACTTCACGTCGCGCGAGCCCGGGGGAGTGAGGAACGGGAACTCCGCGATGTCGCCGAAGCCGAGGCTCAGCATCTGCAGCACGACCGACGCGAGCGAGGTGCGCAGGATCTCGGGTTCGGTGTACTCCGGCCGCTTCTCGAAGTCGTCCTCGCCGTAGAGGCGGATCGCGATGCCCGCGCTCGTGCGTCCGGCGCGCCCGGAGCGCTGGTTCGCGGACGCCTGCGACACGGCCTCGATCGGCAGCTGCTGCACCTTCGAGCGGTTGCTGTAGCGGGAGATGCGCGCCGTGCCGGTGTCGATCACGTACTTGATCCCTGGCACGGTGAGGCTCGTCTCGGCGACGTTCGTGGCCAGGATCACCCGACGCCGCAGCCCCGCCACGGTCGACGGCTCGAACACCCGGTGCTGCTCGGCGGCCGAGAGGCGTCCGTACAGCGGCAGCACCTCGACCGGCGCCGTCTGGGAGCGGTAGGCGCCCCGGATCGCGTCGGCCGCGTCCCGGATCTCGGCCTCGCCCGGCAGGAACACGAGCACGTCGCCGCGCTCCTCGCGGTCGAGCTCGCGCAGCGCGGTCACGATCGCCGTGACCTCGTCCTCCGGCTCGGACTTCGCACCACGGGCGGGCTTCGCGGCGGTCTCCGCCTCCTCGTCGACGAGCGGCCGGTAGCGGATCTCGACGGGATAGGTCCGCCCCGACACCTCGATCACGGGGGCGGGCTCGCCGTCCGCGTCCGCGAAGTGCTTCGCGAAGCTGTGCGGGTCGATCGTCGCCGAGGTGATGACGACCTTGAGATCGGGGCGCTCGGGAAGGATCCGGTGCAGGTAGCCGAGGAGGAAGTCGACGTTGAGGGAGCGCTCGTGCGCCTCGTCGATGATGATGGCGTCGTAGCGGCGCAGCAGCCGGTCGCGGTGGATCTCGTTGAGCAGGATGCCGTCGGTCATGAGCGCGATCCGGGTCTCGTCCGAGACCTGGTCGGTGAAGCGCACCTTGTAGCCGACGAGCCCGCCGAGGGGCACCCGCAGCTCTTCCGCCACGCGCTCGGCGATCGTACGGGCCGCGAGGCGGCGCGGCTGGGTGTGCGCGATGCGCTCCCGGCCGAGCTCGAGCAGGATCTTCGGAAGCTGCGTGGTCTTGCCCGATCCGGTCGCGCCCGCGACGACGACGACCTGATGGTCGCGGATCGCCGCGGCGATCTCGTCGCGCGCGGCACTGACCGGGAGTTCCGGCGGATAGGAGATCACGGGCGCAGACATAGCCCTCCAGCCTATCGCGGGAGAGGCGCCTGTATCAGGGCTTCGTCCCGTCGCGACCTGCCGCGATACTGAGGGCATCATGAGCACACCCGTCATCCTCGACTGCGATCCCGGCCACGACGACGTCTTCGCGATCTGGCTCGCCGCCGCGAACCCCGCGATCGACCTGCGCGCCCTCACCACCGTGGGCGGCAACGGACTGCTGGAGTTCACCACGCGCAACGCCCGCATCGCGTGCACGGTCGCCGGTATCGAGGGCGTGCCGATCGCCGCGGGCGCGGCAGGACCGATCCACGGCCGGCTGCATCCCGCCGAGCAGATCCACGGCGCGAACGCGCTCGGCGGACCGGACCTGCCCGAGCCGACCGTCCCGGAGGATCCGCGTGACGCGCTGACGCTCATGCGCGCGGTGCTCGAGGCGTCGGAGGAGCCGGTCACGATCGTCGCGACCGGGCCGCTCACCAATGTCGGCCTGCTCGTGCGCGACCACGCCGACCTGCTGCCGCGCATCGCCCGCGTCGTCTGGATGGGCGGATCGACCGGACGCGGCAACGCGACCCCGTACGCGGAGTTCAACGCGTGGACCGACCCCGAGGCGATCGCCCTCGTGCTGGAGAGCGGCGTGGACTTCACGATGGTCGGGCTGAACATCTCGCACCAGGCGCTCATCACCCGAGAGGTGCGGGAGCGGATCCGCCGCATCGGCACCCGTACCGCCGCGTTCGGCGCGGAGCTGCTCGAGTTCTTCTGCGCCACCTACGAGATCGCCGAGCACATGCCGGACGGGCCGCTGCACGACCCGATCACGGTCGCGATGCTGATCGATCCGTCCGTGGCGACGACCGTGCGCGCCCGGCTCGACGTCGAGACGGAGGGCGTCTTCACGCGCGGAGCCACGAGCGTGGACCTGCTCGGCGTGCTCGACGCCGAACCCAACGCCACGATCGCGATGGACCTCGACGTCGACCGGTTCTGGGCGCTCATCGAAGAGGCGGTCGGCGCCCTCGCCTGAGAGCTGCCGACCGCCTCGCGCGGATCAGTGGGTCGCGCGGATCAGAAGTGGGTGCCGCCGTCGATGCGCACCTCGGTGCCGGTGATGAAGGCGCCGTCGGCGCTCGCGAGCATCGCGACCACGCCGGCCACGGACTCCGGGCCCGCGAAGCCCTGGCCGATGGCCGGGGCGAGCTTCATGAACAGGCTCATATCGGCGTCCTCGGGAAGGCCGGGGCCCCGGCTCTGCCCGCTCTGACCGGATCCGTCGGTCATCCCCGAGGAGATCGACCCGGGCTGCACGGCGGTGAAGCGGATGCCCTGCTTGGCGTACTCCGCCGCCAGCGCGTGGGTCATCGACTGCACGCCGCCCTTGCTCGCCGCGTAGGCGGCCATGTACGGGTGCGCGAACATCGCGGAGGTGGAGCTGAAGTTCACGACGGCCGCGTCGCTGCCCTCGAGCAGTGCGGGGATCGCCTCGCGGATCATCAGGAACGTGCCGACGAGGTTCACCTGGATGACCTGCTGGAACTGCTCGAGCGTGGTCTGGGCGGTGTGCGAGGAGCGCAGGATGCCCGCGGCGTTCACGAGCACGTCCAGGCCGCCGAGCGCCTCGACAGCGGCTGCGACGCCCGCCTTCACGGAGGCCTCGTCGCCGATGTTGACCTCGATCGCGGTCAGGCGATCGGCGGCGTCCCCCGCCTTCGCGACGGTGTCCGCGAGACCGGCGGCGCTCACGTCGGCAGCCACCACGCGCCCGCCCTCGGCGAGCATGCGCAGCACGGTGGCCTGACCGATGCCGGATCCGCCTCCGGTGACCAGAGCGCGGCGACCCTCATAGCGGTTCATGTCGAATCCTTCTTTCTGGGAAGTCTTGTCGTG
>NZ_NCKN01000242.1 GCF_002257455.1 Microbacterium sp. 13-71-7
AGGCGCAGTCTCGTCGCCCAGTTGGAGTCTCGCGGGGTGGGGCAGGGCAGGCGCAGTGCGCGGGCGCGGCGCGCGGGCGCACGGCGCGGTGCGCGGGCGCGGGGCGCACGGTGCGGTGCGCGGGCGCATGGCGGGGCGCCCGGTCAGTGCGTGGCGCGGTACTCGCTGGGGGAGACGCCATAGGTGGTCTTGAACGCGCGGCTGAAGTGCGCGGCGTCGACGAAGCCCCAGCGTGCGGCGATCGCGGCGACGGGGCGGTCGGCGAGGATCGGATCCAGCAGGTCGCGACGGCACTGCTCGAGCCGGCGGGTGCGGATCCAGGTCGACACGGTCGTGCCCTGCTCCTGGAACAGCCCGTGCAGGTGCCGCGTGGAGATGAAGTGCGCGGCGGCGATCGAGGTGGGCGCGAGGTCGGTCGAGGCGAGGTTGCGGTCGATGTGCCCGCGGATGCGCTGCATGAGCGCGCGGTGCGGATCGGTCGCGGCCTCGTCGAGGCCGAGCTCGCGGGTGAACACCGTGGAGACGAGGTCGAGCGCGCTGTGCGCGAGGCGTGCGCCCGTGGCGCCGGCGAGCTGGTCGAGGTTCGTGGCGAGCTGGCGCAGATACGGCACGACCATGCCGCCCAGGCCCTCCTGTCCCGAGATCCGCACGGCGGTGAGCTGGCCGACCATCTCCGGCGGCAGGCTCAGCAGGTGCTTCGGGAACATGACCACCATGGTGCGGAAGTCCTCGTCGAACACGAGCGAGTAGGGGCGGTCCGTGTCGTAGACGGCGAGGTCGCCGGGGGTGAGCACGGCTTCGCGATCGTCCTGGATGAGCAGGCCCGTGCCGGCCAGCATCAGGCTCACCTTGAAGTACGAGCGGTCGCCGCGCGCGATGAGCTCCGGCGTGCGCTCCACGACGTGGCGCGATGCGCGCAGGTCCGTGACGTGCACCTCGTCGACGGAGGCGCCGCGGATCAGGCCGCGGAACGGCTCGGCGCCCTCCCGGCTCACCTGGAGCGGCACGAACGAGTCGGACACGGCGGAGCGGAACTCGCTGATGTTGCGCGCGACGAGCGTCGAGACGGACTCTGCGGGAGCGACGGGAATAGCTGCCACGGCTGATCACCTCGGGAAGATGCAGGGGTGGATCGACGACTTTGTATACGATCCGTTGAGGCACTCTACCACCGCGGGCCGGGCGGCGGGGAGGATCCCTGCCGCCCGGCCCGCGGCCGGTGCGCGTCGAGGCGCTACTCGACGAGCTTGCCCGCGGTGTCGACCTCGCGGATCAGCGCGTCGATCTCGGCCGGGATCGACGGGATCTCCTCGCGCACGACACCCGTGGACGGGGACCAGACGAGGTTGACCTGGAGCGCCGGATCCATCGCGGGGTAGTCGCTGCGGTTGTGGCAGCCGCGGGTCTCGCGGCGCTCGAGGGCCGCCTCGACGGTCGCGCGCGCGGCGAGCGCGGAGGAGCGCAGGTCGAAGGCGTGCGCCAGATCCTGGAACCCGGCGATGTCGGGGTGGATCCCGATCCTCGTCATCCGCTCCTCGATCGCGTCGAGCTCGGCGAGGCCCGCGCGCAGGCCCTCCTCGTCGCGGACCACGCCCGCATGCGCGGTCATGGTGTCGCGGATCGCGCGCTGCAGGGCGCGCACGTTCTCCGGGCCGTCGGCGGCCAGCAGGTCGTCGATCTCGGCCCTCGCCCGGCGCACGGCGTCGGTCGAGCGGTGCTGCGCGTCGAGCCCGTAGGCGTGCGCGACCGCGGCGCGACCCGTGATCCGCCCGAACACGAGCAGCTCGATGAGCGAGTTGCCGCCCAGCCGGTTCGCGCCGTGCAGGCCGGAAGAGGCCTCGCCGATCGCGTAGAGGCCGTCGACGTCGGTGCGGTGGTCCTCCGGACGCACCCAGACGCCGCCCATCGAGTAGTGCGCGGTCGGCGCGATCTCGATCGGATCCTTCGTGATGTCGAGCATCTGCAGCTCGAGCATCGTCTGATACACCCGCGGCAGACGGGTCATGATCGTCTCGCGGGGCAGATGCGAGACGTCCAGCCAGACGCCGCCGTTCGGGGTACCGCGGCCCTCGGCGATCTCGGTGTACGCCGCCAGGGCCACGCGGTCGCGCGTGGACAGCTCCATCCGCTCCGGGTCGTACTTCTGCATGAACCGCTCGCCGAGCGCGTTGCGCAGGATCCCTCCCTCGCCGCGCGCGGCCTCGGACACGAGCGTGCCGGCCTCGCTCTCCGGCTCGATGATGCCGGAGGGGTGGAACTGCACGAGCTCGGGATCGCGGATCCGCCCGCCCGCCTCGACGGCGAGCCGGAAGGAGTCCCCGGTGTTCTCGTCGCGGCGGGACGACGTGCGCCGCCAGATGCGGTTGTGTCCGCCCGCGGCGAGGATCACGGCGTCGGCGTGGATGAGGTACCGGGTGCCGTCGACGAGGTCGAAGCCGTAGGCGCCGAAGATCCGGGGGACCGTGCCGCCGTCGGGGCCCGGGACGTCGTCGACCAGGAGGCGTGTGATGTAGACGGTGTCGAGGAGGGGGATCTCGAGCTGCTCCGCGCGGTCGACGAGGGCGCGCTGGATCTCCAGGCCCGTGTAGTCGCCGGCGAAGGCCGTGCGCCGGAACGTGTGCGCGCCGAAGAAGCGCTGCGAGATGCGGCCGTCGTCCTCGCGGGCGAAGCCCATGCCGTAGCGCTCCAGGTCGCGGATGCCCTCCTCCGCTCCCCGGGTGACGATCTCGACCGTGCGCGGGTCGGCGAGGAAGTAGCTCTCCTTGATGGTGTCCGCCGCGTGCTGCTGCCAGCTGTCCTGGGGGTCCATCGTGCCGAGGGCGGCGTTGATGCCGCCGGCGGCGAGGGAGGTGTGCGCGTCGTGGCGCGGGCGCTTGCCGACGGCCAGCACGTCGACGCCCTGCTCTGCGACCTCGATGGCCGCGCGCAGGCCGGATCCGCCGGTGCCGATCACGAGCACGGTCGTGGAGACGAGGCGCTCGCGGGTGGTGTTCTCAGTCATGACTTCCACGCTAAGAATCCGCCGGTGATTACTCCAATGCATAATTCTGCTGGAGTGAATGTGCCTAGGCTATGGTCATGAACCTCGAGCAGCTCCGCGGATTCGTCGAGATCGCCCGGCTGGGCAACTTCACCCGTGCCGCCGAGGAGCTGCATCTCGCGCAGCCCTCGCTGAGCCGGCAGATCTCGACGCTGGAGAGGGAGCTCGGATCCGAGCTGTTCCATCGCGCACGCGGGCACATCTCGCTCACCGCGGCCGGCGAGGTGCTGCTGCCGTACGCCCGCCGGATGCTCGCGGACGCGGGCTCGGTGCGGCGGGAGATGGCCGAGATCGCGGGCCTGCGCCGCGGGCGGGTGCGTCTCGGCGCCCCGCCGTCGCTGTGCGCGAGCATCGTGCCCGAGGTCGTGGGTGCGTTCCGCGCCGCGCATCCCGGGATCGAGCTGGAGATCACCGAACGCGGCTCGCGGGGGCTGGTCGCGGCGCTCGCCGAAGGGGCGCTGGATCTCGCGCTGCTCGCGTCCTCGGACGCGGCGGCGGCCTCGCCCGTGAGCCTCAGTCGCACCCCGCTGCTGGAGGAGGACCTCGTGGTGATCTCCTCGGCCGCGCAGTCGCCCGTGAGCCACGGCCAGGCCATCGCGCTCGCGGCCGTGGCGGATCTGCCGCTCATCGCCTTCCCGCGCAGCTACGAGCTGCGCGCGGCGACCGACGCGGCCTTCGCCGGGACCGGACTCGTCGCGGAGGTCGTCGTGGAGGGACCGGAGATGGACACCGTGCTGCGCTTCGTGGAGCGCGGGGTGGGCGTCGCCGTCGTCCCCGCGATGGTCGCGCTCGATCGTCCGGGACTGCGTGCCGTGCCGCTGGCCTCGCCGAAGCTCACCCGCACGGTGAGCCTGGCGCACCGTGCCGACATGGCGCCGACCCGGGCGGCCGCTGCGCTCCGTGACACGATCATCGCCACCGCCGACGCCCTCGTCGACTCCGGCGACTTCGTCGCGAAGGCGGTGTGACCCCGCCGCTTCCAGCCCTCCACCTTCGCGTCGTCCCCGTCAGCGGAGCCCAGGGGGTGCGCTGACGGGGACGACTCGAAGGTGGGGTGGGCGCGGAGGGGGTGTCAGCGTCGGGCGCGCAGGGTGAGCGGCGCGGCGATCGCTCCCGCGGCGGCGACCGCGGCGGCTCCCGCGAAGGCGGCCGAGAATCCGGCTGCGTCGCCGTTCGCGGCGCCGACGGAGCTCGACACCGCGGCGAGCACCGCGAGACCCAGGGCCGAGCCGACCTGATAGCTCGTGTTGACGAGTCCCGAGGCGACGCCCGACTCCGCGACGGGGGCGCTCGCGATCGCCGTGCTGAGCGACGGCACGAAGGCGAACGCCATGCCCGCAGCGGCGACCAGGGAGGCCGGCAGCACGTCGACGAGGTACGAGCCGCCGGGGCGGGCGAAGGACAGCCACAGCGCGCCCGCGGCGAGCAGCGCGAAGCCGATGGTCACCATGGGCAGCGTTCCCCAGCGCGCGGCGAGGCGCGGGGCGACCACGGTCATCCCGACCACGATGAGCGCCGTCATCGGGATCAGCGCCGCGCCGGCGGCGAAGGCGGAGGCGCCCAGCACGTTCTGCAGGTGCAGGTTCAGGAAGAACCACATCGGGATCCAGGCGCCGCCGAGAAGCAGCTGGGCGAGGTTCGCGCCGCCGAGCAGCGGAGTGCGCAGCAGGCCGGGGCGCAGCAGCGGCTCGGCCGCGCGGAGCTGACGGATCACGAACGCGACCAGGAGGGCCACGCCCACGGCGAGCGGAGCGATCGTGGCGGCGTCCGCCCAGCCGGCCTCCGGCGCCCGGACGATCGAGAACACGGTGAGGGCGAGGCCGGCCGTGCCCGTCACCGCGCCGAGGACGTCGATGCGGCCGGTGCTGCGGGGCGAGGACCCGAACGCGCGCGGGGTCAGCAGGAGGATGGCGAGCGCGATCGGCGCGGTGACGTAGAAGACCCACGGCCAGCCGAGGTATTCGGTCAGCACGCCGCCGAGGAAGACGCCGGCGGTGCCGCCGATGGGTGCGGCCGCTCCGTAGACCGCGAACGCGCGGGGGAGGTGCGGGGTGCCGCCGAAGGTCGTCATGAGCAGCGTCAGCGCCGCCGGGGCGATGAGCGCGGCGCCGGCGCCCTGCACGGCCCTCGCGGCGATCTCGATCGCGGGATTCGCGGCCAGCCCTGCGGCCACGGATCCGGCCAGGAGGAGCACCCAGCCGGTCGTGAACATCCGGCGCGCGCCGAAGAGATCCGCGAGACGCCCGCCGAGCAGCAGCAGGCCGCCGAAGGCGATCACGTACGCGTTGAAGACCCAGGACAGCGCGTCAGGGGAGAACCCGAGGTCGCGGCGGATGTCCGGCAGCGCGACGCCGATGATCGACGTGTCCATGATCACGACGAACTGCGCCGCGGCGATGAGCGACAGGGCGAGGCCGCGGGGCGCGGTGCGTGCGCGTGCGGCGGTGGGGGAGGTGGTGGACACGGGGTGACCTTTCGACGGGACGCCCGTTCTGGCGTCGTGAAAGGACCCAACGGCAATACCCCCCTGGGGTATTCCCATCCCGTGTCGTCCCCGTCAGCGGAGCCCAGGGGGTGC
>NZ_NCKN01000021.1 GCF_002257455.1 Microbacterium sp. 13-71-7
GCCGCTTCCTCGACATCGCCATGGGGGGTCTGAACTACCAGGTCGAACACCACCTCTTTCCCTCGATGCCGCGCCCGCACCTGCGCCGCGCCGCCCCCGTGGTCGCCGCATACTGCCAGGCGCACGACGTGACCTACACGCAGGTCGGGCTGTTTCACTCCTACGCGATCGTGGTCCGCTACATCAACCGTGTCGGATTGGGAGAACGTGACGTGTTCACCTGCCCGCTCCTGGAGCAACGCAGCACGATCCGCGCGAGCACCGGATAGCAGCATGCGACCGCACGTTACCTGCTGATCGGGGTTATGCCGGCCCTGGTCCGGGTGTAGCCTCCAGACAAGGGCCGAACTGGGTTACCGGGGTGCGCCCTGGTACACGGCCCTGGTTGATGGGAACGCTCACCCCCGCTGCTGCGACAACGCCGGCCGCGGGTGAGGTTCCCATCCCAATCTGCGCCTGATTGTCGGCTTCGCGCCGGTTCATGCCCGCCCGGATCAGAACCCGTTGGGCGTGACTGACGCCGAGATCTTGGCCTGTACGCCAAGGCGAGGAGTGCCGTCGCCCTCTCAATGGTCGTGCGCGCTGTCTTCGAGGAGCATCCCCACAGACGTGGCGCAGGCGTCGCCCTTCCAAGCCTCCACGCCCTCTCGGAAAGCGAAGATCGCGATGACGAGACCCGCGATCGAGTCCACCCACCACCAGCCGAAGACGCTGTTGAATAGCAGCCCGACGAGGACCGTCGCGGACAAGTACGTGCAGATCAGGGTCTGCTTGGAGTCGGCAACCGCGGTGGCCGATCCAAGTTCTCTTCCAGCGCGACGCTCGGCGAGCGATAGGAACGGCATGATGATGACGCTCAGCGCGGTGAGGACGATGCCGACTGGCGAGTGCTCGGCCTCGATACCTAATGCAAGTGCGAGGACCGACGTGACAGTAACGTAAGCGGCTAGGGCGAAGAAAGCGACGGCGATGATGCGGAGCGTGCCTTTCTCCCAACGCTCGGGGTCCCGGCGGGTGAACTGCCAAGCGACCGCTCCCGCGGAGAGCACCTCAATTGTGGAATCCAGACCGAATCCGATGAGCGCAGCTGATGACGCCGCCGAGCCAGTGGCGATGGCCACGATTGCCTCGATGAGGTTGTAGCCGATGGTGATACCGACGATCCATCGGATACGGCGCTGGAGCGTGGCTGTGCGGGCCGCATCGCGCTGGAGGGTCATGCGCAGCACTCGCATCGCGCGTCAGTGCAGGGGGCGCCTTCGTCGACGGCAACGACGGCTTCCAAGAGTTGCTGGAGACCTTGGGTGAGGTGCGGGTCCGCGATCTCGTACCGTGTGCGCCGGCCCTCAGGAGTCGCAACGATGAGGCCGCATCCGCGAAGACATGTCAGGTGGTTCGACACATTGGTGCGGGTGAGTCCGAGGTCCCGAGCCAGTTCGGCCGGGTAGCCGGGCTGGTCCAGGAGTGCGAGGAGGATCCGGGAGCGGCTCGGATCCGCCATCGCTCTACCGATCCGGTTCATAACGTCGAGGCGAGAAGCTATAGTCAGCACAAGCTGACTATACAGTGCTTAGTGACTTAATCGGCAGGACCCCACGTCGCCAGCTCGGCTTCACGCCGGCTCATCCCCGCGCATATCAGAACCCGTCGCGCGCGACCGGCGCCGAGATCTTCGCCCGGCTCTCCGCGTCGCGGCGGATCAGCGCGCGGCGAACGACCAGGCAAGACTGCTGCCCTGCTGTGGCCGATAGGCGCAGTACGCGGTGATCACAAAGCCGCTCCGCTGCATCCGATCCATCGCACCGAGGCAGGCGCTCTCGGTCGAGAAGAAGTAGTATTCTCCGAAATCGACGGCCTGAGCTGCCTGGACTCCGCCGCCCATCAGCGCGGCCAGTGCGGCAAGACCGATTGCGATCTTCTTCTTCATGGTTCCCCCTTGAAATACAGGGCCCCGCCGTTGGGACCTCCTGCCTCTGACCGTACGGATGGGGCTCGAGAGTGTCCACCGACGCGACCGCAACCGAGCGACCTCGTAGCGGGGCGCTACCCCCGGGTGAGCAAGCGCAAGACATGTTGGTGGCCGGTATCCCCGGTGGCGTGCCACCATGCTCCACCGGGGATACCCGACTAGTTACCGTCCATGCCTCGGACGATTCGGAGCTGATGGACTGGGTCGGCGGACATCCGGTCACGCCACCATGCGAGGAGTACGGGCTCATCGACCACCCTGTGCCCGTCCGCCCATCCCATCGGCATCCCGTTTCGTCTCCAGCGTTTGATTGTCCGCACTGAGCGACGCACCCGACGAGCGGCCTGGAAGTACGTCAGCGGCTCACCCATCGGCTTCTCCATGCTGAATGGCCTCCGTGCCGTATGTAGCGCCGCAGACCCGACACGCGGCCTCGCCAGTGTCGTCGACGACCCACGACACGATCACTGCCCGTTCGCCACACACGCTGCATGTTCGTCGGTGCGCCGGCCGCTCGATCGGGTCGAGCACGTAGCGCGACTGCAGCTTCCGGACCAGGGCGAACAGGAACTCCTCCGAGTCACGCATCCTCAACTCACTGACCTCAGCCGCTCGACTGATCAGCCATTCGACGAGGGCGAAGCCGGCGACATACGCCAGCTCGCTGTTCATCCATGACGGGAGACCCCTCGCGTTCTCGTCGATAGCCCACGTGGCTCCCACAGCAGCGGGAGCGGGGTCCTGCAGTCGTTCTGCGACTTCGCCGATGTACTCCACCAATGCGGCCCACAGATCGTCTGCATCGTCCACCGGCGTCTCCCGAAGGGGCGAGGGGGCCATACCTCCACCGCCGGAGACCCGTTCCGAATCCGTACGAGCAGCATGCACTCCTCCGCGTGCTCCGCGAAGAACCTCGAGGAGCATCGGCACCTGGTCGAGATGCTGTTCGAACCGCTGGCCCCAACGGGACGAGTGGGGAAGGGTGTACGCGGGTGCGGATGCTTCTGTTCCGGAGAGCCTCATCCCGACACCACCTTCAGGTCAGGACGGCCAGGCACCGCAGTCTCCCATTCGATCGTTTCGGTAGAACCCCCTGTTGTATCAGCCCGTCCCGTCCCGTCCCGTCCCGTCCCGGCGTTCGCCGTGACATTCGGTGTGACTGTCGTCGTGACATTCGCCGAGGTACATGTCTCTCCACATAGCGAGTGGTCGCCGGCCTTGTGGGCTCGTTCGCGCCGCTTTCTGTCGCGGTCACGTTCCCGCTTCTTAGCTACCCACTCGGGCGGAACGTGCTCCGCGATTCCGAGAATGCGATACGCGCCTCCTTCGACGCGGATGAGATTCGCCGTCGCCAACGCGGCCAGGCACCGGGCTGCGTCGGGAACGTCGGAGCAGCGTCGGGCGTCGATGTTGCGAACCAGCCCGTCGTGGCGCTCGTTCCGACTGCAGAACTGAATCATGGCCAGGTAGTGCCACCGCGTCGCGAAGTCGAGCTCCTCTAGCTGGGGCTTGTCGGTCCACGTGTCATCGAGTCGTGTCCATGTCATGTCTCACCTCCAAGATGACGGCCCGCACCCCTGGACGCGGGGTGCGGGCCTTGTCGGCGTTTAGTCAGCTGACTGCCGCGGTCTCTGGCTCAACTGTCGGCTCCTCATCTGTGTGCGGATCTGACTCGTCCTCGGCTTTCATGAGGCCGATGCGAAGGTAGGAGTCCTTCACCTGCTGCTCGAAGTCCAGCGCCTTGCCGTTCCACGCGTTGAAGAGGTACGCGACAATCGCGTCCGCCAGATCGCCTGCCGTGCTTTCCTTGGGCGTGTTGCGGTCGATCGTGTACTCATAGCAGAAGAACAGAATCTGCCGCAGGTCGTCGATGACTGATCCAGCATCGGGAGTGTTCTCGTTCTCGCCGGGGAGCAGGGCGGCCATCATCTCGTACTGCTTGTCGTCGTTGTAGGTGGAAAGTGTCATCGCTTCCTTCGTCTCGTAGGGTCGACTCCAAGGAAGTCGAGAATTCGGTCTTCATCTGTTGATGGGGGAGTGGGGCGTCCGCGTGCCGGTCGCATCGGTGTGCGCTCGACTCGTTCCTCGATGCGTGCGTCGATGTACGGGATGAGCAGGTCGAACACCCACGTCGGAGCCTCCGAGCGCAGCAGCCGCAGGTTGTTGTTCGCCTGTGCATTGGCGAGGCCAGGCGGTGCGTGGAATGGCGATGGCGAGCGCATCAACTGTCGCCTCCGATCCGCTGATCCTGCGCCCGCACGGTCGCTACTTCTTCGGCGAACTGAGGGTCGGCCATTAGCGCGTCCCGGAAGGTCCCGTAGTCGCTCTTGAGCTCGTGGAGCATGTCGGCAACCTTGACGTATTCCGCCACTTCCTCAGGGTGGTTGATCCACCACTCGGACCAGTCCGGCATCCAGTTGGCGATTGGGTGTCCATCCGTGTCGACCGAGAGGAGCATGCCGTAGCCGAGCTCGCGCGTGTGGCGGCTCGGATCCGTTGCGTGCTCATCGGCGTCGGTCTGACACCACGCGAACCGGCATGTGCCCTCGCTCATCGCCCGATCACCTCCGGCACGATGACCGTGTCCGCCGTGATGCCTGCCAGCCACAGCGCCGCAGAACTCGCATCTCCTTCGAAGACGATGTCGTTCATTGGGCTCACGAGCTTCACCACGTCTCCGTGGATGGACACGCGCATGTGCTCACGTCGGGCCGCGTTGCGAATCCTGGCGTGGGATCTACTCAGCTGCTTCTTGGTCGGCTTGGTCTTCCTGACTCTCACTACCACCGCGCGCTTCCCGTCGGTGAGCGTTACGACAAACTCGCCGCGCCGGATCCACACGAACGGGCCATCTGCGTACACGCCAAGCTCGTAGTCATCGTCGTAGCCCACGTACTGCTGCTCGACCACCCAGCTACTGCGCCACCCGGTGTCACTGCTGTAGGAGCACAGGAACTCGCTCACGAGCACGCAGTGGCGCAGCTCGATGCCCTTCTTGCTCGGCACGATGTATGCCTCGTATCCGCGGCCGCGCCAATGGTCGCACTCGTCGACAAACACGTTCTCTCGCTCCGCCGCCAGGACGGAGAGCTCCTCATCGATCGCCGCCAGTCTGTCGTGAGGCTTCTGTGGCGCCTTGCGTTCCTCTGCTACAGTCGTTGGCATAGTCAGTTCTCCTTCGTGATGGTTGGGTTCTGGTTTTGATCCCCGGTTGCCGCCGGGGATTTCTTCTTGTGCCCCCAGATGTGCCCTTTGCGGGACATCTGGTAGTCGAGCACTCTAAGGAGCGGGCGAATGGTCTCGATGTCGAGATGGATGGTCGCCCCGTTCTCCCAGGTGACCTGCACCGACCGGCCCATGAGATTCCGCACAGCGGTCTCCCCTGTTGGGTCCCAGTAGGTCAGGGGGTAGTAGTCGCGCGAGGCTTCAGCGCCACCGTTTGCTGAGGTCATCCTGCCTCCGCAAAGGCGGCTTCGATGTAGGCCTCAACATCCGACTCCCGGAAGCAAACGCGTCCAGCGATCTTCGCGTGTCTGGGAGCGGTTCCGTTCTGGATCATCCATCGGACCTGTGCGGAAGACCTTCGGAGTCGCTCCGCCACGTCGTCGACAAACAGAATGCGATCACCCATGATTCCTTCTTTCGCAATCATGTCCCACTTAGTGGGACTCGTTGAGATTACCTCGGAAAAGTGGCGGATGCAAGACAAGGGATGTAGATTCCTAGTTATGGGATCAGAAGATCGGGTGCGCGGGCAGGACAAGGGACTGACGGGTCTCGCGATCGGGCAGCATGTTCGGCGTGCCCGCGAGGCCCTCGGCATTGATCTAGCGACGGCGTCTGAACGGCTCGCCAGCGTCGGATGGCCTATCGCGAAGTCTGCACTGAGCCGTCTAGAGAACGGGCAGCGCCGTGTCGACGTTGATGACCTCATGGCGCTCTCGGTAGCGCTGTGCGCGAGCCCGACTGAACTTCTACTTGGCGGCGGGGATGCGGTTGTTCCCACGGCGGTTCCCAAGAGTTTGATCGATGATGAGATCCGCGCCTGGGTCGCTGGCTATCTGACGCTGGATGTCGGGGAAATTGCCCAATGGTGGCGCAATGAGATTGAGATCGAGCAGGCTCGACTTGAAGGCTTCGAGGATTCACGGGCCAAGCTGTCTGACCTGGGCGTACAGCCACAAACGCTGCGCTCGAGTGACAAGCTGATTGGCGTCACTAGAGCGCGTCGGGACTTTGCCGCTGACCGCCTCAAAGTCGTGACGGCTCCTGGCTTCGATCTGGGCATCCCGGCCGATCCAACGACCACCATTCTGATTCCAGGGGACGCGTCGAATCATGGCGAGCATCAAGCAGAGGCCTAACGGCTCCTGGCGCGCGCGCTACCGCGACGACGCGAACAACGAGCATGCGCGGCATTTCAAGACGAAGCGCGAGGGCAAGGCGTGGCTTGTCGAGCAGACATCGGCCGTCGCGCAGGGAACGCACCTAGCCCCGGCGCGGGCTCGAACGACTCTTGCCGAGTGGGCTGATACCTGGATTCAGGGCTATGAGCGGAATCGGGCATCGACCGTGCGCCAGGCAAGAACTCACCTTGCGGTGATCAAGGCGGATCTCGGGCATCGTCCGATTCGCTCTGTACGTCCGTCTGAGGTCCGTTCCTGGGTCGTAGGGCTCTCGGGCAGGGGATACGCTCCCAGCTACGTGTATGCCCTGCACTCGCGCCTCTCGCAACTGTTCACGGACGCAATGCACGACGGGCTTATCGTGAAGAACCCATGCAGCCGCAAGACATCACCGAAGGGGGCGAAGCAGCGCCCCTATGTCGCGACGACGGAGCAGGTCTGGGCGCTTCATGACGTGCTGCCGGATCACTTTCGGCCGGTTGTGCTGCTCGGTGCGTTCGCGGGGCTGAGGGTCGCGGAGATCGCGGCGCTGCGGGTCGAAGATGTCGACTTTATGCGGGGGATCGTTACACCCGCGATTCAGTACCCCGCGGAGCCGCTGAAGACTGAGGAGTCGAAGAATCCGATTCCGATCCCGACCGATCTCGCACTCATGCTGAACGCGAACCCGGTCGCTTTCAAGAGCAAGGCCATCGTCGTCGGCGCGTTTGGGCGACCTGTCGCCCCCTACACGATCGAAGCTGCCTGGCGTGACGCCCGCAGCAAGGTGAGAGGTCTGCCAGAGGACTTTCGGATCCATGACCTCCGGCATTACTTCGCGTCGCTGCTGATCGCGGCCGGCCTCGACATCAAGACGGTCCAGGCTCGACTTCGGCACGCTTCTGCGAAGACCACTCTCGACACATACGGTCACCTGTGGCCTGACCGTGACGAGTCCTCGCGGACTGCGGTGGCGGCCGTCCTGGAAGCACGAAAGAACCCGCCTCAGCCGGGGGATGCTGAGACGGGTTCTTGAGATTTTGCGGACTCCCTGCGGACTAACCTCAGTTGTCCCGCGGGAATTCGCTACACGCCGTAGTAGAGCTCGTACTCGTACGGGTGCGGGCGCTGGGCCATCGGGAGGATCTCGTTGTTGTACTTGTACGAGATCCAGGTCTCGATGAGCTCCTTCGTGAACACGCCCCCCTCGAGGAGGAAGTCGTGGTCGGCGCGGAGCGCCTCGAGCGAGTCCAGCAGGGAGTTCGGCACCTGCGGGATGTTCTTGGCCTCCTCCGGGGGAAGCTCGTAGAGGTCCTTGTCGATCGGCTCGAGCGGCTCGATGCGGTTGCGGATGCCGTCGAGGCCGGCCATCAGCTGCGCGGCGAACGCGAGGTACGGGTTGCCCGAGGCGTCCGGAACGCGGAACTCGATGCGCTTGGCCTTCGGGTTGGAGCCCGTGAGCGGGATGCGGATCGCGGCGGAGCGGTTTCCGGCGGAGTAGGCCAGGTTGACCGGCGCCTCGAAGTGCTTCACCAGACGGTGGTAGCTGTTCAGCGTCGGGTTCGTGAAGGCGAGCACGGCGTGCGCGTGCTTGAGGAGGCCGCCGATGTACCAGCGTGCGGTGTCGCTGAGCTGGCCGTAGCCGTTCTCGTCGAAGAAAAGGGGCTTGCCGTCCAGCCACAGGGACTGGTGCGTGTGCATGCCGGATCCGTTGTCGCCGAACAGCGGCTTCGGCATGAACGTGACCGTCTTGCCCCACTCCGCGGCGGTGTTCTTGATGATGTACTTGAACTTCAGGATGTCGTCGGCCGCGTGCACCATGGTGTCGAAGCGGTAGTTGATCTCCTGCTGACCGGCGGTGCCGACCTCGTGGTGCGAGCGCTCGAGGTGGAAGCCCGCGTCGATCAGGTTGAGCGTCATGTCGTCGCGCAGATCGGCGGTCTTGTCCACCGGCGCGACGGGGAAGTACCCGCCCTTGAACGGCGTCTTGTTGCCGAGGTTGCCGCCCTCCTCCTCGCGACCGCTGTTCCACGCGGCCTCCTCGGAGTCGACCTTGTAGAAGCTCTCGCCGGCCGTGACCGAGTAGCGCACGTCGTCGAAGATGTAGAACTCGGCCTCGGGGGCGAAGTAGGCGGTGTCGGCGATCCCGGTCGAGGCGAGGTACTTCTCCGCCTTCTTGGCGACCTGGCGCGGGTCCTTGCTGTAGATCTCGCCCGTGCGCGGGTTGTAGATGTCGAACAGCATGACGAGCGTGCTCGCCTCGCGGAACGGGTCGACGTACGCCGTGGTGACGTCGGGGATGAGCTGCATGTCGGACTCGTGGATCGACGCGAACCCGCGGATCGAGGAGCCGTCGAAGAGCTGACCGTTGACGAAGAAGTCCTCGTCGACCGTCGCTGCGGGGATGTTGAAGTGCTGCTGCACGCCGGGCAGGTCGGTGAAGCGGATGTCGAGGAACTTGACGTCGTTGTCGCGGATGTACGCGAGCACGTCGGCGGGGGTGGTGAACATGCATCAACTCCTGGAGGAACGGGTGCGGTCGAGCGACCTGCAAGCAGGTTACGAGGAGGGGATGACGTGATCGTGTCTGGAATGTTTCGGGCGTGTTACACAACGGGGGTTGCTGCGACCGCCGGGAAGGATCCTTCCCGTGTTTCGTCGTGTGGCCATGGATGACGGATCGTGTCGTGCTCGCGAGCGGCGGAGGCGCCGACGATGGTTCGATCCTGGTCATGACCAAGCACCGAGTGAACCGCCTCCTGTCCGCCCTCGCCGTGACGGCTGTCGGGATGATGGCGCTCGCCGGCTGTGCGCCCGGATCCACGTCGGCCTCGTCCTCCTCCTCGTCGGACGCGAAGCACATCGTGATCGGCGCCGACGACGGGAACGAGAAGTACTGGACGATCCTGAAGGGCAAGCTCAAGGCCGAGGGCATCGACCTCGAGGTGCGCGCCCTCACCGACGGCGTCCAGCTGAACCAGGGCGTCCAGGACGGCGCGCTGGACGTGAACCTGTTCCAGCACCTGATCTTCCTGTCGCAGTTCAACGTCAAGAACGGCGGCACGCTCGTCCCGGTGGGCGCGACCGCGGTCTATCCGCTCGCGCTCTACTCGGAGAAGTACCACGACGTGAAGGACCTGCCCCAGGGCGCGACGGTCGCGGTCCCCAACAACCCGACCAACCTGGCCCGCGCGCTGCTCAACCTGCAGAAGGCCGGCCTGCTCACGCTGAAGGACGGAGGCAGCGCGCTGGCCACGCCGGACGACGTGCTGACCTCTTCGATCACGCTCAAGCCGGTCGACGCCAACCAGACGGTCACTGCGCTCAAGGACGGCAGCGCCCAGGCGGCAGTCGTGAACAACACCCAGGCGCAGAAGGGCGGCCTCGGCGACGACCTCATCGTCTTCAAGGAGAACCTCGACGACCCGAAGCTGGCGCCGTACATCAACGTGTTCGTCACACGCGCCGACAAGAAGGACGACCCGCGGTGGGCGAAGCTCGTGGACGCCTACCACTCGCCCGAGGTCGAGGCGGCCGTCACGGCGCTCAACCAGAAGAACCTGAAGTTCCAGACGAGCTGGACGGCGGCGAAGCTGGGGGAGGAGCTCACCTCGCTGCAGACCGCGCTCAAGGCCAAGGGCTGACCGGGATGGCATCGGTCATCTCGTTCGATGCCGTCTCCAAGGCGTATCCCGCCGGAGGTCCGGGACGATCCCGGGCCGCCGGCGGGTTCGTCGCCGTGGAGGATGCCGGCTTCACCGTCGAGCCCGGCTCGATCGTCGGCGTCATCGGCTACTCCGGCGCGGGCAAGTCGACGCTGGTGCGCCTCATCAACGGCCTGGAGCGCCCGACCTCCGGCACCGTGCGCGTGCTCGGCGTGGACGTCGGCCGCGCCTCCGCAGCGGAGCTGCGAGGTCTGCGCGGGCGCATCGGCATGATCTTCCAGCAGTTCAACCTCTTCCACGCGCGCACGGTCCGCGGCAACGTGGCGTACCCGCTGCGGGTCGCCGGCTGGAGCAGGGCCGACATCGACGCCCGGGTCACCGAGCTCCTGGACTTCGTCGGCCTCGCGGACAAGGCCGGCCAGCGGCCGCGACGGCTGTCCGGCGGCCAGAAGCAGCGGGTCGGCATCGCACGCGCCCTCGCGACCAGCCCCGAACTGCTGCTCGCGGATGAGGCGACGAGCGCGCTGGATCCCCAGACCACCGCGGAGGTGCTGGATCTGCTCCGCGAGATCAATCGCCGTCTGGGCATCACCATGGTCGTGATCACGCATCAGATCTCGATCGTGCACGAGCTGTGCGACCGGGTCATCGTGATGGACCAGGGGAGGATCGTCGATCACGGGGACACGTATCGGGTGTTCGCGCACCCCCGTGCTGCGCTGACCTCGCGCTTCGTCGACGCGGTCACGCAGGGCGTTCCGCAGGGCGAGACCCTCGAGGCGCTCAGAGCACGAGGAGGCGAGCTGCTCAGCGTCGACGTGAACGAGGTCACGAGCGACGACGTCACCGCGGTGCTGGACCGGCACGGCGTGCGCGGCACGGTCGTCTACGGCGGCGTGACCGACATCCGCGGCCGGCAGCTCGGCACGCTCACGTACCGGATCGACGCCGACCGCGTGGTCGTCGCAGCGATCGTCGAAGAGCTCTCCGAGCGCACGCGGGCGACTCTGCTCGAGGACGCAGCGCCGACGTCGGGGGTGCAGCGATGACTGCCGCGTCCGCCGTCCGAACCGCCTTCCTGGTCCCGTCCTCGGACTGGGGATCCCTCGCACCGGTCCTGCTCCAATCCGTGCAGGAGACGGTCGTCATGGTCGTCGTCACCCTGCTGATCGGCGGGGCCGCCGGCCTACTCCTCGGCGCGCTCCTGTACGCGACCCGCCCGGGGAACCTCTTCCAGAACGCCGTGCTGTTCCACGCACTGAACCTGGTGGTGAATCTGATCCGGCCGATCCCGTTCATCATCTTCCTGACCGCGGTCGCCCCTGTGACGAAGGCGGTGGTGGGGTCGACGCTCGGCACCGCGGCGGCGATCGTGCCGATGACGATCATGGCCGCGGTCGTCATCGGACGCGTGGTGGAGCAGAATCTCGTCGCCGTGGATCCGGGCATCGTGGAGGCGGCGAGCGCGATCGGCGCCCGCCGGATCTCGATCCTGTTCACGGTCGTCATCCCGGAGGCGCTCGCCCCGCTGATCCTCGGCTACACCTTCATGTTCATCGCCGTGGTCGACATGTCGGCGATGGCGGGGTACATCGGCGGAGGCGGGCTCGGCAACTTCGCGATCCTGTACGGCTACCAGCAGTTCGACGCGCAGGCGACCTGGGTCACGGTCGCGATCATCGTCGTGATCGTGCAGGCCGGGCAGTTCCTCGGCAACCGGCTGGCGCAGCGGATCCTGAACCGCTGAGAGGGGGGCGTGCCGCCCGCTCCGCGGCGGGGTGGGCGGGCCGCGTCGCCTAGGCTTGAGGGATGTCCGACACCGCGCAGACCTACCCCGGAGAACGCCTCGGCCTCCCCAAGACCGGTCCCGGCAGCGTCGGACGGATCGGCCGGCGCATCGCGGCTCTCGCGATCGACTACGCGGCGGCGTCGATCATCGCCGGCGCGTTCCTCGGGTTCCAGCAGTTCGCGTTGCCGAAGGAGGCGGGTCTCACTCAGTTCGCGCCGATGATCGTGTTCGCGGTGCTGCAGATCCTGTTCGTCCCGACGATCGGCGGCAGCCCGGGGCATCGCATCGTGGGTCTCCGCCTCGTCGTGGTGAACGGAGCATGGGTCGGCCTGTGGCGACCCATCGTGCGCACCCTGCTGCTCGTCTTCGTCATCCCTGCGGTCATCTTCGACGCCGACCAGCGCGGCCTGCACGACAAGGCGGTCGGAACGGTTCTGATCCGCGCCTGAGGCCGGCGAAGACGCAGCGGCGGCAGGAGCGCCAGGCTCGGCTGCACAGCTCAGGCGGTGGTGTGGCCCTGGTTGAGGCGACGGAACGTCTTCGGCGCCTTGCCGCCCAGGAAAGAGCGCGCAGGATCGATCGTGAAGCCCTGGCGCAGCGCCTCGCGGCCGATCAGCATCCGGAAGCCCATCTCGCTGCGATTGCTGAGGGTGACCTCCGCGGTGACCCTGTGGCCGACCAGCACGACATCGAGGAGCACGACCAGGCGGCTCTGCGCGTGTCCGGAGGACGAGCGCACATCGCGACGGTCGAACACGGGCAGTTCCACGGGGACGAGCTCGTGCGCGCCCTGCCATGGACGGACGTCGAACCGCACCCACGGGGTGCCGTCGCGCTCGAACTCCCGGATGTGCTGGGCGTGCAGCGACGAGCTGCGCGCCCCGGTGTCGACCTTCGCCTTGATCCAGGGGATTCCGACGTCGGGGAGGGACACCCACTCCCGCCACCCGATTAGGGTGCTTGAATGAGTAGGTCGGTCCACAACACACATCCTGGCAGGAAATCACCGTGAAGCTCGCCGTGCTCTCGCGCGCCCCGCAGTCCTACTCCACCCAGCGCCTCCGGGCCGCCGCGATTCAGCGCGGTCATCAGATCAAGGTCCTGAACACCCTGCGCTTCGCGATCGATCTCACCGCGGATGAACCGGATCTGCATTTCCGCGGGCGCCGGCTGAGCGACTACGACGCGATCCTGCCGCGCATCGGCAACTCGATCACCTACTTCGGCACGGCCGTCGTCCGCCAGTTCGAGCAGATGGACGTCTACACGCCGAACACCGCGAATGGTATCTCGAGCGCGCGGGACAAGCTCCGCGCGAACCAGATCCTGTCCCGGCACAACATCGCGATGCCCCCCACCGCCTTCGTGCGCAACCGCGCCGACGTGCGTCCCGCGATCGAGCGGGTCGGCGGCGCGCCCGTCGTCATCAAGCTGCTCGAGGGCACCCAGGGGATCGGCGTGATCCTCGCCCCGCAGGTCAAGGTCGCCGAGGCGATCATCGAGACGCTGCACTCCACGAAGCAGAACGTGCTGATCCAGAAGTTCATCTCGGAGAGCCGTGGCAGGGACATCCGCGCCCTCGTCGTCGGCGATCGAGTGGTGGCGGCGATGCGGCGGGTCGCGAACGGCGACGAGTTCCGCTCCAACGTGCACCGGGGCGGAACGGTCGAGGCCGTGCAGCTCGACCCTGTCTACGAGCAGACCGCCGTGCGCGCCGCGCAGATCATGGGACTGCGCGTGGCGGGCGTCGACATGCTCGAGGGCGAGGACGGGCCGCTGGTCATGGAGGTGAACTCCTCGCCGGGCCTGCAGGGCATCGAGGCGGCCACCGGGCTGGACGTGGCGGGCGCGATCATCGACTTCATCGCGAACCAGGTCAACTTCCCCGAGATCGACGTGCGCCAGCGCCTGAGCGTCTCCACCGGCTACGGCGTCGCGGAGCTCGTCATCCACGCCGGCGCCGAGCAGGTCGGCAAGCAGCTCGGCGACCTCGGCCTGTGGGACCGCGACATCACCGTCCTCACCCTGCACCGGGGCGTCACCGTCATCCCCAACCCGCGCAAGCACGTCGTGCTCGAAGACGAGGACCGGCTGCTCTGCTTCGGCAAGCTCGACGAGATGCGCTCGATGATCCCGGAGCGGCGGCGTCGTCGCGCCAAGGTGCGCAAGCTCTCCAAGGAGCACATGCCCGACTCGTCGTCCTGAGCGGACCCCCGCCCGAACGGACGAGCGCCCGGCCCCGTGAGGGACCGGGCGCTCGTGGCGTCAGCGGTTCAGCGCGGGCGCGGTGCGCGCGTCTTGAGCGGGTCGATGCCCTTGGGGATCGGCAGCGAGGCCACGGACTGCGAGACCGACTCCATGCGCTTGATCACGGCGGCCATGGTCGCGTTGTCGATGGCCTTGGGGAGCTTCTTGATGGTCTTGGAGAGCTTGTCGATCGAGACGTCCTCCTCGCCGTGACCGACGTAGAAGACGTTCACGGGCACGCCCTGGGCCACGCGCATGGCCTTGGTCCTCTCGTCCTTGACGAGGCGGGTGAGACGGCCGCGCGAGCCCTCTGCGACGACCACGATGCCGCCGCGGCCGATCGCGCGGTACACGGCATCCTGCGTCTTCGGGTTCACGCCGACGGGAACCTCGGATCCCTGCCAGTTGCGGCCCAGCGAGGTGCTGATCACGTGACCGGCTGCGCCGGGCATGCCGTCGATCTTGCGGTACATCGCGGTCGTGGACAGACGCGTCATCAGGAACATGGCACCGAGCACACCCAGCAGCAGGCCGGTGATGCCCCACAGCACGAGGCTCCAGATCTGGAACGGGGGGATGAGGTAGCCGACGATCAGGCCGACGAGGACGCCGACCACCAGGAGCGCGATCTGCGCCCAGGGCAGCCACGGGTAGATCTCCCGGGTGAAGCGGAAGAGCGAGCGCAGCTGCGAGAAGAAGCCGGGCTGCTTCTCCGTCGCGGAGGGACTTTTTGCCATACCCTCCAGCCTACCGATTCTGCGGGCGTGTGACGGCGCGGACCGGCACGCGCTGGGCGAACAGTCTCGTCCTGCACCGGACGGATGGCGGCCGGACTGCACACGGATTGCGCGACGCCCCCGTCATGGGCGCGTCCGGCGCGCTGGGATGGGGGCATGACGGAACGCAGCAGGCTCATCGCCATGGCGGGTGCCCATCGCCCCATCCGGACTCTCGTGGAGGACGAGGGTCCGTTCGAGGGCGACCTCGTCACGCGCGCCGGCGGGCTGGCGGTGCGGGTGGACGCCGAGCGGCTGCACGGCTGGGCGGGATGGGCGTTCGCGGGCGCGGAGCACGTGGCGGCGCCGCTCGACGTCGCGCTGCGGGTCGACGGGCAGGACGTGCTGCTGCCCTGGTGCGTGCGGACCGTGCGCACCGCGCTCGCGCAGGTGGGGGACGCGGGCGGGATCTCGCACGGGGAAGCGGTCACGCTCGCCGTCAGCGTCCTGCGCGGGGTCCTCGAGCTCGAAGACGGGCGGCCCGAAGGCGGGGGCGGTCGACGGGGCGAAGGCGATCACCTCCAGGCGCATGACGACGCGGCGGGCGACGAGCGGCACGGCGGCTGGTGGCTCACGGACGAGGCACGGCCCGTGTTCGTGATCGATGCTTCCGAGGGCCGGCATACGGACGGCCCGCCGCGGGCCACGGGCATGGATCTGCTGCGCGAGCTCGAGGGGCGGATCGAGGATCGTGCGCTGCGGCGCGTGCTCGGCCGTCTCGCGGAAGCGCTGCGCGATCCGCGTCGGCTCCGCGCCGAGGCCGCACGATGGGAGGCGGAGCTGCTGGACGTCGCCGCACCGCGACCGCTACGGCTGATCGTCGACGAGTTCGCGACGGCAGCGGCCGAGGAGGGTCCCGTGGGTCCCGTATCGCCGCGGCACGAGCGATCGTCGCGGCGGCGAGAGCTGCGCTCCGCAGGGCGCGTGGACGCCGGTCCGCGAAGGTCCGGGGCGATCGGCGGACGCCGCGGCCGCCGGGCGGCGCTGCCGCTGCGCGTGCTCCGTGGTGCGGTGGCGCGAGGGCGAGGGTGTGTGCGGGCTCTGGACGCTCTCCGTCCCGGCGCACGCGAGCAGGTTCACCGGGCGTCTTCGGAACCGCCCGTGCGGTCGGAGCGGGCTGAGCAGTCGGGCCGGTCTGTGCGGCGGAGGCGGCGGAGGGGGCCCGTCGTCGTGGCGGCTTCGGCGGCCATCGCGATCACCGTGGCCGGAGCGCTGTGGCCGTCCGCCACGGGAGGCGCCGACGCCACCGGCCGCACATCGCGGGCGGTGGAGTCCGTGTCGTCGAGGAGCGGCTCGCCCTCGCCCGCGGAGCCGACGAGCTCGGCCCCGGCCGGGGGAGGAGCAGCGGGCGGGGTGCCGGATCGTCCTCAGACGCCCGGGGCATCATCGCTGGCGGACCCGCAGGCGGCGGGCGGTGAGCTGATCGCCGCGGCGCGCTCCTGCGAGGCCACACCGAAGCCGGCGTGCGCCGAGGTGTGGGACGGCGGCGCCGCCGCGTCCCGCTCCGTGCGCTTGGCGCAGGAGCCCGTCGCGCTGATCGAGGACTATGGCGACGTCGCCGCGCTCCGCAACGGATCCGGCGAAGAGGCGCAGATGGTCGTGATCATCCGCAGAAACGCCGAATGGCGGATCCGCGATGTGTACGACATCGCGAATCCGCCATCCGAAGGGGCCGGGCCCCCGTGAGCGTCGTCAGGCGCCGAGCTGAGCGGCGAAGTCCGCATCCTCCAGGCGCGTCTTCACCGACGAGAGGAAGCGCGCGGCGTCCGCTCCGTCGATCGTGCGGTGGTCGTACGACAGCGCGAGGTAGACGTAGGACCGCACGGCGATGGCCTGCTGGCCGTCGACCGTGACCACACCGGGGCGCTTCACCACGATGCCGGTGCCCAGGATCGCGGACTGCGGCAGGAACACCACGGGGGTGTCGAACAGTGCGCCGCGCGAACCCGTGTTGGTCAGCGTGAACGTGCCGCCGGCCAGCTCGTCGGGCTTCAGCTTGTTGTCGCGGGTGCGGGCGGCGAGATCGGCGATCTCGTGCGCGATCTGGGCGATGTTCTTCGATGCCGCATCGCGCAGCACCGGCGTGAGCAGGCCGCGCTCGGTGTCGACGGCGATGGAGATGTTCTCCGAGGCCGGGTACACGATGTCGGTGCCGTCGACGGTGGCGTTCACGATCGGGAACTCCTGCAGCGCCTCGGCGGCGGCGAGGGCGAAGAACGGCAGGAAGGACAGCTTGTCGCCGGTCTTCTGCTGGAACGAGCCCTTCACCTGATCGCGGTACGCGGCGAGCTTCGTGACGTCGACCTCGACCACCGTCGTGAGCTGAGCCGTCTGCTGCATCGACGCGACCGCGCGCTCGGCGAGGACCTTGCGCAGACGCGACATCGGCTGCGTGGTGCCGCGCAGCGGGGAGATCTCGCGAGCCTTCTTCGGGGCAGAGGCCGCGGCGGGTGCGGCGGCCGGAGCCGCGGAGGCGTTCAGCACGTCCTCCTTGCGGATGCGTCCGCCCACGCCGGTGCCGGTCGTGGGGATTCTTCTCGCCGCCGAGTTCCCCTCAGTACGCATCACCTAGTCAGCTGTCCGCATGTCGCAGCACCCGCGGTGCAACCGCGCATAGGTCAACCATGACCGACCTCTCCACGTACTTCGCCGGGTTCGCTTTCGAAGGCAACCGGCTGCGGGTGCAGAACGAGCAGGCTCTCGGTCGAATCCGGCGCGAGCAGTTCTCGGCATCGTCGTTCAACGACGTCGCCCAGTGCCCCACCATGTTCGCCGCGAAATCGGTGCTCCCCCGTGTGCAAAGCCCGTTGGAGCCTGCTCCCCTCGGGAACGTCGCCCACACCGCAGAGGAGAACTTCTACGGGCTTGCATCCGCCGAGCGCACCCCTGAAGCACTCACCGACTTCGTGCGACAGGCCGCACGTGAGCATGCAGACAAGCACAAGGCGTTCAAGCACCCCAACCTCTTCAAGACCGTCTACGACACCGTGCTCCCCTGGGCGCACGGCATCTTCGCCCTCGAAGACCCGACCACCGTTGATGTTCACGGCACGGAACTGAAAATCGAGGGCGTGAAGCTGAGCAACGGCGTGCCCTTCGTGGGCTTCGTAGACCGAACCGACCGCATCGAAGGGGACCCGAAGCGGCTCATCATCCGGGACTACAAGTTCGGCAAGACCGTCCGCCCGCCCTCCCACCACTACAGCTCGCAGATGCGGCTCTACCACGACGCCATCGAAGTCACCCTCGGTATCAGTGCCGAGCAAGCCACGCTGCTGTGGCCACGGCAGGGCAAGGTCGTCCGTGCGGACCTGTCCGAAAACGCGAAACGGAAGACGCTCGTCGAGTTCCGCCGCGAGTTCGACAACATGAACGCGTACGCCGACGGCGGGGCGTTCCCCACCAAGCCGAGCAACCTCTGCGGCTGGTGCCCCCTCGCAAACATCTGCCCCGCCGCACGCATCACCTCGCAGAACGCCATCGGCCACGCTGCGGAGATGCCGTCCGTCGAAGACCTCGCCATCGGGCTGGACGACCGGGCGCATTCCCTGCTGGTTGGACGCCTCGAACGAACCGGGCAAGCGGTCCCTGTCGCCGCGCGCACGGCGACACTGCGCATGAACATTCCGACCGAGCACACGGTCGAACCGAGTAAGGAGCCTGCCATGTCGAACGCCCCCGTCCCGTTCCCCGCCAACAAGTGGGCCGCGAAGGCCGCACTCCGCGTCGCGGATGCCGCCGCCGTTCACCTCTCCATCCACCAGCAGCCCATCGACCGCGGCACGGTGTCCGCTCTCGCCCGTGTGCTCGCCAGCGTGGTGGAGCGGTCTGCGCGGGAGGCGTTCGTCGGCGGTTTCGACTGGACGTTCGACTCAGCGACCGAAGCCACCACCATCGTCATCTCGACGCTCCGCGGTAACCCGGCCCCCTTCGGTCAGGGAACCACGGCGTGGACGGCCTGGGCCGAACACCTCACTGCGCTGAGTGTCCTGAAGCTGCAGTCCGGGGTCTACGTGATGAACGAAGGCAACACCGAGGGTGCCATCGCGCACCTCGCCTCCACCACCGTCGCCGTCCTGCCAGGGGCTGCTGAAGCAGCCTGATTCGCGCATAGAGGTAGGGATGGGCTGCACGGCCCTGAAACAACGACAAAGGACACGAAACCATGGCATTTGGACTCAGTGAGCAGGCGGTCGAGCAGGCTCTGATTCAGGCGTTCAGCACGGCTGGACCTAACGCCTCCGAGGGGGCCGTTACGCAGCAGTTCTGGCGGCTCATGAAGGTGCTCTCCCCGGAGAGCGCGCTCCGCAAGAAGCTCGCTCAGCTGGAGGACGTGAAGCCCGTCTACGGCACCCTCATCGGCATCGACAAGGAAGCCGGAACCGACCGTGGCAACGGCACGGGCCCCGGCCGTGGCATCATCTACGTCAAGTCGATGAGCACACACCCGAGGTGGAACCCGCAGGGGCAGGAGTACAGCCGCAGCGACCTGCTCAGCAACGGGGCGGCGCGGGACCTCATGCAGAGCGCCAAGAACCTCATCGGGCACCGTGTGCTCGCCACCGTCCTGGTCATCGTCACCGATGGCGGCAAGGTTCGCGAGCTCGCACTCCTGGAAGACCTCGGCGCCGACAAGGACTACGACCCGAACAACCCGGCGTATCAGCCGGACTACGACTACCTGTTCCGTCAGCTTCCGGCCGACAAGAAGCAGGACACGTTCAGCCGGCTCGCCTCCCACGGGGCACGCTGACCCATGGGCGTCCAGGAAGGGGCGGTGTCCGCGAAGGACGCCGCCCCTTACCGCGTCATGGTGACTGGCGGCCGCATCTACGGCACCGACCCCACCCATGGTGCCGAACAGCGAACTGTCATGCTGAACGCCCTCCGCGGGGCCCGAGCCCGCGCGAACGGCCGACGCATGGTGCTCGTTCACGGGGCCGCGTCAGGGGCCGACGCAATGGCCGCCCGGCTGACCGAGCACAGCCACAATGCAGAAGCCGAGGCATGGCCTGCGCTGTGGCGTCGCGCCGAGCCGGGACTGTTCCCCCACAACACGGATGGACCGCGCGTGGGGAACCTCCCTGCCTACTACCGGGATGAAGCACTGTTTGTCGCCTCGCACCCGGGCCGCGGCAACTACGACAAGAGGGCCGGCTTCGCCCGCAATGAGGCCATGCTCGCCAGCGGTGTCGACGAAGTGCTCGCGTTCTTCGCTGAAGGCGCCGCGAACAAGGGCACCCAGGGTGCGGTCAACAGCGCACGCCGGCTTCGTATCCCCGTCCGTGAGTACCGCGCGTAGAGCAGCTACTCGCCGTCGCGGATGGACGCTCGTTTCGCATCTGCACGCGACCGTTGCCGATGCGGGCGGTTGTCGTGCGGTTGAGCGGCGGATGATGAGCGCAGCGCGTGCATCGCTTTCGAGAAGTCTGGGTTCGGTGCGGGCCGGATGGAGACCTCAGGCGCAGTGCGTTCGCTCGGTCCGAACTGCCCGTTGCTGCGGCGGCGTGATTCACGTTCAGCGATACTCATGACGGGGATGTACCGCGTGGTGGTCGCCCGTGCCGGCAGCTGACCGCGCATAGATGACTCATGGAGCAACGTGATGCGCTGATTGCGTGGGCGAAAGCCGAGATGAAGGCGCATGTGACCGTCGCTGCCGCACAAGCAGCACTCGATGACATGCTTCGCGTGTTCTACGACGCCGCACAGCAGGCACAAGCCCCCACGGAAGTCAGCGTCGAGCGCAGCGACCCTGAGGACAGCCTCAGCATCGCCGCCGCGAGCGTCGCCGTCATGGACGCGCTCCCGCGCGGCTCCGTCGTCATGGACGGCTCGGACGGTGCCTGGCGAAAGCTCACCTCCGGCGAATGGAGGGACCTCGACTCGACGTATTTCGCTGCGGAGAGCGCCCACACCGTTGCCTGGCAGGACTCCGTCCCCCGCATCCGTGTCCTGTTCGCCCCACAAACGGAGGAGGTTTCCCAGTGACCGATGTCACGCCCACCGTCGACAGCGTCCGTGACGCGTACATGCGGGACCGCTATGAGCGAGATGACGTGTACGGCTCTCAGTCGTACGCCGAGTTCCAGCGGTTCCTGAGTGCGCTCAGCTCTCTTGGCACTATCGAGGGCCTCGGAAGCCGTCAGTTTGTTGTGGGCTGTGCATGCTGTGGAGCCCGAAAAGTCATCGCCAACGACCCGCTCAACACCAACCTCGAAGTCTGCGGCGACTGCGGCGTGACCATCGGCCGCGACCTCCCCAAGGAGGAAGGCCCTGCTGAGTGGGAGTACGGCATCCGCTATGCCCTCGGCAGCGAGGAGTTCGAAGGCGATGACCTCGAGAATCTCCGCCAACGAGCCGAGGGCATCCGGCAGCGTGGAGGCCGATACGTGGACACCTGTGTCATCCGCCGGCGACCCGCAGGCGACGCCGAGGAGGTTCCTGATGGTGAGTGAGTTCGTGCCGTGCGGGCGCGGCGTGTGTGCAGCCGAGGAAGGCCACGACGGTACGTGTGCTCAAGCTTCGGGGTGGGATTCTTTCACCGAAGACGCGAACGATGCCGCGTTCGAGAGGGGTTACGCGGCAGGCTTTGATGCAGCGCTCGCCCGGACGGAAGCCGTGTCGCCTGCGGCGTCAAAACCCCGCGCATGAACGGAGCATGGACGAGCAGCTGAGCGACGAGGCCCCCTATCAGCCGACATACGTCATCCCCGCGTCGGCTCGGAGCATCGCAGAGCAGCGCATCACCCGCGCCAATCGACGTCTGCGCAAGCTCGGCATCGACGAGCAGTTCGTCATGCTTGCCCTGAAGGAGTTCATCGCCGAGCCCGACCCGGACCATCCGTACCGCCGCTCCATGCTCCGGTTCCAGCTGAACGCTCCGAGCATCGCCCACGCCGGCTGGCGGTTCGCTGGTGCGCACCAGGCGACCCCGGACGGCCACATCGTCAGCTACGGTTCCGCCGCTCCTGCCACCAGCATGCGATGCGAGCACTGCGGGCAGAACCGCCGCCGGGGGACCGTTTACACGGTCGTCAACGGCGACAACACCATTCAGGTCGGGTCCACCTGCCTGGAAGCCTTCCTCGGAGTGAAGCCCGATGGCCTGTGGGCGCTCATGTTCGATGCGGTCGGCGAGCTCGATGACGACGAGACCTACCGCTCATTCAGCGACCCGAACCTGGTAGCTCGCGCCGTGGACGTCATCTACACCGCCCTAGAGGTCAGTGACGAAGGCCGCAAGTTCGTGTCCCGCCAGCATGGCAGCGTAGAGACACCCGCGACTGCCGCCCTCGTCAGCGAAGCCCTCGGCCGTATCTCCCACGGACTCGGTGACAGTGCCGACCCTGAGCGGCTCGAGCGTGCCCGCCAGATTCTCGCATGGGTCACTGAGCAGCCCGCAGAGGTGTCCAACTACGTCGACAACCTCCGTGCCGTGCTGGCCGGAGCGGACCGCTACGTGGGCCGCAAGCATGTCGGCATCGCTGTCTCGGCTGTCTCCGCCTACCACCGTGAGCAGGCGAAAGCCTCCGCGAAGGCTGAGGTCGTGCCTGGGTTCATCGGCGAGGTCGGTGAGCGTCTGCGGGACCTGCCCGTAACGGTGAACCGGATGACGTATCTCGGTCTCAGCGAGTACGGATACCCGGCGCCGGAGAAGTGGTTCTTGTCCTTCCGTGACGAAGACGGCAAGACGGCCGTATGGTTCACGACCGGCGAATGGGGCGACCGCTTCGACGAAGGCAACACGGTACTGCTGACGGCGACCGTGAAAGCCCAAGAGGAGTACGCCGGTTCCCCTCAGACGGTCCTCACCCGTGCGAAGGTCACACTGGTCGAGCCGGCGCCCTCCGAGTAGGTTCCCGGACGTCAGCCGCAAGCCCCGGCCCACGACGGCGACAGCGACAGCCCCCCACCGGAGGACGACGCCGAGATGCTGTATGTCCCCGGCCCGCCGCTGACGGTCACGCTTGTGCTGCCGCCACCGCTGTTGCTTCCGGAGCCCGGGCCGGAGATGCTGACCGAAACCGTGCCGCCACCGCTGGCGGTTGCCGTCACGGTCGCTGGGCCGGAGCATGTGACGGAGTCACTGAGGCTTGCCCCGCCGCCTCCGCCGCCTCCCCCATTGCCGCCGGAGTCACCGCCACCAGAGTTCGAACCGCCCGTGTCGACCGGCTCGCTGGCGCCCCCGCCCTGCGCATTCCGGGCAGCTTCCTCGGCAGCTGCTTGAGCGGCCGCCTGTGCTGCGGCGGCATCCGCAGCGGCTTTGGCTGCAGCTGCTGCTGCTGCTTTCGCCGCGGCCTCATCGGCCGCGGCTTTCGCGTCCGCAGCTTTCTTCAGATACGAGGCGGTGTGCGAGGCCGTCGCGTACCTGTCGAGGTCGCGTTGGAACATCCCGCGCTCGTAGACGAGCAGGGCGCTGCAGTCGTTCATGGTTGGCACGGTCCCGCCGAGCACGTCCGTGCACTCGGCCACGGCGGTTTGGAGCCGGTTGGTGGAAACGATGGGCGTCTTCGCTGCACCGAGGGTCTCTTTCGCTTCGGCGAGACGGTCGCTGAGATGCGATTGGGCGGCGAGAAGGGCGTCACGGTCGCTGATGCTCGCAACCCATACCTGCGCCTGCCGGACAACATTCGGCCCCTGCCAGACGCCGGCACCGACGACAGCGCCGATGAGCACCGCCGCGGTCAGCACCTTCCCGGTCCGTGTGGTGAGCCGGTACCGAAGGGTGCTGAGCGGTGTCCTGGTGAGGATGACCTGGGGCTGTTTCTTTCCCATGCGACCCCCTATGCGCGCGAACTCATCACGCGCACGACGAAGGCCGGGAAGCGAACCTCCCGGCCTTCGCTGCCCGCCGTCAGAACTGCATGTCGTCCGGGTTGAACCCGCCCTGAGGGGCCTGCGCCTGCGGGGCGGCCGACTGCGCCTGCGCGACCTGCGGCTGCGGCTCGACGGGTGCGGCCTGCGCCTGAGGGGCGCTCTGCTGACCGTTGCCGGTCTGCGCGCGCGTCACCACGGCGGTCGCGTAGCGGAGCGACGGGCCGATTTCGTCGACCTCGAGCTCGACCGAGATACGGTTGTTGCCGTCACGGTCCTGGTAGCTCCGCTGGACGAGGCGTCCCTTCGCGATGACGCGCATACCCTTCGTGAGGGAGCCCGCCACGTGCTCGGCGAACTCGCGCCACACAGACGCACGGACGAACAGCGCATCGCCGTCCTTCCACTCGTTCGCCTGACGGTCGAACGTGCGCGGCGTCGAAGCGATGGTGAAGTTCGCCACCGGGAGTCCGTTCTGCGTGAATCGCAGTTCGGGGTCCGCGGTGAGGTTGCCGACCACGGTGATAACGGTTTCTTCTGCCATGAGTTTCGTGTCCTTTGTTCGTTGACCGGGGGCGGCGCCCCCTGTCGTTACCTCTATGCGCGAGGACTGCTCCTTGCGCATCTGCCCGGGCGGCTGTCGCCGTTCGTGCGTCCCTACCCCTATGCGCGGATGCTCAGCGCTTGACGTCGAATCCCGTCAAGCACATCCGGCACGGTCGTTCCCTTCTGCGCCGCCACCTGAGCGGCCAACTGCTCGACGACGTCCATGAACCCTGCCGCCACGTCCAGTGGGCTCGAGCCGTGCAGCAGGCTTCGAACGACCTCCGCGGTGTCCGTGGTGACAAGCTCCACACCGTCCGCGGTGATGAAACTGTCGTGCGAGTGGAAGGCCTCAGCCAGTCGCGTCGCTGTCAGCACACGCGCAACAGGGTCCGAGGTCGTGAGCTGTGCGGCGCGGTAGATGTCCCTCAGCGCCCGCATGTGCCGCAAGTCATCCTCGATATCGAGCATGGCTCGGTGCGCCTTCGTCGGCAGGGGCGGCACCAGGGGCTGACCCGTGACCTGCATGTAGTGGCGACGCGCGCTTGACACGTCCTGCTCCCAGTACGCGAGCCTGGCCGCCAGCCGCGGCATCTGCGTCTCGATGATGGGGTGGTCGTATCGGGCAACCCCGGAGCCGCCCAGGCAGATGGTGCTGTCGGGTCCAGCGTGCTCGTCGATAACCGCAAGGATGCCGTTCTCGGCGTCCTCCATCGACGGGAGGTGGCCGCGCCCGGAAACGAGCTCGGCGAGGAGCCCGCTCTTGCGATGCATCTCGTAGACGACCGGTGTTGTCGCAATTCGGGCCATGTCGTGCCGGCGCGGTTCAACCAGGGTCTCAAACCGGCCAAGTTCGGTGAGCTCCTCATCGACCAGGATGACGGCGACTTCCAGGATTCGGTCGTCGGGCCGGAAGTGCGGGTCTGCGGAGACGCCCGGCGTTTCAACATCGAGCATCAGGGTGAGGGTGCTCATTTCCTTGCCCCTGTCGTGGCGAGGTGCTCACGAATCTGACGAGCGCAGTAACGGTCGCCGTTGTCGGCAGACGCCTCGAGCGCCGTCGCGGCATAGCTGAGGGTGTTGGCCCAAGCCGACTCGCCTGTGGCCGTCGTCGATTGTGCGATGTCGATGAACGTCTCGAGCGCCCACCAGTCGCTCGGGGACAGGTCCGTGCCGTTGTGCCGCTCGAACCACGTCGCCACTGCGGCCACAAACCCGCCAGCCGGTCGATTGGGTGCAGCTTTGACGAAGTACTCGCGGAGTGCCTCCGCTTTCCGGGCCTGAATGGTCATGATGCGCGACTCGGAGTTGGAGGCATTCCGGTCTCGAAGGGAGAGACCCCGAGGGGACGCGCTCACCACAACCCCGTTCGATGCGGTGAAGGTCTCGGCATCCTGAGCACCTCGGGCATCGGGTTCGACCGTCCGGGCGCGGAACTGCGCCTCGAACCGGTCCGCCCATTCCTCCGCCACAGCAGTGCTCAACGGCTCATGGAGAATGGGGTTCACGCCTCGCATGAAGGCGACGAGGGCCTCGCGGTCGAGTTGCACGCTGGTTGTCATGCTCACGTTATGCGCGGTCCTCCAACCCGCCTGGCGACATCACGCGTGCGTCAGGGGCCGTGCGGTGTCGTGCTGGGATGCGCAACGGTGCGTGTTGGACGCGTTGTAGTAGCGGGTGCATCGCTCGCACTGGGCGACCTCGTATCGAGGCTGCCCTTTCACGAAGGCGTTGTAGGCGCGTCCGACGGACGGCGCTTCCAGCGTCTCCTGGTATGCCTCGCGGGAGACGTGGTAGCCGTAGGTGCGGCCGTTCATCTCCACAACCAGCTGCTCGTCAGCCTCGTTGTACCCGATGCCGGTAATCCAACTGCTGGCGTCCACACGGCGAAGGCGCACGCCGGCAGCGGCGATGCGTTCGCGGCGGCGCTGCAGGACGTCCTTGATGTCATGCAACGCCAGCGATGGGCGCCGGGTCTCCAGCACGGCGTTCACCGCTTCGGCGGCGTACGCGCCCTCAGCCTGAGGCATACCGACCGCTGACACGCTCCACCGCCCATCCTCGTGGCGGGTGACCCGCACATGCCCTGTCACCGGACCGCGAGGAGTTGCCGCCTCCACAGGCATGTCGAACGTCGTCCCGGTCTGCCGGGCGAACGCTTCGATGGACGCCACTGACGGCATCCGCAACGTCACCTCACTGCCCTCATACCGGCGGAGCTTCCCCTCCCCGCGACCCATGACCGTGTACCCGTCGCCGTTGCTGGCCGTCAGGCCCGCAGCTGCCCACCAACGTTCCGGGCTGATGTCCCCGGATGGGTCGGCTTTCGCCAGCGACCGTGCAGGCAGGTAGCCGTGCGCTTCCAGGGCGGCACGCCGAGCGCTCATGAACGCGTCCGTGCTCTTGGACCCCAGACTCACCTCAGGTGCGGAAGCGGATTTGGGGGCGAAACGTCCCACGACGTCACGCCGGATGTCGGACTCATCGAAGGTGTTCATGCCCCGCATGTACCGTGGGGCGAACGTTCGCGTTCTACTCGTCTGCCGAGGTGACGTGCACGATGCGTGCCACAACTGCCCCGTCACGAGAGAGCATGAACTCGTTGATGTGGCTCCGGAAACGCGGTGACCATTCCAACCCGTCCGGGTCGATGCCAGCTTCCCGCAGGTCGGAGGCGTACTTGCGCCGGTACCCCCGAGGTGGGACACGCAGCATGGGCACGTCCGCAATCGTGACCGCAGCGGGCGCAACCGATTCCTTGTCGGCGGCGCTCGTCGGCAGTGCTTCCTGCGGCACGTCCACGGCGGGGACTGACGGAAGGTCGCTGGTCACAGGGAACGCCGGCACGGTCACGTCCGCCTTCAAGGCACCATGCACGGGGTCGTCGATGTCCACCACGTCCACCCGTTGCACGGTCAGCTGCCGAACGGTGCGGATGAGAATGTTCCCTTCCTCGTCCTCCTGCTCGAACTCACGGATGCGCACCCGTGCCGTCACGGCCACAACCCACCCGAGGGGCGGGAATCCGATGGTCCGCTGTTCGGTGAGCTCGCGGTCCCAGATGACCCCGTCGATGCTGTCCCGGGAGCCCTCCAGCGTCAGCGCGACCTTCCGGCCGCCGCGATAGGAGTCTTCCTTCCACGCGGAAAGGACCCCGATGACGGTGACGTTCTCCCCGTTGACCGCAGGCACAGCCCCAACAGGGATGGCACCCTCGGAGAAGATGACCTCGCCGTACTGATTGAGAATCTCCTTCCGCCACACTCGCACTTCATTCTGGAAGACGGTGAGGGGGTGCGCGCCCAAGCTCACACCCAGACGTGACCTTTCACGGGCGGCACGTTCGATGACGCCATATTCGAGGTCTGGCACGGCCGCTGGCAGCGACTCCCCGGACAAGCCGGCCACCATCGCCAGACCGTAACGTGGGCCGAAAGCGTCCAAGGCTCCCGCTTCCGTCAGAGCGAGCACTTGATTGGACTGAATCGACTTCCCCAGGTCGTCGATATGCACACGCCGAACCAGGTCGGACAGGTCTCGGAACTCGCCGGACTCCATGCGCTCACGGGCAACACGGGCACCTGCGGCTCCCATGTCGGCAATCTCGCCCAGACCGAGCCGCACCGCCGAATCACCTTCAGGGCGGCTGCGCTCACCGGAGCGGTTCACGTCTGGCGGCAGGATGGCGATGCCCTCTGCCGGCAAGCCCCGGAGGGCTTCGATGCGACGCTCCTTGTCGGTCGTGTTCGCCAGAATCGCGGCACCGTACGCTGCAGGCCAGTTGGCTTTCAGGAACGCCGTCCAGTACGCCAGGTATGCGTACGCCATGGAGTGCGACTTGTTGAACTGGTACTCGGCGTTGCCCTTGAAGTACTCCCAGATGCGCTCGGCGGTCTCACGCTGAAAGGCCATGGAGACAAGGGCACCGTCGATGTCCCGGTGCTCCTGCACAGCGCCTTCCATGAACGCGGTCTGGACCTCCTCCATCAGCGCCTTGTTCTTCTTCCCGATGGCCTTGCGCAGCTTGGAGCGCATCATCGTGTCGAAACCGGCGATGACCGTCCCCAGCTGCATGACCTGTTCCTGGTAGATGGTGAGGGCATAGGTGTTGCCGAGCTTGGATGCGAGCGCCTCCTGCTCGGCGAGGTCGTCCGTGTAGAGGTCGTAGTCGACGTCCTCGCGCCCGCTCTTGCGACGCCCGTAGTGCTCCGGCATGCCTGCGGACAGCGGGCCGGGGCGAAACAGGGCGAGGATGGCGGAGAGGTCCTCGATGCTGTCGGGCTGCACGTCCTGAGCCAGCGATGTCATCCCGTCCGATTCCATCTGGAAGATGCCGGCCATGCGCCCGTCGCGCAGTAGCGCCCATGCCCTCTCTACCCTCGGGTCGCCCTTCACCCCGGGCTCCGGGATGCTCTCCAACGTGAGGGTTTCCCCTGTCGTCTCCGCGATGTACTCCATGGCGGTGTGGGCGATGTCGAGGTTCCGCAGCGCCAGGATGTCGAACTTGATGAGACCGAACGCTTCCACGTCCTTCGAATCCCATTGGGTGACGAGGCGTCCGTTCTTGTGCACCCGCAGTGGGATGAGGTCAGGCAGGTAGCGGTCGCTGATGACCACGCCGCAGGCGTGAATCGAGGCGCCGTTGATGGTGTCCACGAAACCCATCGCCAGGTCCACGACGGCTTTCCCGCGCTCTCCAGCCTTCTCCAGCCGTCGGCGGAACTCGGCTGACTCCGCGTTGTCCGCATCCAGCAGGTCCGCGAAGCCCATCGGCTGGCCGTACTGAACGGGCACCACCGCTTTGAGGGCGTTGCCGATGCTCGACTCGTCCAGTAGTCGCGCGGCGTCCTCCAGCG
>NZ_NCKN01000243.1 GCF_002257455.1 Microbacterium sp. 13-71-7
GCTGACGGGGACGACTCGGGTTCGGGGAGCGTGCCCGGCGGTCCGCCGTGCGCGCAGCACTCCGCCGTGCGCTCGGCGCGCAGCGGGAGCAGCGAAGGATCGCGTCGTTTCCGAAACACTCTTGCAGCCGAATACCTTAGCGTGGCAGGTTTCTAGATGCGGGCCCCGATCTCTTCACAGAGCCGTGACGAGCGCCCCGCAGATTGAGAGATGCATCCATGAGACGAAGCGTCATCCGCGTCGCAGTGGCCACCGCCGCCATCGTCGCGGCCACCACGCTCACCGGACTGTCGGCCAACGCGGTCCCGACGAGCGCCGGCGTCAGCACCGGCAGCGACAAGTCCGACAAGAAAGCGGTCGTCATCTACCTGACCCGTCACGGACGCACCATCCTGAATCAGACCGACACCGTGCAGGGCTGGGCGGACTCCCCGCTGCTCGTCGGCACCCAGCCGGTGGCGACGGCCCCTGTCGCGAAGCTCAACGAGGGCCGCCCCCTGGCGACCGCGGTAGGCGCGAGCCTCAGGGCGGCGGTGGGCAGGTTCGACGCGGCGTACTCCGGCGACGGGAAGCGCCACTTCGAGACCGCGACCTACCTCCTGCAGGGCGCGGACCAGGCCCGTCTCGCGATCACCCAGGACTGGCGCCTGCGCGAAATGAACTTCGGCCGATACGAGGGCAAGGAGAACAAGGAGATGTGGTCGGCGGCGGTCGAGCACCTCGGCTACACGATCGACCACGACGCGGCACCGACTGCCCCGGCAGATGCGACGGGCCAGAACGGCGGCTGGCAGACGATGCAGGGGATCGCGATCGCGCAGCACGGGCTGTACGGCATGATGGCGGCCATCAAGGCCGTGGCCGATGCTCCGCAGCTGGGCTTGCCTGCAGAGGACTGCGCGGACGTGAACTCCCGGATGACCGCGGCACTGGCTGAGATCGCGACGAAGGCGAAGAAGAGGGACAGCGCGGTCCTCGTCGTTTCCAGCGGCATCTCGATCATGTGCTTCGCGAATGGTCCCGACATGCGCACCGTCGACGGAGGCACGCCCGGAATGCCCCCGGCGGGCGTCCCGAACCTCGGCGTGACGAAAGTCATCTACAAGGACGGCGGGTTCACGATCGATGGAACCGTCGGAAGCAAGGACTACTACCCGCAGCCATGACCGACAACGCTATCCCCGGCGGGCGCGGTGGCGCCGCACGGCGTCGCGATTGGCGCAGCGCACGGAGCAGTAGCGCTGGCGCCCGTTGCGGGTCACATCGGCCACGACGTTCGTGCACGGCGCCGCCGCACAGCGTCCCAGACGCGCCATCCCTCGCGTGACCAGGTGCAGGGAGGTGCCGACGGCGATCACGGCGCGCAGCACGTGGGGCAGCGAGTCCTCCTCGCCGCGGTAGTGCAGATGCCAGCCCTCGCCGTCGTGGTCGGTGAGCCGCGGGTACGCCGCCGCGTCCGCCATCTCCGCGTTCAGCAGCGCCGCGCGCTCCTCCGGCGCCGACGCATCGACGACGCGCAGCCAATCGTCGATCACCCTTCGCGTGTCGGCGTGATCACTCGGCCCCACAGGGAAGACCATCGTCATCCCGAAGTCGCGAGTGCGCTGCTCGACGCCGGAACGATCGGACGGCCAGTCGTTGGCGAGCGATGCCGCCATCAGCACCGCGTACTCGCCGTAAGGGTTGAGATGCATAATGGCATTACATCATCGTGGAGGCATGACCGCCGCATCCTCTGCCGACACGGCATCCGTTGCCCTCCCGTCCGCGGATCCGCTCCGCATCGCCCCCGCGCACGAGCATGCCTGGGCGACCCGATCCCGGCACAGGACGGCCGACGGCACGCTCCTGTACGTGCGCTGCGTGAGGTGCGGCGCGCAGCGCGTGGATCTGCATGCGGCGGGTGCAGCAGCGCCGACCGCGCTCAGCCGCGCTCTCGGGGGCGAGGGGACCGCCGGGACGGCCGAAGCCGTCAGCCGGCCGTGAGCTCGGCGAGCTTCCGCACCGTGCGGAGGTTGCGCGCGGTCCCGGCGACGCCCAGCGCACGGTCGAGGACCGGGCGTGTGAGCTTGCTGGAGTGCACTCCCCCGGCGCCGAAGTCGATCCAGAGATCTTTTCCGCGCAGGGCGATCCGCTCGCCGGGCTGCAGCCGCGCCGTCAAGGCCTCGACCGCGTCGGCGTGCGGCTCCCCCTCGAGGAACATCGCGTGCAGCATCTTGTCGGCGGCGGCGTCGGGGAACGGGTTCTCCTCGATCGCGCGGACCAGATCGTCATGCGTGCGCAGGATCACCGGGGTGTCCACCCCGAACGCATCGTGGATCAGTGCCCGCACCTCGGCGCAGACCGCAGCAGGATCGTCCGGAGCGTCGCAGATGACGTTGCCGCTCGCGATGTAGGTGGTGACCGCGCCGAATCGGCCGCGGTCGTTCATGAGCGCGCGCAGCTCCGCCATCGGGACCCTGTTCGCGCCGCTCACGTTCACAGCGCGCAGGAGCAGTGCGCAGCGTTCGGCGGTCACTCGGCGGGGCCATCGGCCGGAGCGGCGGAAGGAGCGCTCGGCGCTGCGCCGCTCGACAGGAGTTCGGCCCCGGCGTGGGCGAGCTCGGCCAGTGCCGCTGCGCTCGATTCGGCGCCGACACCGGCGACGAGGTCCGTCAGGATCCGTACGTGCACGCCGTGGGCGATCGCGTCGGATGCCGAGGCGCGCACGCAGTGGTCGGTCGCGATGCCGACGACATCGGCGGTGAGCACGCTGTGCGCGGACAGTATTCCGGCGACGTTCTCGCCCGCCTCCGTCACGCCCTCGAACATCGAGTAGGCCGGACGCCCCTGCCCTTTGCGCACGTAGTGCGTGACGGCCGCCGTGTCCAGCAGCGGATCGTAGTCGGCGCCCGTGGTGCCGGCCACGCAGTGCACGGGCCAGCTGTCGACGTAGTCCGGCGCGTCGGAGAAGTGCCCTCCGTTGTCCCCCGTCGCGTCGTGCCAGTCCCGCGAGGCGACGATGACGTCGTAGTCGGCCGCGTGATCGCGGAGCAGAGCGGTGATGCCGCGGGCGACGGCGTCGCCTCCCGCCACGGCGAGGGCGCCTCCCTCGGTGAAGTCGTTCTGGACGTCGACGATCAGCAGCGCACGAGACATGCTCCGAGCGTACGCCGGAACGACGAAACCCCCTCCGAGGAGGGGGTTTCCGGTCGAGCCGCCCAAGGGAATCGAACCCTTGACCTTTTCATTACCAGGCATACGCCCTCGCATCGTAGTCACCTAAATTACCAGTTCACAGGCTGTTTTTCCGCGGGACAACAGCAATATATTCGCGCCTATGACAACCACACTTTGGGACGACACCCACGACCTTCTAGCCTCGTGGGCGACCTGGCAGCGGGCGCAGGGCCTCAGCGACCGGACGATCACTGACCGCGCCGATCGAGTCGCGCACCTGCTCGCCTACACCGGAACCACGCCCCGCACCCTCGACGCGAACGCGATCATCACATGGTGCGGCCGTCCCAACCTCAAAGCCTCCAGCCGAGCCAGCTACCACGCCGATGTACGCGCCTTCTGCACCTGGATGCGCAGGGCCCATGTGCGAACCGACGACCCCAGCGACGACACCCCCAGGCCGAAGAAGCCCCGCGGCGTGCCCCGACCGCTCGCCATGTCCGAAGTACAGCGCATCTACGACGCCACCAACCGACAGCGCACCCGCGCGTACGTCGCTCTCGCAGTCCTAGCCGGACTCCGCGTCCACGAGATCGCCAAGTTCCGCGCCGAAGACCTCAGCATCGCATCCGACGCGATCACCGTCACCGGCAAGGGCGGAGTGACCCAGATCATCCCTCTACACCCTGACCTCGCCGCACTCGCGCCGCACATGCCCGCCTCCGGATGGTGGTTCCCCGCCTACGGTCGCCCCGGCCCCGTCACCCGCGCCGCGGTCTACGCCGCGATCACCTCCGCCACGAACCGCGCCGGGATCCACGCGACCCCGCATCAGCTTCGGCACGCCTACGGCACCGAACTACTCCGCCGCGGGGCCAACATCCGCACCGTGCAGGAACTCCTACGCCATGCCTCGATCGAGACCACACAGCGGTACACCGACACCGACTGGACCGAGAAGCGCGCTGCAATCCACACCCTCCGCATCGACAGCGGCCAGCCCTGAGCAAGTAGCCCGGGCCGAGCGCACGCGTCAAGCCCACTCCGGTTCCTGAGCCTTCCGTGAGGATGGTGCTCCGCACCTTGCCTGGCCGCCCCACCCCTGGGGCTTGACCCGCACACCCGTCCCTGACTCATCGGCGAGGGCGCCGAAATGGCAGGCCATTTCGGACCAGCCGAAACGCAGCAGAGAGGATCAACGACGATGGAATGCTCACACCCAGACGGTGTCTACCTGTATCCCGCGACCGACGAAGAAGGCTACGAGCTTGTGGTCTTCCGCTGCACGGAGTGCGGCCAGAAGTACGTCGAGGGCACATGATGAACGCCATCCGAGGGCGTCAGGTACAGCCTGACACCGAAATCCCGACCAGATCCCGGCCGTTACGATGAGCCGTCGCATGGTCGAAACACTCGACCAGATCGCTTTCGCGAAGCGAATCATCCGCAGCGTAGGTCGGCGTTGCGCAGCAGGCGACGACTTCGAGCTCGCTGAACTCGCCTCGATCCGGGACGAGCTTGAGGACGCGATCACCTACGCCGTTCACGGCCTGCGAGCGCAAGGCCAGTCGTGGCAGTACATCGGCGACGCACTCGGCATCCGCCGCCAGAGCGCCCAGGAACGATACGCACGCCCACCCTCTGCTAGCCTGGCGGGCACATCGGAGGGTTTGTCCCCATTGATGTAGTCCCAGAAGCCCCCACGACGACGGTCGTGGGGGCTTCGTCGTGCTCACCGGAAGAACCGGAGCACCTGGAGCAACAGTCGGACGACCTGGAGCGCCTCGCGTACGAACCTCATTTGTCGCACCGGCAGACCGGGATCGACCGGCGCCCGCCGCAATGTGCGCAACGCCCGCCGTCGAGTACCTCACCGACGCGGGTGACCGCGCCGAGCGTGTCATATGCGGCGAACACCATCGACCGCGGCCCCCACCACCACTGAACAACCGCCGCGCGCAGCGCGTGCACCTGCCCTTTGCCCTGTGAGGCTTTCGCCGCGGTCCACTCGTCGAAATCGACGGCAGAGAACGCCCGGGCCTTGAACAGCCGTCGTGGCAGCCAGGCCGGAGGCGTGTCAGTTTTCAGGCTGGTCCGGTCGGGGAGCCACCCCCGGCAGTCGATCACGAGCTGCGTGCACTCGCGGATCACGGCATCGGCGCGCTTCCATGACGGTGCGGACCAGGACAGCTGCACATCGCGCCGGCGCAGCTGCTGCAAGATCGTCTGCACCGCGACGGGCATCCCCATCGCCTCGCGTGCGCCTGCGATTCCGGTGACCTCATCGAACAGCAGGTCGGCGTGTTCCGCCTCGAGGACCTGTGCCCATTCCGTGAGACGTTCGTAGTGCTCGCAGGGCTGGCCCGTGCGCGGGTCGTAGATCGCGACGGTCGAGATGATCCGCCGCCAGCCCTCGAAGA
>NZ_NCKN01000244.1 GCF_002257455.1 Microbacterium sp. 13-71-7
GGTAAGACCACGCTGACCCTGCACGCGATCGCCAATGCGCAGCGCGCCGGCGGCATCGCCGCCTTCGTGGACGCGGAGCACGCCCTCGACCCCGAATACGCCAAGAAGCTCGGCGTCGACATCGACGCGCTGCTCGTGTCCCAGCCCGACACCGGTGAGCAGGCGCTCGAGATCGCCGACATGCTCGTGCGCTCCGGCGCCATCGACCTCATCGTCATCGACTCCGTGGCCGCTCTCGTGCCGCGAGCGGAGATCGAGGGCGAGATGGGCGACTCGCACGTCGGCCTGCAGGCGCGACTGATGTCGCAGGCCCTGCGCAAGCTCACGGGTGGTCTGAACCAGACCAACACGACGATGATCTTCATCAACCAGCTGCGCGAGAAGATCGGCGTGTTCTTCGGCTCCCCGGAGACCACCGCCGGTGGTAAGGCGCTGAAGTTCTACGCCTCGGTCCGCCTCGACATCCGTCGTATCGAGACGCTGAAGGACGGCACGGAGGCGGTCGGAAACCGCACCAGGGTCAAGGTCGTGAAGAACAAGATGGCGCCGCCGTTCAAGCAGGCCGAGTTCGACATCCTCTACGGTGTCGGCATCTCCCGCGAGGGCAGCCTCATCGACTTCGGCGTCGACCACGGCATCGTGAAGAAGTCGGGCGCCTGGTACACCTACGATGGCGACCAGCTCGGCCAGGGCAAGGAGAACGCGCGCAACTTCCTGCTCAAGAACCCCGATATCGCCGAGACCATCGAGACGCAGATCAAGCAGAAGCTCGGCATCGGCGGCGCGGCGGCTCCGGCGGCGACGGCTGCCGACGAGCTCGCACAGCGTCGTCCGGCCTGACATGCGCCTCGACGACGCTCAGCGACCGGAGTGAGCCGTGAGTGATGAGAGGGGCGGGGCACCGTCCGAGGACGACCGCCTCGCCCCTGTGATCCCGCTGTTCGGAGGGCGCGGTGCGACGGCGGACGGCGAGCAGCCGCGCCCGTCGGCCCCGGCGCCCGCCGCGCCCTCGACGGGAGCGGAGTGGCGCTCGACCTGGGCTGCGGAATCCGCGGCCGAGCGTCGCGGGCCGAGCTCCCGTCACCCCGCCGCTGCGGCGCTGGCGCCGGAGGCGGCTCGTGTCTCCGAGGCAGCGGCCTCCACGCCGCCCCGTCGTGGACTGCGTGCCGTCGGCCGTCCCGGTGGGGATGACGCCTCCACGCCCGACGATCCGATCGCCGACGCGAGCGAGCTCCTGGTCCGGAAACTCCGTTCCAAGCAGTTGTCCAGTGCAGAAGCGCGCGACGTGCTGCGTGAGAACGGCCTGTCGTCCGAGGACCGCGATCTCGTCATCGAGCAGTTCGAGCAGCGCGGGTATCTCGACGACGCCTCCCTGGCCGAGCTTCTGGTGACCTCGGGATCCGAGCGCAAGGGACAGGGGCGAGTGGCGATCGCCCGCACACTCAGCCAGCGCGGCATTCCCCGCCAGATCGCCGACGAGGCGCTGTCCGTCCTGGATGACGACGACGCGGAGCGGGCGCTCGACTACGCGCGGTCCAAGGTGGCCGGTCTGCGTCGCTTCGACGAGGACACCGCGATCCGGCGCCTGGTCGGTCAGCTCTCTCGGCGGGGGTACGGAGGCAGCGTGGCGCTGACCGCCGCACGCACGGCCTGGCGCGAGACGCAGCGCGGTTCGGGTGTCGGGCGGGTGCGGTTCGAGGAGAGCTGAACCCGGCGGGAGGCCTTCGGCCTCGCCGAGGGAAGCGGCACAAGGGGGAGCGGGGCCTTTCCCGCCAGGCGAAAGTAGAATGGCAGGCACTATGACCATTCCCCTCTCAGAGCCCACGCTCATCGCGCCCTCTGCCGCGGCGCTCGATGAGGCCGGCCAGCGGCGCACGTACGAGGTGCGCACCTTCGGATGCCAGATGAACGTGCACGACTCCGAGCGTCTGTCGGGCTCGCTGGAGAGCGCCGGCTACGTCCGTGCCGCCGCGGACGACGAGGCCGACATCGTGATCATCAACACGTGCGCGGTGCGCGACAACGCCGCCGGCAAGCTGTACGGCACGCTGGGACATCTGAAGAGCCGCAAGGACAAGCATGCGGGAATGCAGATCGCCGTCGGCGGCTGCCTGGCGCAGATGGACAAGCAGGCCGTGCTCGACAAGGCGCCCTGGGTCGACGTGGTCTTCGGCACCCACAACATGGGGTCCCTGCCCGGTCTGCTCGAGCGCGCCCGCCACAACGGCGAGGCCGAGCTGGAGATCCTGGAGGCCCTCGAGGTCTTCCCGTCCACGCTGCCGACCCGTCGCGACTCGGCGCACAGCGGCTGGGTGTCGATCTCGGTGGGCTGCAACAACACCTGCACGTTCTGCATCGTGCCGAGCCTCCGCGGCAAGGAGAAGGACCGCCGTCCCGGCGACATCCTGAACGAGATCCGGCTGCTCGTCGAGGACGGCGCGATCGAGGTCACGCTGCTCGGCCAGAACGTGAACTCCTACGGCGTCGAGTTCGGCGACCGCCAGGCGTTCGGCAAGCTGCTGCGCGCTGCCGGCGAGATCGAGGGTCTCGAGCGGATCCGCTTCACGAGCCCGCACCCTGCGGCCTTCACCGACGATGTCATCGACGCGATGGCGGAGACCCCGAACGTCATGCCGCAGCTGCACATGCCGCTGCAGTCCGGCAGCGACCGGATCCTGCGCGCGATGCGACGCTCCTATCGCAGCGAGAAGTTCCTGGGCATCCTCGACCGCGTGCGCGCGAAGATCCCGAACGCCGCGATCTCCACCGACATCATCGTCGGCTTCCCGGGCGAGACCGAGGAGGACTTCGAGGACACGATGCGCGTCGTGGAGCAGGCCCGCTTCGCGAGCGCCTTCACGTTCCAGTACTCGATCCGCGAGGGCACGCCCGCCGCGACCATGGAGGAGCAGGTCCCCAAGGAGATCGTGCAGGCGCGCTACGAGCGCCTCATCGCGCTGCAGGAGCGCATCTCGCTCGAGGAGAACCAGAAGCAGGTCGGCCGCGAGGTCGAGGTCCTGGTCTCCGTCGGCGAGGGCAAGAAGGATGCCGAGACGCACCGCCTCACGGGCCGCGCGCAGGACAACCGCCTCGTGCACTTCGAGCTGCCAGAGGGCTCCGACCGCCCGCGTCCGGGTGACGTGGTGACCGTGACGATCACGCACGGCGCGCCGTTCCACCTGCTCGCGGACGCGCCGGACGGCGCTCCGCTGCGGATCCGCCGCACGCGCGGCGGCGACGCGTGGGACCGGGCGCAGTCCGAGTCCTGCGCGGTGCCGGCCGCTCCCGCCGCCGACGGGAAGCCGCGCGCGGTGTCGCTGGGCCTGCCGACGCTCCGCGTCGGAGTGTGAGCGCGCCGGGCTCCGTGTCGGTCCCTGAGTCGACCCCGCGCGCCTCAGAGGCTCCGGGCAGCGCGGAGCGCCGGCGGGAGGGAGGCGCGGGGAGCGAAGGGCCGGACGCCAGCGCCCCGCGGCTGTGGGCGATCGTCGGGGCGACCGGCACCGGAAAGAGCGACCTGTCGCTCGACCTCGCGGAGGCGCTGGCCGCACGCGGACGTCGCGCGGAGATCGTGAACGCGGACGCCATGCAGCTCTACCGCGGCATGGACATCGGCACCGCCAAGCTCTCCGTCTCGGAGCGGCGGGGCGTCCCGCATCACCTCTTCGACGTGCTCGACGTCACCGAGGACGCGGCGGTGGCGTGGTACCAACCGCACGCGCGCACCGCGATCGAACGGATCCAGGCCGGCGGCGCGGATGCGATCCTCGTGGGCGGATCCGGACTCTACGTGTCCAGCGTGCTGTACGACTTCCGCTTCCCACCCCGGGACGACGCGCTGCGTGCGCGCCTCGAGGCGGAGCTGGAGCAGGACGGTCCGGGACCTCTGCTCGCAAGGCTGCAGCAGCAGGATCCGGATGCCGCCGCCCGGATCGACCCGAAGAACGGCCGGCGTATCGTGCGGGCGCTCGAGGTGCTGGCCCTGGGGGAGCGCACCCACGGCGCGGCGCTGCCCGAGCAGCCGGTGCCGTGGCATCCTCGCACGCGCGTGCTGGCCCTGGGCGTCGAGCGCGCGGCGCTGGTCGAGCGGCTCGACCGGCGGGTGGAGCGCATGTGGGAGCAGGGGATGCTCGCCGAGGTCGAACGCCTGCGGGGCGAGGGTCTCGAGCAGGGCACGACGGCGCGCCGTGCGATCGGCTACGCGCAGGCCCTGTCCCAACTGACGGGCGGGCTCACACAGGACGAGGCGATCGCCGAGACCCAGGCGCTGACCCGCCGCTACGCGCGTCGCCAGGTGTCCTGGTTCCGCCGGTACGCCGAGGCGGAGTGGATCGACGCCCTGGCGCCGATCGACGTCCAGACCATCGTGGAGGAGAGCGCATGACCACCGGAATCGCGATCCGTGCCTTCGACCGGCGCGACACCGACACCGTCGTCGCACTCTGGGAGGACGCGGGCCTCACCCGGCCGTGGAACGATCCGCGCGCCGACATCGAGCGCAAGCTCGCGGTCCAGCCGGAGCTCTTCCTCGTCGCGGAGGAGCACGCCCCGGATCGCCCCGCGGGCGGCCCGGACGACGTCACGGACGCCGACGCCGACGCCCGCATCGTCGGCTCGGTGATGGCGGGCTACGACGGGCACCGCGGCTGGCTGTACTACCTCGCCACCGCCTCGGATCGGCGCGGCGCCGGGATCGGCCCGGCGCTCGTCGCCGAGGCCGAACGGCTGCTGCTCGCGATGGGCTGCCCCAAGGTCCAGCTCATGGTCCGGGCCGGGAACGAGCGGGTGCTCGGCTTCTACGACGCGCTCGGCTACGAGCGCTTCGAGGTCGGCAACACCGGCAAACGCCTCATCCACGACGTCTGATCGCCCTGCCTCCGCCGGCGACGTCCGGGCGTCCTGCTCGTCAGCGCCCCTCCTGGACGAGATGGATCTCATCCGCGACGAGGCCGTGCGCCTCGCGGTGCACGGTGTTGGCGGCCTCCGCGTCCGGTGCGTCGACGAGGCAGAAGATCTTCCCTCCGTCCTCGTCGACCCAGTAGCGCAGGTAGTGCACGTCGTGCTGATCCTGCACCGCGAGGTCTGCGGCATGCGCCGCGGCGACATCGTCGAGGGTGACGGGGCCGTCGAGCCTGTGAACATCCATGTAGAGCGCCATCATCTGATCCCTTCCTGCGGGGGCGCGCCGCCCCTCCTGCCGATTCCACTCCTCGGCGATCGCGCGCGCATCCGGGACAGCACCCGATTCCGGCCGGCGCCGTTCTGCTCTGAGCGGATCCGGTCGCGCCCGCGGAAGCCGCGTGCCTAGCATGGCGCCATGACCGCGACCCCTGACCCACTCCGCATCGAGCACGCCCCTTCGCGCGAGCCCCGGAAGAACCCGGGCACCGAACCGGAGCGCCTCTGGCGCAACGTCGTGGGGGAGCTGCTCCGCGACGCTCGCACGGATCGCGGCGAGACGCTCGCCGAGACCGCTCAGCGCGCCGGCGTCTCCCCGCAGTACCTGTCGGAGATGGAGCGAGGCCGCAAAGAGGCGTCCAGCGAGATGCTCGCCGCCGTGTCCGGAGCACTCGA
>NZ_NCKN01000245.1 GCF_002257455.1 Microbacterium sp. 13-71-7
GGCCTGCAGCAGCTCCCAGTCGTCGTCCGCGGCGGTGGGCATGAACTCGCGCAGCGTGGCGACCTTCTTGTGGTGCGTCTTGAGCAGCTCGCTGACCAGGTACTTGATCAGGTCGAAGTTCGTGAAGGCGACCTTGAGCATGCTGCCCAGGTTGTGCGGGCGCACCTGGGTCACGATGTCGAGCATCCCGCCCTGCTTGAGGAACTTCGGGCTGAAGGTGGCGAACGGGCCGAACAGCAGGCTGGTCTCGCCGTCCACGACGCGGGTGTCCAGGTGCGGCACCGACATCGGCGGGGCGCCGACGGGGGCCTGCGAGTAGACCTTCGCCTGATGCTTGGCGACGATCGCCGGGTTCGACGTCTTCAGCCACTGCCCGCCGATCGGGAAGCAGCCGTAGCCCTTGATCTCGGGGATCCCGGATCCCTGCAGAAGCTTGAGCGCCCAGCCGCCCGCGCCGACGAACACGAAGCGCGCGTTGATCGCGCCGGGGGTGCGCCCGATCACGTTGCGGTAGCGGACGTCCCAGGTGCCGTCCTTGCGCTGGGAGAGCTTGCGGACCTCGTGGTTGCGCCGCAGCGTGAAGCGGTCGTCCTCCGTGAGGTGGTCGAAGAGCTGGCGGGTGAGGGATCCGAAGTCCACATCCGTGCCGCTCGGCACCCGGGTCGCGGCGAAGGGCTCGCCCTTGCGGCGCTGTTCCATGAGCAGCGGCGCCCACTGGTTGATGACGCGGGAGTCCTCGCTGAACTCGATCCCCGCGAACAGCGGCTGCTCCTTGAGCACCTCGTAGCGGTGGCGGAGGTAGTCCACGTCCTTCTGCCCGCGCACGAACGTCATGTGCGGGGTCGAGTTGATGAAGGTCGTGGGGGCGTCGAGCACGCCGCGGTCGACGAGGGTCGACCACAGCTGGCGGCTGAGCTGGAACTGCTCGTTGATGCCGATCGCCTTCGCCGGGTCGAGCGAACCGTCCTTGCCCTCGGGCATGTAGTTCAGCTCGCACAGGGCGGCGTGCCCCGTGCCCGCGTTGTTCCACGCGTTCGAGCTCTCCTCCGCGACGTCTCCGAGTCGCTCGAAGGCCACGACCTTCCAGTCGGGCTGGAGTTCGCGGAGCAGGGTTCCGAGGGTGGCGCTCATGATGCCACCGCCGATGAGGACGACGTCGACGGATTCAGTCACCCGATCAGTCTAGTTCGCCGCGAGGCCGCCGATATTCGCCGTGGCGGCCATCCCGCCACCGGAATTCGCCGCGACGGAGGTCAGCCGCCGAGGCGGGCGGCGACGAGCTCGGCGACCTGGACCGCGTTCAGCGCGGCGCCCTTGCGCAGGTTGTCGTTGCTGATGAACAGCACGAGCCCCTTGCCCTCCGGCGCGGACTGGTCGGCACGGATCCGCCCGACGTAGCTCGGGTCCTTGCCCGCGGCGTACAGCGGCGTCGGCACCTCTTCGACCACGACGCCGGGAGCCGCGGCGAGCACGTCGTACGCGCGCGCAGGGCTGATGTCGTTCGCGAACTCGGCGTTGATCGAGAGCGAGTGCCCGGTGAAGACGGGCACGCGCACGCACGTCCCGGCGACGCGGAGATCCGGCAGCCCGAGGATCTTGCGGCTCTCGTTGCGGAGCTTCTTCTCCTCGTCGGTCTCGTTGAGACCGTCGTCGACGAGGGATCCGGCGAGCGGGATCACGTCGAACGCGATCGGCGCCACGTACTTCTCCGGCTGCGGGAAGTCCAGCGCCGATCCGTCGTGCACGAGCTGCAGGGTGTCGCCCTGGGCGAGGACGCCCTCGACCTGGCCGAGGAGCTCCTGCGCGCCGGCGAGACCGGATCCGCTCACGGCCTGGTAGGTGCTCACGATCAGGCGCTCGAGCCCTGCCTCGGCGTGCAGCGCCTTGAGCACGGGCATCGCGGCCATCGTGGTGCAGTTGGGGTTCGCGATGATGCCCTTGGGGGCGTCCGCGATCGCCTCGGGGTTTACCTCGCTCACCACGAGCGGCACCTCGGGGTCCATCCGCCAAGCGCTGGAGTTGTCGACCACGACGGCGCCGGCCGCGGCGAAGCGGGGGGCGTAGGCGCGGCTCGCGGTGGCGCCCGCGGAGAACAGCGCGATCTCGACACCGGCGGGATCCGCGGTCTCGACGTCCTCCACGATCACCGGCGTGCCGCCGAAGTCGATCGCCGCGCCAGCAGAGCGGGCCGAGGCGAACAGGCGCAGCTCGCGGATCGGGAAGGAGCGCTCCGCGAGGATGTCGCGCATGACGGTGCCGACCTGGCCGGTGGCGCCGACGATCGCGACGGAGAATCCTGAGTCGGAGATGCGGGTCATGGGGATGCTTCCTTGGCTTCGTGCCGCGGCGGGTGCCGGACGGCGGACGAGGCGGAGGCGCGGTCGCCGGGTGTGGCGGATCAGTCCGCGCCTGGCGCCGGTGTCAGGGTTTGGGCGATTCTATCGGGTCCGGAGGGGCGTACGTCTCGCGGTCCCGGTCGGTGAGCATGCTCCCGTCGCACTTTCCGCCGCTTTCCGACGCTCAGAGCGGCAGTTTTCGCGACGGGAGCGAGCTCGGGCGGCCGTCTTCGCGGCGGGGGCGTCGGATCAGCGACCGGTGCCGGCGGCGACGACGGCCTCGACCTCGCCGTCCAGGCCGTACGCGGCGTGCACGACGCGGGCGGCCTCGGCGAGCTCGTCGCCGCGCACGACGACGGAGATCCGGATCTCGGAGGTCGAGATCATCTCCAGGTTCACGCCCGCGGTCGACAGCGCCTCGAAGAGGATCGCGGAGACGCCGGAATGCGTGCGCATGCCGGCGCCCACGACCGAGAGCTTCCCGATCTGGTCGTCGTGCAGGAGGCTCTCGAAGCCCACGTCGGCCTGCTCCGCGGCGAGAGCCTTGAGCGCGGCGGAGGCGTCCGACTTCGGCAGCGTGAAGGAGATGTCGGTGCGCCCGGTGGACGCGGCCGAGACGTTCTGCACGATCATGTCGACGTTCGCGCCGGACTTGGCGACGATCTTGAAGATCTCCGCGGCCTTGCCCGGCACGTCGGGAACGCCCGCGACGGTGACCTTGGCCTGGCTGAGGTCGGTGGCGACACCGGCGACGATCGGCTCTTCCATGGCTTCTCCCTCGGATTCGCGGGGGTTCTTCATGCCCTCGCCCAGAACGTACGTGCCCTCGTTCGACGTGAAGGTCGAGCGGGCGTGGATCAGGACGCCGTGCCGGCGCGCGTACTCGACGGCGCGGATGTACAGCACCTTGGCGCCGTTCGCCGCGAGCTCGAGCATCTCCTCGCTGGACACGTGCGACAGCTTGTGCGCGAGCGGGACCACGCGCGGATCCGCCGTGTAGATGCCGTCGACGTCACTGTAGATCTCGCAGACGTCGGCGTCGAGGGCGGCGGCGAGGGCCACCGCGGTGGTGTCGGATCCGCCGCGACCGAGGGTCGTGATGTCCTGCGTGTCGTCGTTGATGCCCTGGAAGCCGGCGACGATGACGATCGCGCCCTCGTCGAGAGCCTCGCGCAGGCGCGTCGGGGTGACCTCGACGATGCGCGCGGATCCGTGCCGGCTGTCCGTCCGCATCCCGGCCTGCGGTCCGGTGAAGGAGCGCGCGTCGAAGCCCATGGAGTGGATCGCCATCGCGAGCAGTGCCATCGAGATGCGCTCGCCGCTGGAGAGCAGCATGTCGAGCTCGCGCGGCGCGGGGATCGGCGCGACCTGGGCGGCGAGGTCGAGCAACTCGTCCGTGGTGTCGCCCATCGCGCTCACGGCCACGACGACATCGTGCCCGGCACGGCGCGTGTCGACGATGCGCTTGGCGACGCGCTTGATGCTCTCTGCGTCGGCGACGGACGAGCCGCCGTACTTCTGCACGATGAGGGCCACGGATCACTCCTGGGGGATGCCGGGCGCCGGAGGCGGCGCACCACCGCACATTCTACGAGCGCACTCCATGCCGGATCCGGTATGTGACGACGGCAGGGCGGGGCTCACGGTGGCGGGGCCCGCTCGCTGTGCTCCTCAGAGCAGGCCGCGACGGCGGGCCTCGGAGACGGCGCCCGTGCGGCTCTCCGCCCCGAGCTTGTCGAGCAGGTGCACGATGTGCGTCTTGACCGTGGCCTCGGTGACGAACAGGCGCACCGCGATCTCGCGATTGCTGAGCCCTTCCGCCACGAGCGCCAGCACCTCCTGCTCGCGCGCCGTCAGCTCGACTCGCGGGGCGCGCAGCGCGGCCACGAGTCGTTCGTCCCCGCCCGGGGTGGGAACGGTGGATCCGGCCGCCGCATCCACGATCGCTCGAGAGATGACCTCGACGCCGACCTCCTTGAGCAGGTACCCGGCAGCACCCGCCTCCACCGCGCGGACGATCTGGGCGTCGTGGTCGAAGGTGGTGAGGATCAGCACCGCGGGCGGCATCGGGAGCGCCCGCAGCGCCGCGGTCGTGGCGACGCCGTCCATGCCTTCGCCGAGACGCAGATCGCACAGCACGACGTCGGGGTGGAGCTCCCGGGCGGCCTCGACGGCGTCCTCGCCGGTGCCGACCTCGGCGAGGACGTCGAAGCCGCGCGCCTCGACGACCGCGCGGATCCCTGCGCGCACGATCGGGTGGTCGTCGACGATGATCAGCCGGACGCTCATTCCGCTCCCCCTTCCACGTCGGCGCCCCCGCCCGCGCCGAGGCCGGCTCCGGTGCCGAGCGGCAGCGACGCCTCGATCGTCGTCCCTGCCCCGGGCGCGGAGCGGATCGTGAGCTCTCCGCCGCCCTCGCGCAGTCGGGAGCGCATCGCGGCGAGGCCGTAGGACGCATCGGAGGGGCGCACCGCCTGATCGAACCCGACGCCGTCGTCCTCGATCCGCAGGCGCACGGATCCGCCGCCGGACGTCAGCGCGACCTGGACGGTCTGCGCCTGCGCGTGCCGGCGCACGTTGGCCAGCGCGGACTGGGCGACGCGCAGAAGGGCGACCTCGACCGGCGTCGACAGGGCGGGGAGGTCCGGATCCACCTGCAGCGTGCCGGAGACGCCCGTCTCGTCGCGCAGGGCGTCGAGCATGCGCGCGAGCGCGCCTGCGAGGGCGGACTCGTCCAGATCCGCCGGCGCCAGGGCCGCGACGATGCGCCGCAGTTCGGTGAGCGAGTGCTGGGCGAGCTGCTCGATCTGCGCGGTGCGATCGGGGCGTCCCCCGGCCGCAGGGGCCGCCGGATCCGCAGCGACGCCGCCGGAAGCGGCCGCCGGATCCAGGCGGGCGAGCATGACGATCGTGCTGAGCTCCTGCGCGATCGTGTCGTGCAGGTCGCGGGCGAGCCGGGTGCGCTCGCGCGTCGCTCCCGCCTCGCGCTGGCTCGCGGCGAGCTCGTCGTGCAGGCGCTCCGCCTCGTGCTGCGCGCGCAGCATCGAGTCGATGAGGCGCTCCCGCTCGGCCGCGTCGCGCAGCATCGCGTCGTATCCCAGTGACACCGCGAAGGCGAAGCCGCCGCCGACGAGGGGGCCGATCAGGTGCGCGAGCAGGGTGCCGGGCTGAACCCCGCCCGGATGCAGCATCGGAGCGACGATCGAGGCCGCGAGAACCACGACCATGAACGC
>NZ_NCKN01000246.1 GCF_002257455.1 Microbacterium sp. 13-71-7
CGGAACTCAGTGGGGTAGGGCTTCGGCACAGCAACATCCTTCCAGGCCGCCCTCCCAGGGCAAGCCAGATCAGATGTCACCTATTCGTGCAGCAGTCCCCTCCACCGTCACGATCGACTAGCTGGTCTGTTTCGCCTGATTCCCGTGAAGCCGCTGCGAACCCGTCGCATGGGGCGAGGCGGTGGAAACTGCGACCTTCGGGAACAGCACAACCTTGCTATTGCGGCGTCGAAAAAATCGACGTTGCCTCAGAAGTGCTAGTGCAATTCTCGTCCTTCATCGACGCACTCGCGTCGATGTGGGTCCGCCGCTCCTCGAGGAGCTCAAGAGGCACCCGCCGACGACACGCAATCGGTTACCGGACATTCTGGAGCCACTGCGGCGTTCAGAAGCGGCATCACTCGGTCGACGGTATTCGCGCGCACGAACGCGCTCGGGCTGTTGTCGTTGCGCGTTGCTCTGCAGAAGGCTCAAAACACTCTCGAGTCCCTCCCGGCGCCGCCCCCACGCCGCGTGTCCGGACCCGCACTCCCCCGCACTCAGCCCGCGATCGCCCGCCCATACACCTCGAGCATCGCCGCCGTCCGCGACGACTGCCGGAAGTCGGCGGCGACCTGCGGATCCGGCTCCGGCGCACGCCCGGCCGCGATGTCGGCGGCTGCAATGCGCAGAGTGTCCGCGAGCGCGGCCACCCGCGCAGGCTCGTCCACCCCGACGTCGGGCACCGCCCACAGCCCGCCCCGCAGCTCACCCGCGATGTCGGGGTCGCTTACGACCGTCGGAGTGCCGAGGGTCGCGGCCTCGAACGGCGTCATCCCCTGGGTCTCGAAGCCGATCGAGGTCTGCACCACTGCGTCGGCCGCGGCGATCCTGGCGAGCACCTCGGCATAGCCCACCCGTCCCGCGAAGTGGATGCCGGGTCGCCCGGCGCGTGCGGCGATGCGCTCGGCGGCGCGCCGCTCTCCCCCGCCGCCGACGATCTCGATGTCGGCGTCCACGTCGCTCGCGACGACGGCCTCCAGGAACGGCAGCAGCCGCTTCTCCGGGCTCATCCGGCCGAGCCAGATGAACCGCGGCCTCCCCGGGATGCGCTCCGCCGGCGCGGCCGCGAGCACCTGCTCGCGCACCTCGTCGTCGATCCCGTTCCAGATCACGTCCACGGATCCGAAGACGCCGTGCTCCTCGAGCCGACGGGCGAAGTGCCCCGAGGGCGCGGTCACGGCCCGCGACTCCGCGGCGATCCCGGCCAGGTACGCCCAGCCGTCTGCAGCGTGCGGCTGCGTGCCGATCCCGCGCAGCGCCGTGCGCCGCCACAGGTTCAGCGCGCCGAGCACGGGCTTGTGCAGCGGGGTCACCGCGGCGATGCCGACGTCCACGCGGTTGTGCATCGTGTGCACAGCGGGGATGCCGTGCCGGTGCGCGAAGCGGTGCCCGATGTACGCACCCCAGAAGTCGGCCTGCACGTGCACGAGATCGACCGGCGGACGGCGGGTCAGCGCACGGTCGAGGAAGCGGTCGGTGCGTCGTCCCGGCCAGGTCAGCGAGTACTCGCGGTCGGCCGTGATCGGGATCGAGGGGAGGTCGACGTATCCCGGGTCGTCCTCGGCGCCGGCGAGCCTCGCCCGCTCGGCGTGCATGCGCGGCGCGACGATCGTGACCGTGTGCCCTGTCCGCTCCAGGTACTTGCGCTGCAGCCGCATCGAGACCTGCGCCCCGCCCAGCGACTCCGCGTGCTGGTCGCCGAAGAAGAGGATGTGCATCCGGGGCTACTCGGGCAGCGGCTCGTCGCGGTACAGCGCCTCGAAGGTGTCCAGCGTGCGGTTGATGTCGTGCACGAGCACACCGTCGAGCGAGGCGCGCTGCATGCGCTCGTACTCGGCGGGATCCGCCGTGAGCACGTCGGTCAGCCGTGCGGCCAGCTCGTTGACGTTGCCCGGCTCGAAGAGGTAGCCGTTCTCGCCGTCGTGCACGAGGTGCGGCAGCGCGACGGCATCGGCGGCGACGATCGGCAGCGCCGACGCCATCGCCTCCATGGTCGCGATCGACTGCAGCTCGGCGATCGACGCGATCACGAACAGCGACGCGCGGCTCAGCAGGCTCCGCAGCTCGGCGTCGGTCGTGCGGCCGTGGAAGATCACGCGATCCTTCAGGCCGAGCTGCTGGGCGAGCGCCTCGAGCTGCTTGCGCTGGTCACCGCCGCCGACGATGTCGAAGGTCACATCGAGAGCGGGATCCAGCTTGGTCATCGCCTTGAGGATGACCTCGACCTGCTTCTCGGCGGTGAGGCGGCCGACGAACACGATGCGGTTCTTCTCCCGCGGGCCGATGACCGGCGTGTACTGCGTGCGGTCGATCCCGCAGCTGATCGGGATGACGCCCTCGACGTCGATCGTGCGCTCGAGGAAGTCCGCCGCGCGGCGGGTCGGCGTGGTGACGGCGCGGGTGAGCGCGAACGTGCGGCCCGCGTCCGCCCAGGCCAGGCGCAGCACGATGTCGTCGATGAACTTCGGCATCGTGGTGTGGTCGAGGATGTTCTCCGCCATGACGTGGTTCGTGGCGATCACCGGAATGCCGCGCTGGTGCGCGATCCGCGACAGGCCGCGTCCGATCACGATGTGCGACTGGATGTGCACCACGTCGGGCTGCACCTCGTCGAGCACCTTCCTGGCGTAGTGCTTCGAGCGCCACGGCCACACGAAGCGCAGCCAGTCGTGCGGCGCCCAGCGCACCGACGGCAGCCGGTGCAGCGTCATCGCCTCGCCCTCGATCACCTCGATGCGGGGCTTCGCCGTGCGGTAGGCCTGATTGGGGGCGACGACGTGCACGTCGTGGCCGCGCTGCACGAGGCCTGCGGCGAGGCGCTCCGTGAACCGGGCGGCGCCGTTCACGTCGGGAGAGAAGGTGTCCGCGCCGATGAGGATCCGCAGCGGGCGCGGCGCCGCGGGCTCTGCCGGGGTGGACGCGGTGCTGTCGGGGGTGGCCTGCGGGCGATGGTCGCCGGGGGAAGTCACGTGATTGCTGCCTTTTGCTGGGCCGCGGTGCCGGCGAGCACCTCATCGGCCGCTCGAACCCCGCGGAGATGGCCTGGATCGGGCGCTGGCCACTCTACCGGAGGGGGCTGGGGATCCGAGGGAGGCGGATCCGAGACGGCGTCGCCGCGCGGCGGAGGGCCGGCGCTGTGGTCGCAGCACCGGCCCTCCGTCGCGGCTCAGGCCCCGAGCACGATCCTCTTGGCGTGCCCGTGCCCGTCGAGGTCGAACTCGAGGGTGAGCGGCGACGTCCCGACGACCCTCACCCCGTCATCCCCCTCGACCACGGTCGACTCCGCGACGCCGGCGAGGACGACCCGCGCGGTCGTCTGCGTGCGGCTCGGATCCGACAGGGCGACCGTGGTGCGTCCCGCGTCGGTGCGCACCGCGAGAGAGCACGGTCCGCCGACCGTCACGCCGTACGCGGGCGTCGCATCAGCCGGTGTCGCCTGGAAGAAGTTGGCGAGGACGAGCCCCTGACCCGCCACGCGGATCGCCTGCGCCTGCGCGTTGTTCGCGAGCACCTCGACGCTCGGCGCATCCGACTCCGTGAACGTCACCGAGTGCGCCACGTTCGGCAGCACGATGTAGGCGTATCCCCCGCCGGACGGATCCGTGCCGTGGTGATGCGTCACGGTGACGTAGTCGCGGTTCTTGACCTCGGTCGTGCCGCCCGTGTCGGATCCGGAGTTGATCGTCTGCCAGTCGCCGGAGCGCGGCACCACCTGCACGTCGATCGCGCCTGAGACGTTCTCGCCCTTGAGGAAGACGTATCCGCCGTGACCCATGATGTGCACGTTGCGCTTCACGGTGATCGCCCCGTCGGCCGCGGTGAGGACGCGGTTGCGGTTGTCGGTGCGCACGTTCGGCACGGTTCCCTGCGCGAAAGAGCGGTTGTCGATCGTGGTGAACACGTCGAACCCTGATGCCGACGCGATCGCGGATCCCAGGCACACGACCTTGTCGTCGAGGAAGAACCACGACTTGCGCGCGCTGAGCGACTTGTCGAAGTTCAGGTGGTCCATGCCCTGGATGCCCCAGCGATCGTCGAGCGCGAGGCCGCCGCCGAACGCCTGGAACGCGCGAGGGATGCCCGTGCCGTCGGTCGCGCCGTTCGCCCTCGGCGCCGCCGTGACCGTCGTGCCCGGCAGCCGGTACGGGTCGACCGTGGGCCAGAAGTCGGCGCTGTACTGGGCCGGATCCGCCGCGCTGTAGAAGAAGGTCATCCCGTCGCCCTGGTACCAGCCGAGGTTGTTCTCCTTGTTCCCCCACTCGTAGCGCCCGATCCGCTTCGACGAGACGTTGACCACGGCGCTGAAGCCCGGGCGGTGGTGCACGAGGCGGTCCTGGTCGCCGAACGCCCGCGTGTAGACCGGGGCGTCGGCCGGCACGACCGCGTCGTCGCCGAGGATCGAGGTGACGAGCAGCGACTTCGCCACGGTCTGGGTGTGCAGGCCGTAGAGCTTCTCGTCGGTGCAGCGCTGCAGCCAGCCCTTCACGAGCGAGAGGTAGCGGGAGCGGTACGGCTCGCCCGCGCCCTGGGCGAGCAGCAGGATCGCGGTGATGGCGGCGGCGCCGTCGACGTAGTCGGGCTCGCCCTGCCGCGACACCGCGCGTCCGCGGACGGCCTCCATCATGCGGCCGTTCCAGATGAACGGGGCGTAGGAGGCCTCGACCGCGTCGAGGACGACCGACTTCTTCGGGTCCGTCACGTCCCAGTCGCTTCCGCCGAGGAGTCCCAGGATCTCCGCGATGCCGCCCAGTGTGACCACGCCATAGGTGCCGACATAGGGCAGATACGTGTGCTGCACGAAGGATCCGTCGACGTAGAAGCCGTCGCCGCTCGTGACATAGCCGAACACGCTGTTCTTCCCGGCGCGTACCGTGTCGCTGAGGGCGTCGCGGGCGAGCGCGACCTCGTCGGGACGCCCGTCGAGGATTCCGCGCAGTGCGCAGGACAGGGCCTTGTCCGTGCGGTTGGCGCCGGTCTCGGCGAGGCTCGTGCCACGGCCTCGCCAGTTCGGGTCCGGCGTGAAGAAGCGTGCGGCGGCCAGGAGCGCGGTGCGCACGTCGGCCGGGACCACATCGTGCAGCAGGATGCAGATGTCGGCCGCCTTGCGGGGCACGCCGATCTCCCAGAACCACCAGTTGCCGACCGGGGACTTGCCCGCCGTGTAGACGTTCGCGCTGAGCCAGGTCAGGGCGTCCACGAGATCGGCGGCGAGCGCCGCATCGCCGTGCTGCGCGCACCCCGCGGTGGCGTATGCCAGCGCGAGGTCGAAGATGCGGTTGAAGGTGACCCCCATGTTCCCGGACAGGACGGTGCCTGTCACGCCCGCGAGGGGCAGATCGCTCCAGATCCCGGGGGACGCCGCCGGGCGGACCATCGCGTTCCAGGACGCGGTCGCCGCGGCGCTCATCCCGCTCAGCACGCCGGCGAGCTCGGGGACGGCCGCGGCGCTGCCGTCGCCGGCGAGCATGACCGCGCGGCGCT
>NZ_NCKN01000247.1 GCF_002257455.1 Microbacterium sp. 13-71-7
CGCCCCCTCCCGCCCGCCCGCCCGCCCGCCCGCCCGCCCGCCGAGGACGGCGAAGCCGACCGCCCCCAAGGACGTTGAGCGAGGACGGCGAAGCCGACCGAGACGAAACGCGGCGACCTCTCAAGGGCACCCCGTTTCGTCTCGCTCCGCTCGCTCAACGACCCCAGACGCGTGCTCTCGCGAGGGCACCGCGTTTCGTCTCGCGGAGACCCGCACTGAGCGAGCGCAGCGAGTCGAAGTGTCGCTCAACGACCCCGGGGGCGCCTCACGAGCGCGCCGCGTCAGGCGGCGGTCGCGATCCAGAGCCGTCCGGATCCGGCGACCTGCACCTCGGCCGCCCGGGTGACGAACACCGCGGCGGCGCGGGGCGCTTCGGCGGCCGCACCCTCGGAGGTCAGCGTGAAGGATCCGTCGGTGGTGACCGCGATGGACGGACCGGCGAGCGCGACCGCGGCATCCCCGGTGATCGCGAGCAGCTCGAACGGCACATCGGCGCCCGAGGCGTGGATGCGCGGACGGTAGCTGCGCACGTTCTCGGCGATCTCGACGGGCCGCAGATGGTCGTCCTCCGACGCCGTGAACGTCAGCACCCGCTCGAGCTCGGCGGTGTCGACGTGCTTGGGGGTGAGCCCGCCGCGCAGCACGTTGTCGCTCGGACCCATGAGCTCGACCCCGGCCCCGCGCAGATAGGCGTGGATGTTGCCGGCGGGCAGCCAGAGCGACTCCCCCGCGGCGAGCACCACGTGGCGCAGCATGAGCGCGACCGCGATGCCGGGGTCGCCGGGGTACGCCTCGGCGAGGCGCGTGATCAGCTCGAAGCGGTCGTCGCCGGAGGCCGCGGCCACGAGGGCGGCGACCGCGAGGTCCACGGCCGCGCCGCCGGCCAGCAGCCAGGAGAACCCGGCGCGCAGCCCGTCCGCCCCGCTCAGCTCCTCGCGCCAGGGGGCGAGGGAGTCGAATCCCGATCGCGCGGCCAGGGCGTCGACGTCGGCGAGGATCTCGGTGACCGGACGGAAGCCGCACAGCGCCTCGAAGCCGTCCTCGAGGGCGACGATCAGCTCGGGCTTGGCGTGGGGATCCTTGTAGTTGCGGTGCGCGGCCGTGAGCGGCACGCCGCGCCGGTTCTCGTCGGCGAACCCGGCCTCGGCCTGTGCCGGCGTGGGGTGCGCCTGCAGCGACAGCGGGCCGCCCGACACGAGGATCTTGAGCAGGAAGGGCAGCTTCGCCCCGGTCTGCTGCTCCCAGTCGAGGAGCGTGGGCCAGGGGGCGCCGGCGATCGTCCGGGCCGGGGATCCGGGGTGCGCGCCCAGCCACAGCTCGGCCTCTGGGCCGCCGGATCCCGCCGTCCCGAGCACCCCGGCGACGCCGTCGACCCTCCCCCAGGCGTAGTCGCGGGGCTCGTTGCCGATCTGGACGAAGAGCTCGTTCTCGTGCGCGCTCATGCGGCTCCGTTCAGGGTTGCGGGAGGGGACCTCTGCCAGCGTACGGCCCCCGCTCGCCGTGCTCCCGCCGTTTCGAAGCGCGCGAATGGCTGTATTCCGAGCCCCGGATCCGCATTTCTCGCGCTTCGAACCGAGACGGGACAAGATGGCTCCATGAGCCAGCCCCGCGCCGCGACCGCGGCGACCTCCGCCATCCGTGCCGCCCGCGACCTGCTCCTCGCGCACGCGACCGACTACGCCGGCGCCCGGAACGCGTTCCGCTGGCCCGAGCTGCGCGAGTTCAACTTAGCGCTGGAGTGGTTCGACGTGGTCGCCGGCGAGACGCCGAACCGTCCCGCGGTGCAGATCGTCTCGGCCGACCTCTCCAGCCGCAGCTGGTCGTACGGCGAGCTGGCGCGGCGCTCGAACCAGGTCGCGAACTGGCTGCAGGAGCTCGGGATCCGCCGCGGCGACCACGTCCTCGTGATGCTCGGCAACACGATCGACCTGTGGGAGACGATGCTCGGCCTCACCAAGGTCGGAGCGGTCGCGATCCCCACCTCGACGCTGCTCTCCCCCGCGGACCTCGCCTATCGTGCGGAGAAGGGCGAGGCGCGCGGGGTCGTGACCCTCGGCGCGCTCGCCGACCGCGTGGCCGAGCTGCCCGCGTCGATCCTGCGGATCGCCGTGCCCGAGAGCGCGGGCTCGGCGGCGCCGGAGGGCTGGCACGACTTCGCCGGGTCGAACGACGCGCCGGACGAGTTCGAGCCCGACGGCCCGACCCCCGCCGGCGACACCAGCCTGCTGTACTTCACCTCCGGCACGACCAGCCGGCCCAAGCTCGTGCAGCACACGCACGTGTCGTATCCGGTCGGGCATCTGTCGACCATGTGGTGGCTGGGCGTGCGCGAGGACGACGTGCACCTGAACATCTCCTCGCCGGGCTGGGCGAAGCACGCGTGGTCGAGCTTCTACTCGCCGTTCCTCGCCGAGGCGACCGTCTTCGTCTACAACTACGACCGCTTCGACGCGAACACGCTCATGGAGGTCATGGAGACGCACCGAGTCACGACCTTCTGCGCCCCGCCGACGGTGTGGCGCATGCTGATCCAGGCCGATCTGGGTCGGCTGCCGCACCCGCCGCGCGAACTCGTCGGCGCCGGCGAGCCGCTCAACCCCGAGGTCATCGGCCGGGTGCGGCAGGCATGGGGCGGCACGATCCGCGACGGCTTCGGGCAGACCGAGATGACCGCCTGCGTGGGCAACTCGCCGGGGCAGGTCGTGAAGGACGGATCCATGGGCCGTCCGCTGCCTGGTTATCCGGTGGTGCTCGTGGATCCGGTCACCGGCCTCCGCGTCGACGGGGACGCCGCGGGAGTCGCCGAGGGAGAGATCTGCCTCGACCTCGCGGAGAGCCCGCTCGGGCTGATGGCCGGGTACTACGCGGATCCGGAGGCCACCGCGCGTTCCCGCGAGGGCGGCTTCCACCACACGGGCGACATCGCGACGCGCGATGCCGAGGGCTACCTGACCTACGTGGGCCGTGCGGACGACGTGTTCAAGGCCTCCGACTACAAGATCTCTCCGTTCGAGCTCGAGTCGGTGCTCCTGGAGCATCCCGACGTCGTGGAGGCGGCCGTCGTGCCGAGCCCTGATGCCACCCGCCTCGCCGTGCCGAAGGCGTATGTGCTGCTGACCGCATCGGCGCACGACGACCTCGTCGCGACCGCCGGCTCGATCTTCGCCTATGCGCGGGGCCAGCTCTCCCCGCACCTGTGGGTGCGGATCATCGAGTTCGTGCCGGAACTGCCGAAGACCATCTCCGGCAAGATCCGCCGGGTGGATCTGCGCGCCCGCGAGGCGGAGCGCGTCGCGAGCGGAGACGAGTCCGGCCAGCACCACGACCGCGACCACCGCTGAGCCGCTCCCGGTTGCTCCCGGCCGGCTCGGGATGCTTCCGGGCTCGCTGGCTCGCCGGTCCCGCGATCCGCTCAGGTCTCGCGTGACCCGCGATCCGCTCAGGTCGCGTTTCCCGCGATCCGCTCAGGTCGCGTTTTATGCCGTTCTCGACGGCTCGGAGCGGCAGGTTTTGCGACCTGAGCGCCCCGAAGCGGTGCGGTCAGCGCGCGTCGTACTCGGCGCGGGACTGCTCGATCGTGGAGTGGTTCGCGATCGCCCACTGCGCGATCGTGTGTGCGATCTCGATGAGGGTGGCGCCGAGGGCGGTGAGCCGGTACTCGACGCGCGGCGGCACCTCGGCGTACGCGGTGCGGATCACGAGCCCGTCGCGCTCGAGCTGGCGCAGCGTCAGGGTGAGCATGCGCTGCGAGATCCCCGGGATGTGGCGCAGCAGGTCGCTGAACCGCATCACCTCGTCGCTGAGCGTCGCGACCACGAGCAGGGACCACTTGTCGCCCACGCGGTCGAGCACCTCGCGGATCATCCGGCCCGCCTCCGGACCGCCGGGGTGCCCCTCGCAGGAGCGCTCGTACTCGGCGAGGCCGCCGGGAGCGGGCGCGGGCCGCTCGGTCTCGGTTCTCCCGCTGTGCGCCGGTGACACCGGTGTGCCTTTTGTACGCGTCTTCACCATGCTCCATCCTTTACTTACTGATCGTAACCAGGTGACGATCGATAACAAGAAGGAACCTCATGCTGATCGCCCTCTGGATCGTCAACGCGCTGCTCACCCTCGCCATGCTGGGCGGCGGCGGCATGAAGCTGATCACCCCGAAGCCGGTGCTCGCCGAGCGCGGGATGGCCTGGACCGAGGACTTCTCCGCGGGTTCGATCAAGGCGATCGCCGCCCTCGAGGTCGTCGGCGCCATCGGCCTGATCCTGCCGCTCGCGACCGGGATCGCCCCGATCCTCACGCCCCTCGCCGGCACCGGTCTCGCCGTCATCATGCTCGGCGCGGTCGTCGTGCACCTGCGCCGCAAGGAGCCGGCCGCTCCGGCGATCGTCCTCGCCGCGCTGGCCGTCGCGAGCGCCGTCCTCGGCTTCCTCGCCGTGCGCTGACGCCTGCCGCCCCCTCGCCGCCCGCTTCGCTCACCCACCTCGTTCGGCCAGCAACGTCGTTCAGGTCGCGATTTCCGTCGTCTCCGGGCCTCTGAGGAAGCAGATTCTGCGACCTGAACGTGCCTTCTGCGACCTGAACGTGCTCAGTGCGACCTGAACCGGGCGGTCAGAGGTCGGCGATGACGATCCGGCCCATCCGCATCAGGTGCTCGTAGGCGTTCGGGCGCTGCATCAGCTCGGCCATGTTCGCCGGGACGACCTGCCAGCTCAGTCCGAAACGGTCCACGAGCCACCCGCACTGCTCGGCGTCGGGTACGACGCTGAGGGCGTCCCAGAGCCGGTCGATCTCCTCCTGCCCGTCGCAGTCGACCTGCAGGGAGATCCCCGGTGTGAACGGGTGATCGCGGTCGACGGGCGAGTCGAACGCCGCGAAGCGCTGCCCCGCGAGCAGGAACTCCGAATAGGTGATCGGCTCGTCGACGTGCGGCGGCTCGGTCACCGGATACACGACCTGGTGGACGATCCCCGACGGCGGCAGCAGCGCGCCGTAGAACGCGATCGCCTCCTCCGCCTTGTTCTGCAGCGGGCCGCCGAACACCAGCATCGGAACGATCGGCGGTTCCGGTTCGGCCGCGGCGTCCATCAGCTTCAGCTGCCAGCTCACCCCGTACCGGTCCTCGATCCAGCCGTACAGGCCGCTGAACCGGTACTCGCCGATGTCCATGAGCACGCGCCCCTCCTCGCCCAGGCGGGTCCACACGCGGTTGATCCACCCCCGCGCGGCGTGCTCGTCCCCTCCGAAGCGGCGCGGATCCACGCACACGACGAACGAGATCGCGGATGTCGGCGCGAACTCCGCACCGGCGTTGATAAGCGTGATCCGGTAGCCGTCGATCGAGACGTCGACGGTGAGCGGCTGCCCCGCGAACGATCGCTGGAACTCGGGCAATCCGTCGTCGGGATAGCGCGCGACGACCCGCGACGTGGTGCGGTCGAACACCGAGGCGTAGAAGGATCCGGCCTCCTCGGCATCATGGTCGCACCAGATGTTCGGAATGATCCGCTGGGTCA
>NZ_NCKN01000248.1 GCF_002257455.1 Microbacterium sp. 13-71-7
CTCGGGACCGCGGCGGCCGCGGCGGTCCTGCTGAGCGCGCTGCTGCACAGCCCGCTGCCCTGGCTGCTCGCGCCCCTGTTCGTGCTCGTCGGCCTGCATGGGGTGAACAACCCGACCCTGACCGCGCTCGCGCTGTCCCGCATCACGCGCGGAGCCGGATCCGCCTCCGCCGTGCTGGGCACCATGGCCGCCCTGCTGGGTGCGCTCCTGCCGCCGCTGCTGTCCCACGCCGGGGTCTCCGCGACCCTGATGGGCGCGACGATGCTCATCGCCTTCGCGGCCGCGCTCGCGCTGCTCGCCGCGACCGCACGCGCCACCAGGGCCAGGGGCTGATGCCGGGAACTTCTTACGAATCCGTGATCTCCCCGCGCCGGGCCTCGCGCAGGTTCCTACGCTGAGGACATGACCGGATCCGCGTCGCGCGAGAGAGCCCTGGCCGCCGCGGCCGGGGTCGCGGCGGCCCTGCTCGGCATCGGCGCCGGCGAGCTCGCGGCGACGCTGCTCGCCCCGTCGTCGAGTCCGCTGGTCGTCGTCGGAGGCGTCCTCATCGACGCCGCCCCCGCCTGGGCGAAGGACACCGCGATCGCGTGGTTCGGCACCGGGGACAAGGCGGCCCTGCTCACCGGGATCGCGATCGTGCTGCTCGCCGCGGCCGCCGCGCTCGGGCTCTGCGAGCAGCGCTGGCGCAGCATCGGCGTCACCGGGTTCGTGGTGCTCGGCGCCGTCGTCGCCGTGATCGCGCCGCTGCGCGCCGACGCCGCGCCCCTGTCGTGGCTGCCCGCGCTGCTGGCCGGCGTCGTCGCGGCCGTCGTGCTGCGGATGCTCGTGCGACGTCTGCCCGTCTCCGCCACGGCCCCGACGCCGGACTCCGCCGCGCATGCCGCGCCTCCCGCGCATGCCGCGCCCGCGGTCGGGGACGGCACCTCCCGGCGTCGCTTCCTGGCCTGGACCGTCGGCACCGCGGCGATCGGAATACTCGCCGCGGTCGCCGCGACCGCGGGTCGGGCCGGATCCGTCGCCGTCGGTGCGGTGCGCGCCGCGCTGCACCTGCCGAAGCCGGCCGCGCCGGCTCCGCCGATCCCCGCGGGCGCCGCGCTGAAGGTCGACGGGATCACCCCTCTGGTCACCCCGAACGCCGACTTCTACCGCATCGACACGGCGCTGATCGTCCCGCAGGTGGATCCGGCGCAGTGGAAACTGCGCATCCACGGGCTCGTCGCGCACGAGGTCACGCTCACCTGGGACGAGCTGCTCGCCCTGCCCCTCGTCGAGTCGGCGGCGACGCTGTCCTGCGTGTCGAACGAGGTGGGCGGCGACCTGGTCGGCAACGCCGTGTGGCTCGGCTACCCGATCCGCGAGCTGCTCGCGAAGGCGCAGCCCTCGGCCGACGCCGACATGGTGCTCTCGACCTCGGTCGACGGCTTCACCGCCGGCACGCCGCTGGAGACCCTGACCGACGACCGCGACGCGCTGCTCGCGATCGGCATGAACGGCCAGCCGCTCCCCTTCGAGCACGGCTTCCCGGTGCGGATGGTCGTGCCGGGCCTGTACGGCTACGTCTCCGCGACGAAGTGGGTCACGGATCTGGAGGTCACCCGCTTCGACCGCGCGACCGGGTACTGGACGGATCGGGGCTGGTCCGCCCGCGGCCCGATCAAGCTCTCCTCGCGCATCGACGTGCCGCGCCCGAACCGCCCGATCCCCGCCGGCGACACCGTGATCGCCGGCGTGGCCTGGCAGCCGCACGCCGGGGTCTCCGGGGTCGAGGTGCAGGTCGACGACGGCCCCTGGCGGCGCGCCGAGCTCGCCCCGGCGATCTCCGCCGACACCTGGGTGCAGTGGCGGCTCCCCTGGACCGCCGCCGCGGGGCAGCGCGTGCTCCGCTGCCGGGCGATCGGCGCCGACGGCACGGTGCAGACCGAGCAGATCGCCGCCCCCGCCCCCGACGGTGCGACCGGCTGGCACACGGTCAGCGTGACCGTGAACGCCTGACCCCGGCCCGCGGGCGATCCTCACGGAATCCATGCGCTTCACTTCCTTCACGAATTTGTGATATCGGCGTAGCATCGCCGGCATGAACACGATCATCCGCACCGACGGCCTCACCAAGCACTATGGCCGCGTGCATGCGCTCGACGGGCTGGACCTCAGTGTCGACGAGGGCCAGGTGCACGGCTTCCTCGGCCCGAACGGGGCCGGCAAGTCCACCACGATCAGGATCCTGCTGGGTCTCGCGCGCAAGACCGGCGGATCCGCCACGGTCTTCGGGGACGACCCGTGGACCGCGGCCGTCGGCATCCACCGCCGCGTCGCCTACGTGCCGGGCGACGTCAGCGTCTGGCCGAACCTCTCCGGCGGCGAGGCGATCGACTTCCTCTCCCGGCTGCGGGGCGCGTCGACCAAGGACCAGGGCTACCGCGCCGAGCGGGAGCGGCTGATGACGGCGTTCCAGTTCGACCCGCGCAAGAAGGGCCGCGCCTACTCCAAGGGCAACCGGCAGAAGGTCGCGCTCATCGCGGCGTTCGCCGTCCCCGCCGATCTCTACATCCTCGACGAGCCGACGAGCGGGCTGGATCCGCTCATGGAGGTCGTCTTCCGGGACGAGGTGCAGCGGATCCGGCGCTCCGGCGCGACCGTCCTGCTGTCCAGCCACATCCTGTCCGAGGTCGAGCTGCTCTGCGACCGCGTCAGCATCATCCGCGCGGGGAGGATCGTGGAGTCGGGCACGCTCCCGGAGCTCCGCCACCTCACCCGCACCGAGGTGTCGTTCGAGGCCGCGGACGCGTCGGCGCTGACCGGGATCCCCGGGGCCCACGACGGCATGATCGACGACGGCCGGGCGCGGTTCACGGTCGACAGCGACGCGATCCCTTCCGTGCTCCCCGTGCTGGCCCAGCGCAGCGTGACGGGCCTGCGGATCGAGCCGCCGTCCCTCGAGGAGCTGTTCCTGCGGCACTACGGCGACGACCTCGCCGCTCTCCGCGCCGCCGAGGACGACCCCTCGGCGGGGACCGGCACCCGCACGCGCGCATCGCGCCGGGCTGCCGCGAAGGAGTCCTGATGGGCGCCCTGCTCCGGCAGCGCCTGCGCCGCGACTGGCTGCAGGTGCTCCTCTGGATCCTCGCGACGGTCCTGATGGCCTATGCCGGCTATGCCGGCGTCACCCAGTCCTACGCCACGCACACCGACCGCGTCCAGGTGCTGTCCGCCGTGATGGCGAACCCCGTCATCATGATGTTCCGCGGACTCCCCTCCGGCGCATCGGAGGGGCAGTTCCTCTCCTTCGAGATCCTGCCGTGGCTGACGATGCTCGCGGCCCTGATGAGCACGTTCCTCGCCGTCCGCCACACGCGCGGCGACGAGGAGGCGGGCCGGGCCGAGCTCGTCGCCGCCACGCCCGTCGGGCGCGCGCTGCCCACCATCGCGACGATCATCCACGGCGTCGCCGCGAACGTCGTCCTCGGGGTGCTGGTCGCGCTCGCGCTGATCGGGTCCAGGCTCGACGCGACCGGCTCCTGGCTCATGGGCGCGACCTCCGCCACCACGGGCATCGCCTTCCTCGGGATCGGCCTCATGGCCGCGCAGCTCATGCGCACCTCGCGCGGGGCCAATGCGCTCACCGTGTGGATCCTGGTCGGCACGTTCCTCGTGAACGGGATCGGCAACGTCGCGGGCACCCCCAGCGACGACCTCACCCGCATCACGAGCTCCGGGCTCGTCTGGGCCTCGCCTTTCGGCTGGGCCGAGCAGGCCCGCCCGTACGACACGGACAACGGCTGGCCGGCGCTCCTCGGACTCGCCTTCGGGCTGGTCCTCGCGATCGTCGCCGTGGCTCTGCAATCGGCGCGCGACATCGGCGAGGGCTTCATCCCGGCCCGCGCCGGGCGGGTGCACGCGCGGCCCGCGCTGTCCACGCCGCACGCCCTCGTCTGGCGGCTCACCAACGGCGCGATCGTCGGCTGGGCCATCGGCGGCGCGCTCACCGGCCTGCTCGCGACCAAGCTGTCCGGGCTCGCCGGCCAGATCTCCGGTCAGAACCCCGCGGTGCAGCAGATCCTCGACAAGATCGGCAAGGCGGGCAACCTCGAGGAGACGGTCGTCTCGGTGTTCTTCACGATGATGGGGATCCTGGCCGCCTGCGCGGCCGTGCAGATCGTCGCGCGCGCACGGCAGGAGGAGGCGCACGGCACGGCCGAGAGCGTGCTCGCCCAGCCGGTCGGTCGCGTGCGCTGGCTCCTGGACTATCTGCTCGTGGCGACGTTCGCGATCGCGATCATCGTCGTCGCGGCGATGCTCGCCGCCTACGCCGGGCTCGCGGGCAACAAGGACGCGTCCTCGCTCGCGCAGGTCGTCACGGTCGTCGGCCTGGGGCAGGGTCTCGCCGCCTGCGTGTTCACGGTGCTCACGGGTCTCGTGTTCGTGCTGCTCCCCCGCGGCACCGTGGGCATCGCCTGGGCGCTCGTGCTGCTCGCCACCCTGTTCGGGCTGTTCGGACCGCTGTTCGGGCTGCCGGAGTGGACCACGCGGTTCTCGCCGTTCTCGGTCACCCCGATCGTCGCGAACGGCGACGTCGACCTGCGCGGCACCTGGTGGCTCGCCCTCGCGGTCGCGGCGGGCGCGGCGGCGGCCCTCGCGCTCATGCGCCGTCGTGAGCTGCAGGCGGCGGGCTGAGCGGGTCGACCGCGGGAAGATGGACTCATGAACGCGCAGGATCCGGCGCTCCCCGTGCATCACGGGGTCGACGCCGCGGAGGCCGCGGCGGCGATGATCGCCGCCGTCGGCTTTCCGCGCATGCCCGGCAGGGTGCTCATGGCGCTCATCGCCGCACCCGCCGACGGCTACACGGCCGCCGAGCTCGCAGACCGCCTCGGGGTGAGCCCCGCGGCGGTCTCCGGCGCGGTGCGCTATCTGCAGACGATCCAGGTCATCCGCCGCGTCTCCCGGCCCGATCGCCGCCGCGACCATTACCTGATCATCCCGGACACCTGGTACGGGTTGATGACCAACAACGGCCCCATCTACGATCGCCTCGCCGCGCACATCGAGGCGATCGGCGCGGAGCACGACGACCAGGCCGCACAGGACAGGGCGTCGGAGATGGCGGAGTTCTTCCGCTTCATGGCGCGGCGCATGCCGGAGCTCGTCGACGAGTGGGAGGCCTACCGCGCCGGACTCCGCGACGGCTGATCGCGACGCGGATCCACTCCGCCCAGGCCGGGCGTGCGGTCAGCTCGCCCGACGGCGCCCGTCGGCATCCGCGATCGGGAGCATCCCCACCGTGAGTCCGTCGAGCAGGCTGCCCGGCGCGATGCCCAAGGCGTCGGCGATCCGCACGAGCGTCGGAACGCTCGGCATCGCACGACCCGTCTCGTAGGCGCGGATGTTCGACGAGTCGATCCCGCTGTGCGCGGCGACCTGATCCTGCGTCAGCGTGGCGGCCAGACGGGCCCCGCGGATCTTCTCGCCGATCTGCGAGGCAGCGGCGGACGGAACTCGGGGCACC
>NZ_NCKN01000249.1 GCF_002257455.1 Microbacterium sp. 13-71-7
CCACGGCCGAGGAGCCGATTCACCGCGGGACGCACGCGCACGAAGTCCCGCACGCGCGCGGCGCCTGCGCCATAGGCCGCGAAGATCACGAAGGTGATCCCCATGAACGCCGCGCCGAGGCCTGCCATCCGCAGCACGCCGTCGGACGCTTCGACATCCACGAACATCGGCAGGAACACGAAGAAGAAGATCGTGAGTTTCGGGTTCAGCAGATTGACGAGGACCGCATCGCGGATCACGCGCCCGAACGACATCCCCGGCGCGGTGGATCCGTCCTCTGCCTCCGTGGTCGTCGCGAGCCCGCGCTCGTCCCGCCACATGCCCCAGGCCATGTAGAGGAGATACGCCACGCCCAGCCAGCGGATCACGTCGAACAGGACGGGGTTCGCCGCCATCACCGCGGCGGCGCCCGACAGCGCCAGCGCGAGGTGCGGCAGGATTCCCAGCGTGCAGCCGACCGCGGCGACGATCCCCGCGCGGACGCCCCGGGACAGCCCCGCGGCGATCGTGAACAGTGCGCCGCTGCCCGGGGTCGCCGTGATCACGATCGATGTCAGCAGGAAGCTCGTATCCATGCCCCCAGCCTGGATTGCGCCTGGACCGCACAGAAGATCCAAGAACGCACGACGGTCAAGGTCCAAATCACGTCTAGGCCACATCGCGGAGTGCCTGCGGAGCCTCGGCCCCCGTATCGGAGACCACGGCGCCGAGCCGGGAGCTTCACTGCCGCGGCCGACCGCTTCCACAGGCCGGATAGCATCGAGGCATGGCTTCTTTCGTCCGCACCGCGACCGATGCCGACCTCGCGAAGCTGGCCGGGATCGAGGACGAGGCCGACGCCGTCTTCACCCCCCTGTTCGGCGCGGCGCTCGCCGGCGATGCCCCCTCCGGCGTCGCTCGCGCGGCAGAGCCGGGCTTCGTCCTCGTCATCGCGGAGGAGGAGAACGGCGCACCCGTGGGCTTCGTGCACGTGCTCGAGGAGGACGGCCACGCGCACCTCGAGCAGCTCTCCGTGCTGCCTTCGCACGCGCGCCGCGGCCACGGACGCGAGTTGGTCGAGGCGGCGCTCGACGAGGCGGCCGACCGCGGCTACCGCGCCGTCACCCTGCGCACGTTCGCCGACGTGCCGTGGAACGCGCCGTTCTATGCCGCACTCGGATTCACGGAGGCCGACTCCCCCGACCACCCGTTCTATCGCGCGCTCCTGGACACCGAGGAGCGGATCGGGCTGAACGAGCTCGGACGCCGCGTGCACATGACGATCGACCTCTCCGGCGGCACGGAGATGGATGCGGAGGCGTTCGAAGAGCTCGTCGCGGACGAACTCGACCGCCTGCCGGATGAGATGGTCGAGGGCCTCGAGAACCTGGTCTTCGTCGTCGAGGACCGCCCGGAGGACGGCTCGCTCGACCTGCTCGGGCTCTACGACGGCCTGGCCGTCACCGAGCGCGGCAACTACGGCATGGGAGAGCTTCCCGACCGGATCATCGTCTACCGCGAGCCGCACCTCGCCCAGTGCGCCGGCGAGGAAGAGCTCCGCGACGAGGTGCACACCACCCTGGTGCACGAGATCGCGCACTACTACGGGATCGACGACGCGCAGCTGCACGAACTGGGGTGGGCATGAGCTCCCCTCTCCTCACTCCCGCCGTCGACGAGCAGCTCGACCTGCAGGCCGCGCCCGCCGTGCCCTGGGAGCTCGTCGTCTGGGACGATCCGGTCAACCTCATGAGCTACGTGGTGCGGGTGTTCCGGACGTACTTCGGCTATCCGAAGGATCGGGCCACGCGCCTCATGATGGCGGTGCACAACGAGGGTCACGCGGTCGTGGCGGTCGGGCCCCGCGAGACCATGGAGGTGCACGCACAGGCGATGCACGATTACGGGCTGTGGGCGACCGTGCGCCGGGCGGGAGAGTGAGCGGGATGACCGGATCCGGGATCCATGTGCCGATGCAGTCGATCGAGGCCCGGCATCTCGCCGAGCTCGTCGAGCAGTTCCTCGACCTGCTCCGCGAGACCGAGATCGGCGCGGACGCCGCTCTGAACCGCCTCACCCCCGCGGTGTATCCCGAGGACCCCGACGCGTCGGCCGAGTTCGCCGATGCGACCAGCGCCGATCTGCTGGACCGCCGCGCCGCCGACGCCCGCGTCGTGCAGGCCGGCCTCGGCTCTCTGGGCGAGGAACCGGAGCCGAGGGAGGAGCTGGTGCTCGCCCCGTCGGAGGTTGACGCCTGGCTGCGCACGCTCGCGGCGCTGCGGCTCGTGATCGCCTCGCGGCTCGGCATCGAGGACGACCCCGCGCCCGATCCTGACGATCCCCGACTCGGCGTGTACGAGTGGCTCGGCTACCGCCTGGATCTGCTCGTCGAGGCCGCGGACGAGCTCGACGGCGTCTAGGCGGTCACGGGATCGAGACCACGAGCGTGGCGAATCCGATCGGGTCGTCCCGTCGGATGTGCGCCACCTCCTGCTGGGCCCAGCGCTCCCAGTGCGGCCGGAAGAGCTCGCCGTCCCTGTCCAGGGCGCGCCGCTTGCGGCTCGTCTCGGGCGATTCCACCCACACCCGCACGTCGGCGATGCGCGCCGACCTGGGCGTGAGCGCGCCGCATCCCTCGAGGATCACGCCCCGCGAGGGGTCCACCGCGTAGCTCTCCGCGTACTCGCCGGCGTCCCAGTCGTAGCGCTGCCATGTGCCGACGAGATCGCGCCCATGCGGACGGAGGATCTGCTCATAGGCGCGCTCGGCCCCGGCGTCCATGCCGTCCCAGCCGGGATAGATCGAGTCCAGCGCGATCAGCTGCGGATCCGTGCGCAGCGGCCAGTGCTCGGCGAGCAGTCGTGCGAGCGTGGACTTCCCGGCGCCGCTGCGCCCGTCCACGAGCACCACCGGGTTCGACGCCTGCACGGCGCGCACGGCCTCGGCGATCCGCGAGACCGCCTCGCTCAGAGCACGTGCGACCGGATCGTCACTTCTTGAGGGCACGGATGATGCGGGAGATCGCACGGCCGGCCACCCAGACGAAGGGCACGGCCACGGCCAGCAGGGAGACGAGGTTCGGCTCGAACCGCAGTCCCTCCTCACGGCGCACGTACACGCCGAGCGGGATCGCGAACCCGCCACCGCCGCCGCCCTCGCCCTCGGCCGTCCCCTCGGCGCCGCCGGAGCCTCCGCCGAAGCCGGAGAGGGTCAGGGCGACCGGGGTGAACGACGCGCCGTCCACCTCCTGCGTCTCGCCGTAGGCGCTCTTGACGCCGAAGGACGCGGAGTTCTTGCCAAGCTCGAGTGCGATGTGCGGCATGCGTCCACGCTAGCCCACCGGCGCGACCTCGACCACCGGCTGCCGCCGCTCGGCGGTGCCTCTCCGGCATCGCGCCGGGATCAGTCCAGTCCGTGCGCGCGGGGATGGGGCGCGGCGCCTCGTCCCGCCCGCGCTCCCAGATGCCGGGCGCGCGTGACCATTCCGGATCCGAACTTCGCCTGCGCGCTGTCGAGCGCATCCTCCACGCGACGCCACTCGGCGTCGTCGTCCCACAGCCCCAGCGCCCCGCCGGCATCCGTCAAGCGCTCGGCGCGCACGCCCACCAGCCGGATGGGGTCCCGCCGGTCGATCGCCTCGAAGAGCGTGCGAGCCACCTCGCCGATGCGCTGGCCGACCGAGGTCGGCTCGGGAAGCGTCTGCGAGCGGCTCACCGTCGTGAAGTCCGAGAAGCGGATCTTGATCGCCACCGTCCCGGCCTCCCAGCCCGCCCTGCGCAGCCGTGCGGCGACCCGGTCCGCGAGGCGCAGCAGCTCGGAGCGGAGCGCCTCGCGGTCGGAGACGTCGATCTCGAAGGTCTCCTCATGCCCCACGCTCTTCTCGACGCGGTTCGTCTCGATGCTCCGCGGATCCCGCCCCTCAGCGAGCTCGCCCAGGCGCTGCGCGAGGGCGGGGCCGACCGCCCGCTCGAGGGCGGATGCGGGCGTGGCGCGGATGTCCCGGATCAGCCGGATGCCGCGCGACTCGAGGGACTCCGCCGTCTTGGGTCCGACGCCCCACATCGCGCGTACCGGCTTGGTGGCGAGGAAGTCGAGCGTGTCGGCGGCGGCGACGATGAGCAGTCCGTCGGGCTTCGCCATGGTCGAGGCCATCTTGGCGACGTGCTTGGTGGCGGCGACCCCCACGCTGCAGCTGATCCCCACCTCGTCCTGCACGCGCTCCCGGATCATGGCACCGATCCGCCCCGGGCTCCCCCAGAGCCGCCGCACCCCCCGCACGTCGAGGAACGCCTCGTCGATCGAGAGCGGCTCGACGAGAGGCGTGACCTGCTCGAAGATCGTCATGACCTTCTGCGACACGTCGCGGTACTTCGTGAAGTCGGGCGGCACGATCCGCGCCGTCGGGCAGAGCCGGACGGCCTGCGACACCGGCATCGCGGAGCGCACGCCGTAGCGCCGCGCCTCATAGGAGGCGCTCGAGACCACGGACCGGCCGTCCGGAGAGCCGATGATCAGCGGGAGCCCGCGCAGCGAAGGATCGTGCAGCACCTCGACGGCGGCGTAGAACGCATCCATGTCGACGTGCAGGATCCCCGTCCCGCTGTCGTCGGCCCCGGGCGCCGAGACGATCCGCCCCGATCCGTCGCCTCGTCCCATGCATCCATTCTCGCGGAGGCCGCCGACATTCGATCCCACACTTTTGACCGGTCGGTCAATCAGCGCGGTAGAATCAGTGGCGACCCCCATTCGGGAGCCATCTGACTGCAAGGAGGATGAGTTCTATGAAGAAGTGGACACGCTGGCAGGACTGGGTGGCCGTCGCCGCCGGACTGGTCGCGGTCGTGGCGGGCATCGTGATGACGCCCGGCATGGGCATGTCGATGACCATGATGATCGTCCTGGGCGTCCTGATGATCGCTGCCGGGGTATGGAGCCTCGCAGCTCCCGGTCTCGTGTCGATGGAGTGGATCCTCGCCGCGATCGGCGCGCTGCTGTTCATCTCCCCATGGATCGGCTCCTACGCCGGAGACACAGGGCCCGCCTGGACCTCGTGGATCTGCGGAGCCGTCTGCGTGGCGGCAGGGCTGTGGGCGCTGGTGCCCGCCGAGAAGGCCCACCGCTCCTCGCACGGCGGCCCCACGGCGGCTCACGCGTGACCTGCACGGTCGCACAGGGTGCGGGACGCTGGGAGACCACCGTCCCGCACCTTCATGAGGAGACGCCATGACCGAGAGCCCCGATGCCGGCGACGCCCGCACCCGCATCCTCGACGCCGCCGAGGCGCTGTTCGCCCGCCACGGGTTCGACGGCACGTCCACGGCCCGGATCGCGCACGCCGCCGCGGTGCCCAAGGGCCTGCTCTTCTACTACTTCCCGGCCAAGCCCGACATCCTCGGGGCGCTCATCGACGAGCGCCTGCGCACCGCCGCCCTCGATGCGGGACCGCTCGCGGTGCGCGGAGACCCCGTGCAGACGCTGATGAACGTGGGCGAGCGCGTTCTGCGCGATCGGGAGGCACC
>NZ_NCKN01000250.1 GCF_002257455.1 Microbacterium sp. 13-71-7
GAAGTGCGCGTGCAGCCATGCCGGAACGTCGATGGTGAGATAGGTGGCGACGTTGCCGATCGGCGAGTCGACGCACATCGGGTTCTGGAGGGGTGCGCCAAGCTGGTCGGCTGCCACCACTATCGGCGCCAGCCCGTTGTGCGCGGCCGCGTAGGCGTCATAGGTCGCCGCGACCTGCCCTGAGGTGAAGACATCCGAGGGCGCCCCCGGTTGCCCGGCAAACAACATCACCACCGGCAGGGTGGGCGGGTCGGACACCAGTGCGGCGGGGGGCAAGTAGATGATCGCCTGCCGCGCGGCGAAATGCGACGTCGCTCCGGGAATCGTGACGGCCCCGACCGTCCCGTGTGCCGGCATCCCGACGGGGCCCACCCAGTGTCTGCCCAACTGCGGGTCCATGGCGGCAGCGCGCGGTGAGGGGCGCGGTGCAGGGAGCGCGGCGACCGGCACGGTGCCAAGGGCATCGTTCAGATTGCGGTACGCACCGTAGTCGGCGTTGATGCCCGCGGCGGCAGCGACCGTGACCAGGGGGACGAACATGGTTGCGATGACCTTGCGCCACCAGCGGGTGCGACGCAAATTCACGACAGCGAGGAAGACCCCGGCGAAGGCCGCGGCGACCCACATACGGGTCATGGCGGTCAGCGGGAGACCGAACACGTTCCAGACATCGCTGACGAGCCAGCTCACAACAAGGCCTGTGAGCGCACCGACCACAGCGCCGGCAATGTTCACCAACGTGCCGCGCCGCCACGGAACCCGAATGAGGAGATACAACGTCACCACAGTGACGACTGCAGCCAGCGGCACAAGGAACGACGTCTTGTCGATCCGGACGTTCAACAGCCAATGCATCGTGATACCCCCTAGGCGCGGGCACCTTCATCGAGCAGATGGAGGCACGCGGTCGTTCGTCTCAGTGGCCCGTTGAGCCGCAGGCAAGGGCGGGCTGAGTGGCGATCACAAGGTGATTCATAGCGCGATCCCTGCGATGTGTCGGACGATGAACGAATCTCAGGATGACAGGCGGGAATAAGACGGGGATAAGACCGAACGGCAAGGTGCTGAGGATCCACCCGTTTGGATCGTGAACCGCGGCGACCGCTTCGATACTAGAGACAGGCCGTCCAACCGGCCGGGTGGAGGGAGAGAGCAGCATGAAGATCCTGGTAGTGGAGGATGAGCACGTCATCGCCGATGCAGTCACACGAGGGCTCGGTGCTGAGGGGTTCACCACACGTATCGCCGACAACGGCGTAGACGGGCTCTGGCTGGCTCAGCAGGAGGAGTTCGACGTCGTCGTGCTCGACATCATGCTGCCCGGCCTGAACGGCTACGAAGTGTGCCGGCAGCTGCGCGCATCAGGCTCCCTCGTACCGATCCTGATGCTCACCGCCAAGGACGGGGAATACGACGAGGCCGATGCACTCGACCTCGGCGCCGATGACTACCTCTCCAAACCGTTCTCGTTTGTTGTGCTGCTGGCCCGCATCCGCGCTCTGCTGAGACGGGCACCGGCACCGAGAGATCCGGTTCTCGCTACCGGTGACCTACGACTGGACCCGGCGACCGCGCAGTGCTGGCGCGGGGAGGTACCGATCGAACTGACCGCGCGTGAGTTCGCGCTGACCGAGTTCCTGCTGCGCCGCAAAGGCCAGCTGGTGAGTAAGAACACCATCGCGGAGCACGTCTGGGATGCCGAGCTCGACGTCGACTCGAACGTCATCGAGGTATACATCGGTTACCTGCGTCGCAAACTTGATCGCCCGTTCGGTCGTGACGACATTCAGACCGTGCGCGGGCTCGGCTACCGCCTGCAGGACCGGCCGACCACCGTGGAGGGGCCGTGATGGTGCCCGCCCTAGTGAAGAACCGTGCTCCGCGGCTGCGTTGGGGCATCCGAGCCCGAGTTGCGACGCTGACGACACTCGTCGTGGCGCTGACCCTTGTGGTCAGTGCCATCGCCTTGGCCGCCCTTGTGCGACAGTCGCTGGTCGCAGGCCTCGACGATGCGCTGATCAGCCGTGCCGAAAGTGTCGCAGCGCAAGCACGCACCGGGACCTCGCCTGACATCCCTGGGACGCCGCGGCAGGACTCGCTCGTTCAGGTCCTGGATGCGAACGGCACGGTGATCGCCTCCACAGCGAACATCAAGGGAGACGATCCCGTGATGCCTTCCCCACCGGCGGTGCGACGGACCACAGTATCCACCCTGAACGACTCCCCACTGGACTCGACCGCATCGTTCCGCGTGGTCGCCTACCCGGTCGAACTGGCCTCGGGGCCCGGCTGGGTCTACGCGGTCGCATCCACGACGACCGTTGAGGCGGCCACCACGAGCCTCGTCACCCTGTTTTGGCTCGGGCTACCGCTCATCCTGGTCGTGGTAGCAATCACGGTGTGGTACGCCGTGACCTCCGCGCTGCGACCAGTCGAGCGGATCCGGCGGCGGGCGGCGGCCATCGAGGCCTCCGACCTCAGTCAGCGACTGCCGATGCCTCCGACGCATGATGAGATCGCCGCGCTGACGTCCACCATGAACGAGATGCTCGACCGGCTGGAGACGGCCTCCGACAGGCAAAGGCAGTTCATCGGCGACGCGTCGCACGAGCTGCGCAGCCCCCTCGCCGGCCTGCGGGCGCAGGTCGAGGTGGCGCTGCAACACCCAGAGAAGACCGATCTGGAGCACACGTTGACAACCGTTCGTGACGAAGTCGGCCGGATGACCACACTCACCGAAGATCTGCTCTTTCTCGCTCAGAGCACCGAGAGCTCTCCCATGACGCTGCCCGCGCCAGTCGACCTGGATGACCTCGTTCTCGACGAGGTGCGCAGGCTTCGTAACCTGGGCGGTCGAGACGTGTCAGCACATACGCAGGCCGCACGCGTCGAGGGATCGGCGCGCGACCTGAGCCGCCTGCTGCGCAACCTCGCCGACAACGCCTACGAGCACGCGCACAACGCCGTCGCCATCGACCTGAACACCGTCGACGGGATCGCCGAGCTGACCCTTACCGACGACGGACCGGGCATCCCCGCGGAACTGCGCGAGACCGTCTTCCAGCGTTTTGCGCGACTGGACACGGCACGGCGCCGCCGAACAACGGGCGGCGGTTTCGGGCTCGGACTCGCGATCGCACGCCAGGTCGCCCTCGCGCACGGTGGCACGCTCACCGTGCACGAACGTGCCGACGGGCGCACGGGAGCCCAGTTCCTGTTACGCATCCCCCTCAGTGAGCACGATGCGGCGGATGTGCAGCCGCACCCGGTCCGACCATGACCGGTTGATCGTAACGAGGGACTTCCGGCATCGCACTCGGCGATCAGAGCTCCGCGTGCGCCCACGCGACCAGCGGTGACTCCCAGAAAGAATCTGCATGCGTGAGGTCTGCAGAGGGAGGATAACAAGATGCAGGAACGTGGCAACGCAGGTGCGGGCAGCAGAATTGACTACCGTCGCTCGAGCAGGACGATCGGATGGCAGGTCGCAGCGGTTTCTGCGGTGCTCATCATGTTCGGTGCGGCGCTTGTGGTCGCCTACCTGTTCTGGCAGACGCGTCCTGCCGAGCAGCGCGGTCTTCAGGACCCGGGGAGCATCCGGGTCTTTCTGGACCCCTCCGACATCCTGCTCGCCGGAGTTGTTGTCGCACTCTGCACCATCATGTGCGCCGGGGGAGCGGGATGGATCATCGCTCGACGTGCGGTGCGACCTCTCGCCGAGGCCGCACGAGTCCAGCAGCGATTCGTTGCGGACGCGAGCCACGAGCTGCGCACCCCGCTCGCGGTGCTGAACGCGCGGATCCAGCAGCTTGAGATCGTCACGCCTACCGATGATCCGCGCCGCGAGGTGGTCGCTGCGTTGCGCGAAGACGCTCGTATCATGTCCGTCATCATCGACGACATGCTTGCGACAGCGGCCGGGGCGCCCGCGCAGGGCGGTACGAGCGAGCTGGCCGCGGTCATGACCTCGGCAGTCGCCGATCTTGCGGTGCTGGGTCAAGGGCGGGAAGTCTTGGTGACCCCCGTGCCTCTGGACGTCCGGGTCGCGTTGCCCGTGTCCGACCTGCGCCGCTGTATTGTGGCCCTGCTGGACAATGCCATCGACCACACCCCTCCGGGAGGTGTGGTCTCGATCTCGGCGGTCGCACGTGGGTCTTTTGTTCATGTCACCGTCACGGATGAGGGCGACGGTATCGTCGGGATCGAACCAGCCCGTGTCTTCGACCGCTTCGCGCACGGGGCCTCGATTTCTCGTGGCGAGGACACCGTCGGGCGGACCAGGGTGGGAATCGGGCTCTCGCTCGTGAAAGAACTTGTCGAGCGGCACGGTGGTGGAGTGCGGGTCGTTCGTACCGGCCCGACAGGCACCGAGTTCGCCCTGACCCTGCCGCTCGCATTCGAGCCTGTGGGGTCCGGCACGAGCTGGCCCACGACGTCTGCGGATCAGGCGGGATCGCGATGAACGGCCGGCTCCTGATCGTCGAGGACGATCCGCGCCTCGGGCCGATCATGCGCGAAGTACTGGGCACGGAGTGGGATGTCGAACTGTGCGGCACAGCGGAACTGGGTCTTGCGGCGGTCCTCTCCACCGCCTACGACGTGCTCATCGTGGACCGTCGGCTGCCGGGCATCAACGGGGAAGAGCTCGTGCGCGCGCTGCGGCGGGGGCGGGTGGCGACGCCGATCCTCATGCTCACGGCGCTGGGCGAGCTCAGGGACAGGGTCGAGGGGCTCGACGCCGGGGCGAACGACTACCTCGTCAAGCCGTTCGAGTTCGAGGAGCTGAGCGCACGGCTGCGCGCCCTCACGCGCGACTACGGCGATCGGGGAGAGGGGATCGGGATCGGCAGCTGGCGGTTCCACCCCGACGACCAGTTCATCGAGTCGCCGTACACGGGCCGGATCCTGCTGACCGAGGCGGAGACCGCGTTCCTGCAGGTGCTCGCGGCGGAGCCGGAGCGCACCTTCTCCCGCGAGTACCTGCTGCAGGCCGTGCTCACTCGGAGCGAGAGCCAGGGAACCGTTGATGCCTACGTGCACTACCTGCGCCGCAAGACGGATCGTGACCTCATCCACACGATCCGCGGATCCGGCTACCGCCTGGGCACGCCCGCCTGATCGTCCGCGTCGTCCGACGGCCCGGCGGACGCGTCCTGCGCCGCCGCGGCCCTGCGCGCCCGGAGCAGTCCGCGCAGCCCGCTGATGACGACGGGCGCGACCGAGACGACGATGATCACGACCATGAGCAGGTCGATGTTGTCGACGATGCCGGGGATCCCGCCGAGCAGCAGCCCGATCGCGGTCATCCCGGCCACCCAGAGCACGCCGCCGATCACGTTCCACACCAGGAACCGCCGATACGGCAGCCGGGCGGTCCCCGCGACGAGCGGCACGTACGTGCGCACGATCGGGACGAACCGGCCCAGCACGAGCGAGACGCCGCCGTACTTCG
>NZ_NCKN01000251.1 GCF_002257455.1 Microbacterium sp. 13-71-7
CTTCGGACGACGCTTCGAAGGCGCGGAGCACGGCGCCGGCGTCTCGTACTTCTACGTCGACAACCAGCCGGGGCAGGGATCCCTGCTGCACTGGCATCCGTATCCCGAGACCTGGGTCGTGCTGGAGGGCGACGCCGCGTTCACGGTCGGCGACCGCACCATCACCGCGACCGCGGGCGACACCGTCACGGGCCCCGCCTTCGTGCCGCATCGCTTCGAGAACGTCGGATCGGGCACAATGCGACTGATCGGCATCCACGCCTCCGCCGTCATCATCCAGACCGTGGTCGACTGACCGCACCCGAGGAGAACACCATGTCCTTCCAGGCATATCTCGACGCCGTCGAGACGAAGACCGGACTCGCCCCGCGTCAGCTCGTCGACCTCGCCGCCGCGCAGGGCTTCGGCCCCGACACCAAGGCGACGCCGATCCTCGAGTGGCTGAAGAGCGAGTACGACCTCGGGCGCGGCCACGGCATGGCGATCGTGCATGTGATCACGAAGGGATCCCACATCAGCACGAAGCACGTCGGTACCGATGGCGTGCACCGGGATGCGAGCGATACGCTCTGGCTCGACGGCAAGGACTCGAACCCGCACCGCGGGTGAGGTCGCCACCCGCTACCAGCAAGGACACCGCACATGGCCGTTCGCGCCGACCTCAACATCTCCCTCGACGGGTACGCCACGACGACCGACCAGACCCCGGAGAACCCGTTCGGCGAGGACTGGGGGCGTCTCGTGGCCGCGTACACGGCGACGCGCACGTTCCGCGAGCGCGTCCTGGGGGATCCGTCGGGCGGCACCACGGGCGTCGACGACCGCTACGGCGCCGCGTACTTCGAGAACATCGGCGCCGAGATCATGGGCGCGGGCATGTTCGGGCTGCACAACTTCCCGGACGACGCGGAGTGGCGCGGCTGGTGGGGCGAGGAGCCGCCGTTCCGCTGCCCCGTCTTCGTGCTGACCCACGACGCGGGCCGCGCGCCGATCTCGTTCGCCAACGGCACGGAGTTCCGGTTCCTCGACGCCGCGCCCGAAGAGGCGCTCGCGCTCGCCGCCTCCGCGGCGGCGGGTGCGGACGTGCGCATCGGCGGCGGCGTCGACACGGTGCGCTCGTTCCTCGCCGCGGGGCTGGTCGACCGCCTGCACGTCGGCATCACGCCGATCCTGCTCGGGCGCGGCAAGAACCTGTGGGCGGATCTGCGCGGGCTCGAGAGCGACTACACGGTCACGAGCGAGGTCGCCGAGAGCGGTGTCGTGCACGTGACGTTCGCGCGCGACTGAGCGGACGGGCGGCCCCCGGACGACGTCGGCGGTCGGGCCGGGTAGTCGTCAGGCCGCGTGGCGGGATCCGGCGTCGCCGGATCCGTTCGCATCAGGGCCGTTCACATCGGGGCCGCTCTGGTCCGTCCCCTCGGCGGCGGGAGCCCCGGCGTCCTCGATGTCCTCGTCGGAGGGAGCGGAGGCGACCTTCGACGAGCGCTTGGCGTAGATCGCACGCGAGGCGTCGGAGAGCGGGTTGCGCAGGAACAGCAGCGAGATGCTGATGCCGATGAGCGCGGCGAACAGGGCCGCGAGCCACCAGAACTCCCGGAAGATGGGGAAGAAGAACCACAGGATCCCCAGCGGCACGAGGAACGCCAGCAGGCGCAGCACCGAGTACACGAGCAGGGGAGGAAGTTTCACCCGTTCAGTCTAAGAGGACGCGTTCGGCACGCGCTGTGAGGCCCCTATGCCGACGCTCGGTCCATGGGTCCTCCGGCGCTGCCGCGGGACGGATCCGTCGGCCGCGGGCATGCCTACACTGGAAGGGTGGCACGTTTCCTTGTGATCGGCGGCTTCCTGGCCGCGGTCTTCTGGGTGTTCAGCATCGTCGACTGCATCGTGCAGCCGGCGAGCCGGCACCGCGGCGTGCCCAAGGGCGTGTGGATCGCGATCGTCGTCGTCTTCCCCGTGATCGGCGGCCTGCTGTGGTTCACGATCGGGCGCACCCGGCGCGGACGCACCGCGGATCAGGAGCGTTACCTGCCGCTCGACGACGTCGATCCCGCCGCGCGGCCCGCCGACCGGATCAGCGCTGCCGAGCAGGAGCGGCTGATCCGGGAGCTCCAGGAGGAGCTGTCCCGGCTCGACGACCGCGGCGACACCGACACCCCCGGCCCGCGCCCGTGACGCCGCGGCCCTCCGCGGATCCCGCGTCCGCTGCGGCGGGGACCGCAGGGCAAGAGCCGTCTCCGTCTCCCTCTCCGGCGACCGAGGCGGCCGTGCGCCTGCTGACCGGCCTCATCGCGCACGGGGTCCGTGACATCGTGCTGTCCCCCGGGTCGCGCTCCCAGGCGCTCGCGCTCGCCGCGGTCGCCCTCGCCCGATCCGAATCCGTGCGCGTGCACGTGCGGATCGACGAGCGGGTCGCCGGGTTCACCGCCCTGGGCCTCGGGCGCGGATCCGGGGCGCCGGCGGCCGTCGTCTGCACCTCGGGCACGGCCGCCGCCGGATATCTGCCCGCCGCGATGGAGGCCTTCCACGCGGGAGTCCCGCTGATCCTCCTCACCGCCGACCGTCCTCCGGAGCTCCGCGGTGTCGGGGCGAACCAGGCCACGATCCAGCCCGGCATGTACCGGCCCTGGGCGCGGTCGAGCATCGACGCGCCCGTGCCGGGAGAGGCGGATCCGGCGCTCTTCGAGACGCTCGCCGCCGAGGCCGTGGCCGTGGCGCTCGGCGCCCCGGGCGAGGGGCTCGACGGCGTCGCCGGACCCGTGCACCTGAACCTGCCCCTGCGCGAGCCGCTGTCCGGACCGATGCCGGATCCGCTCCGCGCCGCTCCCGGATCCGCGCCGCGCCCCGCACCCGGGGCGGCGCTGCGGGTCCGCCGAGGGCCGCGCACGCTCGTCGTCGCCGGGGCGGACGCCGGTCCGGAGGCCGAGCGGATCGCCCGCGCCGGCGGGTGGCCGCTGGTCGCGGAGATCGTGAGCGGATCCCGCTTCGGCGCCCACGTCGTCCCCGCCTACCGCGAGCGGCTGCGCGACACCGCGCTGGCCGACCGGATCGAGCGGGTGATCGTGTTCGGGCACCCGACGCTCAGCCGCGAGGTCGCGGCGCTGCTGCGCCGCACCGACCTCGAGGTGATCGCCGTCCGCCGCGGCGGCGAGCGGCTGAACCTCTCCGGCGCCGCGACCGACGCGCGCGCGATCGAGGTCGAGACGGGCGCGGAGTCCGGCGCGGACGCGGAGGCGTGGCTGGCCGCATGGACCCGGCCCGATGCGCCGTGCGCGGACGGTGCGGGAGCCGACGGGGCGCTGGACCGCGCCGCGCTCGTGCGGGCGGTGTGGGCGGCGACCGGGTCCGACGATCGGCTGGTCTTCGGATCCTCCCGGATCGTCCGGGTGGCGGACCAGGTGCTCCCGGGCAGGGACATGCACGTGCACGCGAACCGCGGGCTGGCCGGCATCGACGGCACGATCGCGACGGGCATCGGCATCGCCCTCGCCGCGGCGACCGGATCCGCGGGACTCGCGGACGAGGACGCCGGCGGGGTCGGGGTCACCCGGGTGCTCCTCGGCGACCTGTCGCTCCTGCACGACGTGGGATCCCTGCTGCTGCCCGGCGACGAAGCGGTCCCGCGGCTCCAGGTCGTCGTCGGCAACGACGGGGGAGGGACGATCTTCGACGGGCTCGAGGTCGCCGGCACCGCCGCGGCGGAGGATCTGGACCGCGCGTTCTACACGCCCCAGTCCGTCGCGCTGGCCCCCCTCGCCGCCGCGTACGGGTGGACCTATGCGCGGGCGGCGACCCGCGACGAGCTTCAGCGCGCGCTGTCTGCGGAGGTCGGAGGGCCGCAGCTGATCGAGGTTCCGCTGGCGCGCTGACGCCCGGCGCGCCGGGATCCGGTCCGCCCCGACGCGGCCGCGCGGATGCGGCATCATGGGGCCATGAGCCAGCACTCCGCCGGGTGGACAGCCCCCGCCACGGAAGTCCTCCGCGTCACCCCCGCCGGTCTGAGCGGGGTCGATCCCGATGCGACGCCCGGATACCAGGGCAAGAAGGCGGACGGCGCCGAGTCGCTGGCGTCGGGCCTCGCCGCACTCGGCGACCTGCAGGAGCGCCTCTTCGCGCGCTCCGCGGTGGGCGAGGCGCAGGCGGGCGTGCTGCTCGTGCTGCAGGCGATGGACTCGGCGGGCAAGGGCGGGATCGTCCGGCACGTCGTCGGCGGCGTGGATCCGCAGGGCATCGAGCTCGCCGCGTTCAAGGCTCCGACCGCCGAGGAGCTGCAGCACGACTTCCTCTGGCGCGTCGAGAAGCGCCTGCCCGCGGAGGGCAAGATCGGCGTCTTCGACCGTTCGCACTATGAGGACGTGCTCATCGGCCGGGTGCGCGCGCTCGCGCCGGCCGAGGAGATCGAGCGCCGCTACCGGGCGATCGTCGACTTCGAGAAGCGCGTGGCCGACTCCGGCACGCGCATCATCAAGGTCATGCTGCACATCTCCCGGGACGAGCAGAAGCAGCGCCTCATGGAGCGGCTGGAGCGTCCGGAGAAGCACTGGAAGTTCAATCCCGGCGACACCGACGAGCGCCTGCTCTGGGACGACTACATGGCGGCGTACGACACCGTCTTCGCGCGCACCTCGACCGACGACGCCCCCTGGTTCGTGATCCCGGCGAACCGGAAGTGGTACGCCCGCCTCGCGGTGCAGGAGCTGCTGCTGGCCGCCCTCGAGGACATCGACCCGCAGTGGCCTGTCGCCGACTACGACGTCGCGGCGGAGATGAAGCGCCTCGCCGCGAGCTGATCCCCGGGCCTGGGGCTCCCAGGTCGGGTCGTCGACGCCCCCTCGTGGGATCGACGCCCCCTCCTGCGCGCGTTCCTGCGAGGGGGCGTGGACACTGCGAGGGGGCGTCGGCGCTGTAGCGCGCCACGGCGCGAGCCCAGCGCGAGCCCAGCGCCCCCGCGAGCCCGGATCCGCGGAGCCGCGTGGCCATTCGGGTTAGCCGGAGTCATCCTCGGGGTTTCCCGGAGTCATCCTCCAGAGGGATGTGCGCGGACCCCCTCGCCGCATAGCGTCGAAGGCATGATCACAGCAGAGGGCCTCAGCAAGAGATATGGACCCAAGACCGCGGTCGACAACGTGTCGTTCACCGTCCAGCCGGGTTCGGTCACCGGCTTCCTCGGACCGAACGGCGCCGGCAAGTCGACCACGATGCGCATGATCGTGGGCCTGGACCGCCCGAGCTCGGGCCGCGTCACCGTGAACGGCCAGGAGTACCGCAGCCTGAACGCGCCCCTCACCGAGGTCGGCGTGCTGCTGGACGCCAAGGCAGTCCACACGGGCCGTTCCGCCCGCAACCACCTGCGCGCGCTCGCCGCGACGCACGGGCTTC
>NZ_NCKN01000252.1 GCF_002257455.1 Microbacterium sp. 13-71-7
GCGTCCATCCCGCTCACGGCGGCGCCGAGCGTCGCGATCGTGGTGAACAGCGCCTTGTCCGCAGCGACCGCGGCCGCGCGGATCTCGTAGCCGTCGGCGCGCGCGGCGCCGCCGGACGGCGTGTTCACGATGATGTCGATCGCGCCCTGGTCGATCAGGTCGACGATGTTCGTCTCGCCGCTCGCCTGGGTCTCGCTGTACTTCTCGACGACGGTCACCGGGATGCCGTTGCGCGAGAGGATCTCCGCGGTGCCCGTGGTCGCGACGATCGTGAAGCCGAGCTGGTGCAGCCGGTGCGCGGGCAGGATGACGGCGCGCTTGTCGGCATCGGCGACCGAGATGAACACGGTGCCGGACGTCGGCGTTCCGCCGTAGGCCGCGGCCTGGCTCTTCGCGAAAGCGGTCGGGAAGTCACGGTCGATGCCCATGACCTCGCCGGTCGAGCGCATCTCGGGGCCGAGCACGGAGTCGACGATGCGGCCGTCGGCGGTGCGGAACCGCTTGAACGGCAGCACGGCCTCCTTGACGGAGACCGGCGAGCCCAGCGGCACGCGCGATCCGTCGTTCTCCGGCAGCAGCCCTTCGTCCTTGAGCGCGGCGATCGTGGTTCCGGACAGGATGCGGCTCGCGGCCTTCGCGAGCGGGATCCCCAGCGCCTTCGACACGAAGGGCACGGTGCGGCTGGCCCGCGGGTTCGCCTCGATGACGTAGAGCACGCCGGCGCTGATCGCGAACTGCACGTTCAGCAGACCCCGCACGCCCACGCCCTCGGCGATCGCGAGGGTCGCCTCGCGCACCCGGTCGATGTCGGTGCGGCCGAGCGAGACCGGCGGCAGGGTGCAGCTCGAGTCTCCGGAGTGGATTCCGGCCTCCTCCAGGTGCTCCATGACGCCGCCGATGTAGAGCTCGGTCCCGTCGTACAGGGCGTCCACGTCGATCTCGATCGCGTCGTCGAGGAAGCGGTCGACCAGCAGGGGCTTGCCCTCCTCGATGATGACCTCGCCCGCCGTGCGCACGAAGTAGTCGCGCAGCGCCGGGGTGTCGTAGACGATCTCCATGCCGCGCCCGCCGAGCACGAAGCTCGGGCGCACCAGCACCGGGTAGCCGATCTCCTCGGCCACCGCGACGGCGCCGTCCACGTCGATCGCCGTGCCGTTGCGCGGGGCGACCAGGCCGGCCTCGTCGAGCAGGCGCGAGAACAGCTCGCGTTCCTCGGCGAGGTCGATCGCCTCGGGGCTCGTGCCCAGCACCGTGTAGCCGGCCGCCTCGATGCCCTTCGCGAGCCCCAGCGGAGTCTGTCCGCCGAGCTGGCAGACGACGCCGAGGATCGTGCCGCTCTGCGCCTCGGCGTGCAGCACCTCGAGCACGTCCTCGAGGGTGAGCGGCTCGAAGTAGAGCCGGTCGGAGGTGTCGTAGTCGGTGGACACGGTCTCCGGGTTGCAGTTGACCATCACGGTCTCGAAACCGGCGTCCGAGAGCGCGAAGGAGGCGTGCACGCAGGAGTAGTCGAACTCGACGCCCTGGCCGATACGGTTCGGACCGGAACCGATGATGACGACCTTGGTGCGCTCGGACGGCGTGACCTCGGTCTCGCTGTCGTAGCTGGAGTAGTGATACGGCGTGAGCGCGGGGAACTCCCCCGCGCAGGTGTCGACGGTCTTGTAGACCGGGCGGATGCCGAGCCCGTGCCTGACTCCCCGAACCTCGGCCTCGCTCACACCGCGGAGCTCGGCGAACTGCGCGTCGGAGAAGCCGTGGTCCTTGCCGAGCCGGATCGTGTCCGCATCGAGCTCCGGGGCCGTGCGGATCTGCTCGGCGACCTCGTTGATCAGCACCATCTGGTCGATGAACCAGGGGTCGATCGCGGTGGCCTCGAAAGCCTGCTCGATCGTCGCGCCCTTGCGCAGCGCCTGCTGCAGCACGACGATCCTGCCGTCGGTGGGCGTCTTCGAGATCTCCAGGAGCTCCTCGACGCTGCGGCTCTCCGGACCCCAGTGGAACGAGGATCCGCGCTTCTCGAGCGAGCGGAGCGCCTTCTGCAGCGCGGTCGTGTAGTTGCGCCCGATCGCCATCGCCTCGCCGACCGACTTCATGGTCGTGGTGAGCGTGGCGTCCGCGGCGGGGAACTTCTCGAACGCGAACCGCGGCGCCTTGACCACGACGTAGTCGAGCGTGGGCTCGAAGCTCGCAGGGGTCACGCCGGTGATGTCGTTCGGGATCTCGTCCAGGCGGTAGCCGAGGGCGAGCTTGGCCGCGAGCTTCGCGATCGGGAAGCCGGTCGCCTTCGATGCGAGCGCCGAGGAGCGGGACACGCGCGGGTTCATCTCGATGACGATGACGCGGCCGTTCTCCGGGTTCACGGCGAACTGGATGTTGCAGCCGCCGGTGTCCACACCGACGGCGCGGATGATGTCGATCCCGATGTCGCGCAGGTTCTGGTACTCGCGGTCGGTGAGCGTGAGCGCAGGGGCGACCGTGATCGAGTCGCCGGTGTGCACGCCGACCGGGTCGACGTTCTCGATCGAGCAGACGACGACCGTGTTGTCGGCGGTGTCGCGCATGAGCTCGAGCTCGTACTCCTTCCAGCCGAGGATCGACTCCTCCAGGAGCACCTCGGTGGTCGGCGAGTCGTGCAGGCCGGCGCCGCCGATGCGGCGGAGGTCCTTCTCGTCGTAGGCGAAACCGGATCCGAGTCCGCCCATCGTGAAGGACGGGCGCACGACCAGCGGGTAGCCGAGCTTCTCGGCGCCTTCGAGCAGCTCGTCCATCGTGTGGCAGATCACGGACGCGGCGACATCGGCTCCCGCGTCGAGCACGAGCTGCTTGAAGATCTGACGGTCCTCGCCCTTCTGGATCGCGTCGACCTTCGCGCCGATCAGCTCGACGCCGTACTTCTCCAGGATTCCGCGCTCGTGCAGCGCCATGGCGGCGTTGAGCGCCGTCTGGCCGCCCAGGGTCGGCAGGATCGCGTCCGGCTTCTCCTTGGCGATGATCGTCTCGATGACCTCGGGGGTGATCGGCTCGATGTACGTCGCGTCCGCGAAGTCGGGGTCGGTCATGATCGTGGCGGGGTTGGAGTTCACGAGGATGACGCGGACGCCGTCCTCGCGCAGGACGCGGCAGGCCTGGGTGCCGGAGTAGTCGAACTCGCAGGCCTGACCGATGACGATCGGGCCGGATCCGATGACGAGGACGGAGTGGATGTCGTCGCGCTTGGGCATTACTTGCTGTCCTTCGTGGAAGTCGTCGTCGCGTGCTTCGTCTCGTCGCTGCGCTCCTCGCTCAGCAACCGGGCGGCCTGGTCCTGGCGGACCAGCTCTGCGAACCTGTCGAAGAGGTAGTTGGCATCGTGCGGGCCGGCGGCGGCCTCGGGGTGGTACTGCACCGAGAACGCCGGGATGTCGAGGGCGCGGAGCCCCTCGACCACCTGGTCGTTGAGGCCGACGTGGCTGACCTCGACCTTGCCGTAGCCGTGCGGGCTGTCGAAGGAGCCCTCGATGGGCGCCTCGACCGCGAAGCCGTGGTTGTGCGCGGTGATCTCGACCCGGCCGGTGGCCTTGTCGAGCACCGGCTGGTTGATGCCGCGGTGGCCGAACGTGAGCTTGTAGGTGCCGAGCCCGAGCGCGCGGCCGAACAGCTGGTTGCCGAAGCAGATCCCGAAGTACGGCAGACCCGCGTCCAGCACCTCGCGGAGCACCGCGACCTGCGCGTCGGACGCGGAGGGGTCGCCGGGGCCGTTCGAGTAGAAGACGGCGACCGGCTCGATGGCCGCGATGTCGGCGAACGTGGAGGACTGCGGCAGGACGTGCACGTCGAACCCGCGCGCGGCGAGGTTGTCGAGCGTGGACTGCTTGACGCCGAGGTCGAGCACGGCGAGGTTGCCGATCCGCTCCCCCGTCGCCGGCGTGACCTGCGCGGAGGAGACGGAGACCGCGGCGGAGAGGTTCTGACCGGCCATCTCCGGCGCCTCGTTCACACGGCGCAGCTGCTCGTCGGCGTCCAGCGCGGCATCCGCACCGGAGAAGATGCCGCCGCGCATGGATCCGGCCGAGCGGATGTGGCGGGTCACGGCCCGCGTGTCGATGCCGCTGATGCCGACGATGCCGTCGCGCACGAGGGTCTCGTCGAGCGATGCGTTCGCGCGCCAGTTCGACACGACGCGCGAGGGGTCGCGCACGATGTACCCGGCGACCCAGATGCGTCGGGACTCGGGGTCCTCGTCGTTCATCCCGGTGTTGCCGATGTGCGGCGCGGTCTGCAGCACGATCTGTCCCGCGTAGGACGGGTCGGTGAGGGTCTCCTGGTAGCCGGACATGCCGGTCGCGAAGACGACCTCGCCCAGGGTGGTGCCGCGGGCGCCGTAGGCGCGCCCGACGTGGCGCGTGCCGTCCTCGAGGACGAGCACGGCGGAGTCGTGGCCCTGATTCGTGGAGGGGGACGTGGTCATGCGGATTCTCCTGTCTCGGAGGCAGCGTCGGGGCGCTGCGAGCTGATGAGTCGCTGGAGGTCGGTGAGCGCGGCGCCGGAGGCATCGGTGTTGCCGATGTCGCCGGTGACGCGGAGATAGCTGTCGACGACGGTCCCGTCGTCCGTGCGCCAGGCGAGGCGGATGAGACCGCCCGGCTCGACGACACGGTCGATCGTGACCGTGGCCCGGTCCGCGCCGACCAGCCGCGTCGACGCGAGGAACACGGTCGGCGAGCCGTCGAGGCTCAGCGCCGCGCCGCGGTCGGTGATGGCGAGCTCGCCGCGGGCGCGGTACACGAGCGGCCGGACGGCGAGGCGCTCGAGCGAGTGGTCGTGCTTGGTCGTCGCGACGTACAGGGTCTCGTAGCGGGCGCGCACCTCGGCGTGCTCCGGCACCCCGAGCGGCGCGGTGAGACCGGAGTCCCGACGCAGGCGCGCGCGCCAGGCGAGCACGCCGCCGAGGATCAGCAGCACGGCGACCGCGAGGACGACTGTTCCGGCGATCTGCTGGTTCACGAGCGCGCCCCCCGCTCGGCGAGCACGCCGTCCTCGAGCGTCGTGTACCCGTGGTGGACCGTCCAGAGGACCTTGCCGGGCAGATCGCGGCCGAGGTACGGCGAGTTCGTGCTCTGACCGTGCAGATCCGACTCGGCGAAGACGCCGACCGCGTCCGCGTCGTACAGCGTGAACTCGGCCGGCTGGCCTGCCGCGATCGGCGTGCCGTGGCCGGGGAGGGATCCGATCCGCGCGGGAGCGGAGCTCATGACGCGGGCGACATCGGTCCAGTCCAGCAGGCCGGTCTGCACCATCGACTGGTGCACGACCCGCAGTGCGGACTCGAGGCCCACCATGCCGTTGGCCGCGGCCTGCCACTCGCAGGCCTTCGCCTCGC
>NZ_NCKN01000253.1 GCF_002257455.1 Microbacterium sp. 13-71-7
GTTCCCCGCGGAGGAGGCGATGCGCGCCGGCTCGGCCTGGTAGTACAGCGAGTTCTGGATCGCGAGGTTGTTGAGGCCCTGCGGGATGCCGAGCACCAGCATCGCGAGCACGAGGAACCAGATCGGCGAGGAGCCGGTCATGAACAGCACGAGGATCCCGGCGACCAGCTGCGCGGCGGATCCGACCAGCAGCTTCCAGACCACCTCGGGGCGGCGCCCGAAGGCCACGGCGACCGCGATGCCCGCGGCGAAGACCGGGAGCAGCACGAGTCCGGCGACCGTCGGGGTGAGGCCGCGGCCGTCCTCGAGCCACTGGGTGAAGCCGTAGACGAAGGTGTACGAGATGGTCGCCGTCAGCAGCGACCGCACGTAGCTGAGCAGCAGCGGCCGGTTGCCGGAGAGCACCCGCACATCGATGAAGGGATCGGGGATCCGGCGTTCCCACCACACGAAGACGGCGCCGGCCACGACGGCGACGACGAGCAGCCAGATCAGCGTCGGCGCGATGTTCTGCAGGAACACGAGCAGGGCGAGCATCGTGACGGCGAAGAGGAGGATCCCGATCCCGTCGATCCGCGGCCGGTCCTGCACGGCGGGTTCGAGCCCGGTCCGCCGGGGGAGGAAGAGGGCGCCGAGCAGCAGCGTGGCGAGGCCCAGCGGCAGGTTCACGGCGAACGTGGCGCGCCAGCCCCAGGCGCCGATGAGCAGACCGCCGAGCGCGGGCGCGATCACGGCGATGGTCTGCGTCGTCACCGAGAGCAGCGTCAGGATCCCGGCGGGGGAGGCGAGGCCGGTGCGCGCGCCCTCCGCGCGGATCAGGTGCATCGCGGCGGGGTAGCCGGCGCAGGTGCCGAGGCCCAGGATCACGCGGGCGGCGACGAGCCACCAGATGCTGTCGCGGTTCTCGGGGGCGAGCAGGCCGATGGCGCCCGCGGCGGCCACGAGCACGGCGCCCAGGAGGAAGAGGGAGCGCACGCCGAAGATGTCGACGAGACGGCCGACCAGCGGCTGGCCGATCGCGGTCGCGAGGTAGAGGCTGGACACGAGCCACACCGTCTCGCTCGCCGGGGCGCCGAGGGCGAGGCCGATCGGCGTGAGGGCCACGGCGATGATCGCGGTGTTGATCGGATTGAGGATCGCCCCGATCATCATCGGCGCGAGGAGGCGCCTGTCGAAGCGTCCCGCGGGGGCGGGCCCTCCGATCCGCGGGAGGAAGCGCATCAGGGCAGCATCCTCTCCAGCACGACCATCGCGGCGGAGACCGTGCGGAGGTCCGCAGGGTCGAGGTCGGTGAGGGCGTGCTCGAGCCAGGCGGCCGCGGCGTCCTTCTGGCCCTCGATGCGCGCCCATCCCGCGTCGGTGAGATCGATGATCTGCCTCCGGCCGTCGCTCGGATCCTGACTGCGGGTCACGAAGCCCGCGTTCTCCAGGGTCTCGACCGTCGCCGCCATCGACTGCGGCCGGACGCGCTCGGCGGAGGCCAGGGCGCTCACGGTCGAGACGCCGCCCTTGCCCAGTCGGGCGAGCGCCGAGGCCTGCGAGGGGGTCAGGGAATCGTCGGCGCCCGCCTCGCGGAAGCGCCGCAGCAGGCGGGCCACGACGGTCCGCAGATCGAGTGCCGTCTGCGCGGGGCTCGGGGCGAGGGGCGTCTCAGGCGGGGTCTCGGGCATATCGACAGTCTAAACTGCACAGGTAAAACTGTCTAATGTGTGCGAGGATGCGGCACATGACCACCGCACTCCTGCTCATGGACTTCCAGAACGGCATCGCCGGACGCTACGCCGAAGGCGGCTCCGACGTGATCGCGAACGCGCAGCGCGCGCTCGCCGCGGCCCGTGCCGCGGGGATCCCCGTCGTCTTCGTCCGCGTCGCGTTCCGAGAGGGCTTCCCCGAGGCGGCCGCACGCAACAAGGCCTTCGGCGCGATCGCTCAGTCGCCCACGGCTCCGCACATGGGGGAGGACGCCGAGGCCACGCAGATCGTCGACGCCCTCGCGCCGCGACCCGGTGAGCCCGTGGTCGTCAAGCGGCGATACGGCGCATTCGCGTCCGACCTCGACGTGGTGCTGCGAGGACTGGACGCGACCGACCTCGTGCTCGCCGGCGTCTCCACGAGCGGAGTGGTCCTGAGCACGGTCCGTCACGCCGCCGACCAGGACTTCGGGCTCACGGTCCTCTCCGACGCGTGCGCGGATCAGGATCCCGAGGTGCATCGGGTGCTGCTCGAGAAGGTGTTCCCGCGTCAGGCCGACGTGGTCACGGTCGACGCGTGGGCGTCGGGTCTGGGCCGGGCCGCCGCAGCGCGAGCGTGACGATCGTGCCGGGCGCGGCGGCGACGGGCAGGATCCGGAACCCGCCGCCGTCGGGCACCGTCGCGTATCCGCCGCGGGACAGGCCGGGGGAGAGGCGCACCCGGTCGGGAGGGACCATCAGACCGCGCCCGTCGGCCTTGAGCGCCGCCTCGATCGCGGTCCATCCGCGGAGGTCAGGGGGATCCGCCGGTGCGAACAGGAGCGAGAGCTCCGGCGCCGCCCCCTCGAGCTCCACGTCGATGCCGAGCGCGTCCGCATCCTGCCGTCGGGCGACGGCGACGACGACCCAGGGGCCCGCATACGCGGCGCTCGCGAGCAGGGGCGCGTGCGGCAGCAGCGGGCGGCCGTGCGGGCCGCCGCAGACCGGGCAGCGCTGCTCGATCCGCAGGTCCGCCCCCGGCGCGAGCTCAGCGGCCAGTGCCCGGATGAGGCCGCGGCCGGTCTCCCGCCGATCGCCGGGCGTCGTGCGCGCCCACGCGATCCGCACGCCCTCGACCGTCGCCCCTTGCACGACCCCAGCGTAGAGCGGCGCCGCCCCGCCCCCTCCCACCTCCGCGTCGTCCCCCTCAGCGCACGCCATGGGCTCCGCTCGCGGGGACGACTCGGAGGTGGGGTGAGCCGGGGCGGGGTCGGAGGCGGGCGGGGGCGTCGGGCTTCCTCGCACGCCCTAGGATCGAACCCTATGACTTCGGATCCGGCGGGCACCCAGACGATGCGCCGCCCTGGTCCGGTCGGCCGCATCGTCGGATCGCTCGACGATCCCGTGCTGCGCGCCCTGGTCACCGCGACCACGGTCGCGCGCATCGGCCGCGGCGTGTTCCTGACGATCACGGTGCTCTACTTCATCCGCATCGTCGGACTGGACGGCGGCCAGGCGGCGATCGTGCTGGCCGCGGCGAGCGGCAGCAGCATCCTCGCCTCGTTCCTCGGCGGATGGCTCGCGGACCGGTGGAGCGCACGGCGTGCGTCCTTCGTGTGCGAGGCCGCGGCGGGGCTCTTCCTCGTCGCCTATGCCTTCGTCGGCACGTTCACGGCCGCGATCGTCTTCGCCGTCGCGAGCGGCTTCCTCGACGCCCTGGCGCAGTCGTCCCGCTCGGCGGTGATCGCACGCGGTTTCACCGGTGAGAACCGCGTGCACGCCCGGGCCGTGCTGCGCACCGTGACGAACCTCTCGATCGCGGCAGGATCCGGGATCGCCGCGATCGCGCTGGCCATCGGCACCCCGGTCTCCTACCGGACCGTGATCGTGATCGCCGGAGCGATCTGCACGGTCGGCGCGCTCCCGCTGCTGCGGCTGCCCTCGTCCGTCGACGCCGCCCCGCGGGTTGCGGAGGCGGTCACGACCGAGACCGGATCCGTGAACACCGCGGCGACGGCCGCCGCCGAGAGGGAGCTGCGGCGCGACTGGCGCGCCCGCTCGCCCTGGCGGGATCCGCGCTACCTGCTGCTCGCCCTGTTCTCCGCCGCGTTCGGCATGCAGTTCGGCGTCGCCGAGGTCGGCGTGCCGTTGTGGATCGCCCACGCCACCACGGCGCCCGACGCCACGTTCTCGGTGCTGCTCATCGCGAACACCGTGCTGGTCGTGCTGTTCCAGGTGCGGTTCTCGCGACGCACGCACGACCTGCGCGTCGCGGGCAAGGTCTCGCTGATCGCGGGCGTGCTCATGGCGGGGGCCTGTCTCGTCTACGCCTCGGCCGCCGGCCTCCCCGTCGTGGCGGCGATCGCCGTGCTGCTCATCGCGCTCATCGCGCACACCTTCGCCGAGATCCTGTCCCAGGCCGGCGGCTGGGGCCTGAGCTTCGAGCTCGCCGACCCCGTGCGCGCGGGCGCCTACCAGGGCGTCTTCGGGATGACGTTCGCGATCGGCTCGCTCTTCGCGCCGCTCCTCGTGAACGCGACCGCGATCGCCCTCGGATTCGCCGGCTGGGCGATCCTCGCCGTGGTGTTCCTCGGATCCGCGCTGGGGATCTCCGCGATCGCCTTCCGCGCCGCGAGGCAGCAGCCCCAGCCCCAGCCCTGACCCCCCTACCTCCGAGTCGTCCCCGTCAGCGGAGCCGATAGCGTGCGCTGGCGGGGACGACTCGAAGGTGGGGGAGCCGGCGCCAGGGCGAGTGCGTCGGGCGCGCGAGTGCGTCAGGTGCGCGAGTCGGTCAGGTGCGCGAGAGGAAGTCTGCGATGCGGGCGGCGGCCGGGGCGGCGTCGCGGATCATCGTCTCGTGACCGCAGCCGGGGATCTCCGCCAGCTCCGCCTGCGGGATCGCCTCCGCGACCGCGCGGGTCCAGACCGACGGGCACACCGGATCCCGCGTGCCGCGCAGCACGAGCGCCGGCACGGCGATCCGCGGATAGAGCTCCTCGGGGCGGTGGGCGACCGTGGCCCTGATCTTGCGGACGAGCTGCGGACCGGCACGGAGGTACTCGCGCACACCGCGCAGCACCACGCGCGGATCGATCGAAGCGGTGTCGTGCAGGAACCGCAGCGCCTGCAGGGCGACGCGCCGGGCGCCGGCGTCGACGGTGGGCGCGGCGAGCACGACGGCGCGCACACGGTCCGGGTGGCGGACGGCGAGCTCGGTCGCGACCTGGCTCCCCATCGAATGCCCGACGACCGTGACCGCGGGCAGGCCCTCGGCGGACAGGTACGCCGCGACGAGGTCGGCATGCTCGGGCATGGTGAGCGGCACGTCGGGCTCCGGCGCGGCGCCGAAGCCCGGCAGGTCCACGGCCACGACGACGCCGTCGAGCCGCCGAGCCAGCTCGACGAAGACGCTGCGCCCCATGCCGAGCCCGTGCAGGAGCAGGAACACCGCGGGCTCGGCGCCCTCCGCGGATCCGGCGCCCTCCGCGGATCCGGCGCGCTCCCCGGATCCGGATCCGGCTCGCTCGGCGATCAGGGTCGCGGATCCGACGCTGAAGGCTGTGACGGTCCCGCCGAGGGCCGGGGTCAGGTCGGGAGCACTCACCGAACCACTTCATCACATCCGGCGACGCGCGAAGTCACGCGCCCCGGGCGCTCACCACCTTCGAG
>NZ_NCKN01000254.1 GCF_002257455.1 Microbacterium sp. 13-71-7
CGCGCGCGTGAAGAAGCCGTTCAGATGCGTGGAGACGTTGATCTTCGTCATCCCCGCGCGCACCGCCGCCGCGATCGCGTCATCCGGCACGCCGCTGGATCCGTGCAGCACGAGCGGCACGTCGACGCCGTCCTCCCCCGCGCCGCGCAGGGCCTCGCGGAGGCGCGCGATGAGGTCGAGGTCGAGGGCCGCGGTCCGGTCGGTCATCGCGTGCGAGGATCCGACGGCCACGGCGAGCGCGTCGACGCCGGTCTCCGCGACGAAGGCCCTGGCCTCCTGCGGATCCGTGCGGACGCCCGGCGCGTGCGCGCCGTCCTTGCCGCCGACCTCGCCGAGCTCCCCCTCCACGTACACCTCGGCGGCGTGGGCGCGTTCGACGACCTGCGCGGTGAGGGCCACGTTCTCGGCGTAGTCGAGCGCGCCGCCGTCGAACATGACGGAGCCGAAGCCCAGGGCGATGGCCTCGTCCACGAGCTCCGGACGCTCGGCGTGATCGAGGTGCACGGCGACCGGGGTGGCCGCGCGCCGGGCCACCGCGAGGGTGGCGAGCGCGATCGGCTCGAGGCCGCCGTGGTAGTCGGCGCAGTTCTGCGAGATCTGCAGGATCACGGGCAGCTCGGCCTGCGCGGACGCGGCGACCAGCGCCTCGGCCGTCTCCAGGTGGATCACGTTGAAGGCGCCGACGCCGGTGCCGCGGCGGGCCGCGTCGTGCACGAGGTCGCGGGCGGAGACGAGGGTCATCGGGGTGTCCTTTCGGTGGACGGTCGGCTCAGCGCCGTCAGGGGCGGGCTGTCGATGAGCAGGGAGGACTCGAGGTCGGGCCACGACGGGTGGATCTCGCCCGCCAGGGGCATCAGCACGGCGGCGGCCGACCAGGCGGTCGCACGGCCCAGCAGCACGGTCGGATCCTTCTCGCCCTGCGCCATCAGCACGGCGCACGCGGCCACGGCGGCGTCGCCCGCGCCGGTCGGGTTGCCCGCGAGGGGGCGCGCGAGGCGGGCGCGCACGACCTCGTCCGCGGTGACCGCCAGCATCCCGTCCGCCCCGCGGGAGAGCAGGACCAGCGATGCTCCGCGGTGCAGCAGCTCGCAGGCGCCGGCGATCGGATCCACGATGCCGGTGGCCTCCGCGAGCTCGGCCGCGTTGGGCTTGAGCACGGTCGCGCCGGCATCCGCGGCGGCCAGCAGCGCAGGCCCCGACGTGTCGGCGATCACGATCGCGCCGGCATCGCGCCCGATGCGGATGAGTTCCGGCAGCAGGCCGTCGGGAGCCCCGGGAGGAAGGGATCCGGAGAGGACGAGCACGGGCTTCGTCGCCCGATCCGTCGCCGCCTCCAGCGCACGCACCACCGCGGCCTTCAGCGCTTCCCACTCCGGCGTCGTGGGGTTGACGCCCCGCTCGTTCACGATCGTGGTGTCGCCGAGCTGCTCATCGACCAGCGCGACGCTGCGACGGGTCGCCCCCTGCACGGGGACGAGCTCGTGCGGAACCGGCGAGGAGGCCAGTTCGGCGGCGAACTCGACGCCGGTCGCCCCTCCCGAGGTCGCGAGCGCGAGCACGGAGGCACCCTGCGCATGCGCCACCCTGGCGACGTTCAGGCCCTTGCCGCCCGCTCTGGCGACGCCGGTGTCGGCGCGATGCGTCCCGCCCGGCACGATCCGATCGACGTGCCAGGTGAGATCCAGAGCAGGATTCGGCGTGACGGTGACGATCATCCGAGACTCCTCGCGCGCAGGGCCGCACCGAGGATCCCGGCGTTCCCCAGCAGCTGCGCGGGCACCAGGTCCGGGATGCGGTGGAAGCTGAGACGCGCCCTCAGACGCGCGTGCAGCTCGTCGAACAGGGCGCCGCCCGCACGCGACAGCCCGCCTCCGATCACGATGGCCTGCGGCGCGACGACCGCGGTCAGCTGCGCGAGCGACAGGGCGAGCGCGTCGAGCGCCTCGTTCCAGACCTCGGCGGCGGTCTCGTCGCCCTCGGCGGCGCGCGCGATGACCTCCTTCGCCCCCTCCACGGCGATCCCGCTGCGCGCGGTGTAGCGGCGGGCGATCGCCCCTGCCGAGGCGATCGCCTCGAGGCAGCCGCGCGCACCGCACGGACACAGCGGCTCGTCCGCGACCGGGGAATGGCCGACCTCTCCGGCGTAACCGCCGGACGTGAAGGGCACGCCGCCCAGCAGCAGCGCGCCGGCGATACCGGTGCCGATGATCAGCACGATCGAGTTCGGATACGGGCGCGCGCCGCCGAGCACGTGCTCGGCCCAGCCGCCCGTGCGCACGTCGTGGTCGAACGCGACCGGCAGACCGAACGCCTCCTCCGCGAGCGCGCGAATCGGCGCGTCCCGCCAGCCCATGTTGCTGGCGAAGACGCCCACGCCCGCCACCTCGTCGACGATGCCGGGGACGACCAGCCCGACCGCGACCGGATCCACCCCGGCGTGCTCCTGGCGCAGCTGCGCGCCGAGCTCGACCAGCCGGGCGATCAGCCGCTCGGGGAGGTCCCTCCCCGGATCAGGCGTCGGCGTGCGGCGCAGCCCGAGCATGACCCCGTCGGCGTCGAAGAGGGCCGACTTGATGTCGGTGCCGCCCACGTCGAACGCGAGCACGGCGGCACCCGCGCCGAGCTCGGCCGCCGAGCCCGGATCCTGATGCGGGACGAGGGGGTCCCCCGAGGCATCGGTGATCACATCGGGCACGGCGCGCGCGGCCTCTGCCGCCTCGTGCGCGCGGGCGTCGTCCGCGGTGGCGTCGCCGGAGGGGATCGTCATCGCCGGTTCTCAGTCCTCGAGGATGACCGAACGGGTGAGGTTGCGCGGCTCGTCGGGGTTGAGCCCCTTCGCCAGCGCACGGTCGAGCGCCACACGGTGCAGGCGCGCGAGGTCGGCCATCGGGTCGATCGCATGCTGCACCCAGCGGCCGCCGGTCGCGGCGACCTGCGCGTCCAGCCCCTCGGGCGCGGCGCCGAACTGCCAGGTGATCCGCCCCGGGGCGGCGATCGCGATCGGACCGTGGCGGTAATCCATCGACGGGTACGACTCGGTCCAGGACTGCGACGACTCGCGCATCTTCAACGCCGCTTCGTGCGCGAGCCCGATGGTCCAGCCGCGGCCGAGGAACGTGTACTGCTCGGCGCCGGCGAGGGTCGGATCCACATCGGCGAGCGCGGTGCGGACATCGGCGATGGCGGAGGTGAGGTCCTCGCCGAGCGAGGCGCGGAACAGCGCGAGCGCGGTGGTCGCGAAGCGGGTCTGCACGACGGACTGCTCGTCGGCGAACGGCAGCAGGACCGCGTCGTCGACCATGCCCACGAGCGGCGAGGTCGCGTCGCCGATCACGCCGACGATGCGCGGCGCGGATCCGGATCCCTTGAGCTCGTCGACGAGCTCGAGCACCTCGGTGGTGGTGCCGGAGCGGGTCAGGGCGACGACCGCGTCGTAGCCGCGATCCATGAACGCCTCGCTCGCGGCGTAGGCGTCGGTGATGCCGTAACCCGCGCGCTCGCGCAGCGCGGCGTAGGACTGGGCCATGAACCACGAGGTGCCGCAGCCGATCACGGCGACGCGCTGACCCTTCGCCGGCAGCAGGGCCTGCTCGGCCGTCATGCCGGCCGCGCGCTCCCAGGTCTCGGGCTGCGAGTCGAGCTCGGCGCGCATGTGGGCGCCGGGGGCGAGCTTCTCGGTCGGGTCGGTCATGCGTCCTCCTCGGCGGGCTTCGGTCGCGCAGAATGCGTGACCTTGCTCGATCCTACGGCAAAACACGCACTTTCCGTCACCCTGAATTGCCACCCGGCGACGCGCGGCGCACGACGAACACCGCTCGCAGGAGGCCTGTTCGTCCTGCGTTCGGCGGCCTTCGCCTGCCGGTCCGCCGGGTCAGCGGGACTCGGCGGCCTCGGTGTGGTGGCGGATGACCTCGGCGACGACGAAGTTGAACCACTTCTCGGCGAACTCCGGATCCAGGTGGGCCTCCTCGGCCAGCGCGCGCAGGCGCGCGACCTGCTGCTCCTCGCGGCCCGGATCCGAGGCCGGCATGTCGTGCTCCGCCTTGAGCACGCCGACCTGCTGCGTGCAGCGGAACCGCTCGGCCAGCATGAAGATGAGGGCGGCGTCGATGTTGTCGATGCTGGCGCGCAGCCGCAGCAGTTCGGTGCGGGGATCGGGGGCGGACATCGGGGCTCCTCACCGGCGGCGGACGTGCGATCCCTCCGACGATAACCCGTCCGGCGCCGAGACGGACCCGCCGTGACGCGTCCGGGAACCTCGGAAGCGCGGGACGGCCGCCCGCCGGCTCGCGACCCCTCCCCTAAGGTGAAGCCATGACCAGCGATGACTCCGGCCTCGACAACAGCGCTGTCGCAGAGGCGGAAGAGGGCGAACGCGTCGCCACGGCGGCCCAGGCCGGCACCATCGTGGCCGACGACGACGCCGAGGGCGACGACGCGCCCCGGCCGGTCGCCGAGCCGGGGACGCCGCGCGCCTCGTTCTGGACCCGGATCGACCGCCCGTTCGCGTTCGGCTTCCTCGTCACCCTGGGCGGCCTCGTCGCGATCCTGCTCGGGCTCGCCCTCACGAGCCTGTCCACCGTGCTCATCTACATCGCGTTCGCGCTCTTCGCCGCGCTCGGCCTCGATCCGGCCGTCCGGTGGCTCGAGCGGCGCGGCGCCTCGCGCGCGTGGTCGGTCGTGATCGTGATCGTCGGATTCGCGCTCGCGCTGGTGCTCGTCATCCTCGCGATCGTCCCCGTCGTGGTCACGCAGATCGCGGAGTTCGTCAAGTCGATCCCGTCGACCATCCAGGAGTTCCTGCACAGCGATCTGTACCGCTGGATCCAGGGGCAGTTCGGCGGCGGCGTGAGCGACCTCATGAGCGAGGTGCAGAAGTTCCTCAGCGACCCGAACAAGCTCATGCAGCTGGGCGGCGGCGCACTGCAGGTCGGCAACGCGGCGCTGCAGGTCGGCGCGGCGATCGCGACCGGCATCTCCGGCGGCCTCATCGTCATCGTCCTCACGCTGTACTTCCTCGCCACGCTGCCCTCGATGAAGAGCGGCCTGCTGCTGCTGGCTCCCGCGCGCGATCGCAAGAGCGTCTCGCGGATCACCACCCAGATCACCGACTCGGTCGGCGGCTACGTGATGGGGATGGTGGTGCTCGCGCTCATCAACGCGGCGCTCGTCTTCGTCCTCTACCTCGTGCTCGGGCTTCCGTTCCCGCCGCTGATGGCGACCGTCGCGTTCCTCATCACGCTGATCCCGCTGGTCGGCCCGATCCTGTTCTGGATCATCGGCACGGGCATCGCCCTGTTCAACTCGCCGGTGATGGCCTTGATCTTCGCGGTC
>NZ_NCKN01000255.1 GCF_002257455.1 Microbacterium sp. 13-71-7
CGATCCGCGTCGTCGGCGGCTCCGCGACCGTCTGCGGCGTCTCCGTGCGTCACCCCGGGCGGCGGCTGCGCGAGCTCACGTACCGCGCCGGCTACCTGCCGCAGAACGCCGGGGCGCTGCTCACACCGCAGCTCACCGTGCAGGAGACCATCGCGGAGCCGATCCTGCAGCGCGAACGGCGGGTGAACGTGAAGGCGCTGGCGATCCGGGTGGCGACGCTGCTCGACGAACTGCACCTGCCGCTCGGCCTCGCCTCGTCGTTTCCGTACGAGCTCAGCGCGGGCATGCGCCAACGGGTGGCGATCGCCCGCGCGCTGGTGCTCGATCCGACCGTGCTGATCGCCGACGAGCCGCTCGCGAACCTCGATCTGGAGGTGCGGCCCGTGGTCTTCGCCGCGATCACGCGCCGCCGCACGGAGCGCGGGATGGCCGCGCTGCTGGTGAGCAACGACGCGGCGTTCGCGCGCGAGCTCGGCGCGGAGACGCTCATGATCCGCGAGGGCCATGTGGTGGCGCGCGGCGCGGGCGCCGATCTGCTCTGGACTCCCGGAACCGAGCACGGGCGCTGAGCAGGGTACGCATCGTCAGGCACGCACGAACAATGCGAAATCCTTCCCGTCTCTAGCGTTGCATGAGATACGCGGCGCCCAGCCCGACGACGACAGCGGCGAGGCCGAGGATGGCCCAGATCGGCGCGCCATAATACTCCTTGATCAACCACGGCGTCTTGTAATCGCCGTCGCCCTTGCGTGCATGCGAGCGCCGCTTTTCCCCTGACATTGCCAACCTCCCCAGTGGGCACTTCGTGCACAGCTAATCAGCTGATCGAAGGGCTTGAGAGCGACACTACAAGGTCGGGTCCCATCTGGCATCATCGAAGTCGCGGTTCTCTCATCTGGCCCGGTTGCTGTGCCGCATTTGATGACGTTATGTTAACGCGAGATATCGCAGCGGAGGGAATCGCTCTCGCGATGATCGACGGGGGAAGATCGTTAAATGGGGATTGTCACCACTTCTGGGGATTTAACACGGCTGCTCCGCGGCGAGCGGCAGCATCCGATCGTTGCGCTGCGTTACCGCAGTGTGCTTGCGACGCAGCACGTCGTAGGCCGTGACATATTGTGGCGATGGCTGCCGCAAGAGGCCGAAGGGACGGAGACCGCGGCGCTTCTCGTGTCCTCGATCCCGCTGGAGATCCACGGTGCCGAAGGCGAACCGCAAGAGGTTCCTCCGGGTGCGCTGGTGTTCCTGCACCCGCATCGGCGGGCGTCGGTCAGCGCGGTGAAATCCGGCACCGTTATGATCGCCTGGGTCCCATGGGCGGAACTGGTCGAGATCGAATCGGGTGTCGGCGCTCCGAGGGAGGTGATCCCGGCGAGTGCGCTGGGGCGCGGGCTGCGCGCGTTCCTCGACTCCTTGCTCACCCAGCCGTCCGAGCCGACGCTGTATACCGACTACCTCGTCGAGCAGCTGATCTCCGAGATGGTCTTCGGCGTCCTGGTCGAAGCAGGACCCCGCACGACGATCGCGGGCATCGAGGCCCCCGGGATCGCGCGTGCCCGCACACTCATACTGATTCGTCGCACCGAGCCGGAGTTCGGCGTCGCCGCGCTGGCGCAGGACCTGCACATGTCGGTCCGGAATCTGCAGAGACTCTTCGCGGTCGACGGCAGCACGCCGGCCGATGAGCTGCGTCGCGCCCGGGTGGATCTCGCGCAGGACCTGCTGGCCAATGCGGGCAACGCGCCACTGGGAATCGGCGAGATCGCGCAGCTCTCGGGCTTCCGCGACGCGGCGGCCCTGCGTCGGGCGTTCGCCTGGGCCGGGCTGACGACACCTCGGGAGCTGCGCAGAGTCTCCCGCCGCTGATCTCGTCCGGCGACCCGTGAGGACCGTTCGTCACTTCTGCGCCAGCGAAATTCGATTCTGCGACACTGAACTCGTAGATGGCGCACTGTGTCGGCGCTCGCGCGACATTCTTCGCCGTCCGGCACACAATTGTGGGAGCCCCGTGATTTGATGAGTTGCGCGGCGTCTTCCTGTGTCGAATGGTTTTCCAGATCCTGTTCGACTGTTCCCGGAGGCTCTGCGATGCTCGGTGTCCGGCCGAATTTCCCATCGGTCGAACGGCGACCTCAGGGGCGCATTCAACGAGCATCAGAAATTGCGCCATTGCGGAATCCGCTCCTCGGCCTCCGCAATGGCGCGGTATCGAGAATCCGACTCGATACCGATCGTTCGCGGCATGGGGAGCGAACGGGTCGGGCGGCTCTTCCGAGGGTAGGCGGAGCCCCCCGACTCCCGTGCCATCGTGTTCTGTCTCCATCGATTGTCCGCATGAGACGAGGAAAACGTTCGGCGTGCGGCAAAACGTCCCGTCCGTGTGCATTCTTCGATCGAGCGCCACATTTCATCGTTATTGCGTCCAGGCGCCCCGCCGCGACGAGGCCGGCCTCGATGATGATCCAGCGTGGCAACGGAGCGACCGCTGCGGCGGCGCCGGGCCACGCGGTCTGAAGTCGATAACTCTGGGGAGGAACACACATGTCCGAAAGCAAGACCATGGGGAGCGGGCGTCCTGCCGTCGATCGCCGCACGATCGTCAAGGGCGCGGCATGGAGCATCCCGGTCGTCGCCGCGGCTGCGGCCATGCCGCTGGCGTCCGCATCGACTCCGGCATGCCCCACCTGCATCAAGGCGGGCTTTCCGATCATCGGTGGTGTCGTCTCCGGCGCCTGGACGTCCCAGGCGCTCGTCGTGGGGAACAAGGGGACGATCGCGTTCCCGTCGATCTTCGGCCTCGACGCGACGCAGTGCGGCATCAGCTTCACCAACATCTTCCAGCCCGCCTTCACGTACATCGTGACCCGGGCGACGCTGACGATGTCCGATGGCAACACCTACAACTCCGCGGCCGGTCTCGGGGCCGGTGCGGGAAACATCTCGACCGTCGGCGCGATGCCCGGTGCCTTCCTGTTCAGCAACGTGTCGCTTCCCAACGGCGGCGCCATTGCAGGGATCCCTCCATATCCGGTCGTTCCGAAGACTCTGACCGTCACGGTGACGACGACGCTCCAGTACGGCATCGGGCTGTCGATTCAGTGCCCGATGACTCTGGTCTGGGACCTGCACGGTCTCGCGACGGGCCTCGTCTTCCTCGGCACGGGCACGGTCAACTTCACCGGAACCGCGACCGTCTGATCCGCGTTCGCACGTGCGCCGGTGGTGAGCACGCTCATGGTCGTGAGCGGCAGGCCTCGCGCCGGCGCATGTGCGGTCGCGTCCGGGACACGGGCGGGGCGACGGGCGTGCGCGCCTTCGTGCGAACCTTAAACACGGTCGCAACCCCTGCACGGCGCCGTCCTCTCTGGTTACGCTCGAAAGAGGCGGAGATGAGAGGAACGCGTCATGACCGGAATGATCGTCGTAGGAGTCTCGGACGCACCGGTGGCTGCGCGAGTGGTGGAGTGGGCCATGGCGCGTGCCTCGGAACGCTCGCAGCCGGTGGAGCTGGTCTCCGTCGTCGGGGGAGCGATCGGCACTCTCGGTGAAGGCGGTCCGCTCGCGGACGCCACCGCCGCGGCGCGCGCGTTCCTCGAGGAGCTCGTCCAGCGGCACGCCGGGCGCGGCGTGGAGGTGAGCGTGCGGGTGGAAGTGGGCAGTCCCATCGAGCGCCTTGTGGCCGTGTCGGAGGACGCCGACCTGCTCGTCATCGGCAGCGACTACCAGGGGGGATCCGCCCCTTCGGTCCGCGGGTTCCACGGGGTCCGCATCACGGCCGGTGCCAGATGTCCCGTCGTCGTGATCCCGGACTACGACCTGACCGATCGCAAGGGGATCGTCGTCGGCGTCGACGGATCCGAGACCTCCGAGAGCGCCCTGCGCTTCGCCGCCGCCGAGGCCGACCGTCGCAATGAGCCGCTGACGGCGGTATCGGTGTGGACGCCCCTGACGGCCCCGGGATACGGCCTGGTGAGCTACGCGCAGCCCTATCTCGACAACATGCAGACGGCCACCGAGGAGATCCTCGCGATCGCCCTGGCCGGCCTGTCCACGGACTACCCGGATCTCACGATCATCCCCGTCGTCGAGAGCGGCTATCCCTCTCGCGTGATCGACGAACTCGCCGCCTCCGCATCGCTCTGCGTCGTGGGCTCCCGCGGGCGCGGCGCGATCCGGCGCTTTCTGCTCGGATCGATCAGCCAGGAGATCATCGGGCATCCGGCCACGGCGACGGCCGTCGTCCGATAGGTGCGCCCGATGATCATCGAGCTCAGCGATCAGGAGTGCTACGACCTGCTCACCGCGACGACCGTCGGGCGGATCGGCTTCGTACAGGACGCCCGTGTCCTGATCCTCCCCGTCAACTTCGTGGTCTCCGGGCGGGATCTGCTGCTGCGCACCGCGGCTGAGGGGCTTCTCGGCGCGCTCTCGGAGACGCCGGCCGAGGTCGCGTTCGAGGTCGACAGCCACGCCCCCCTCTCGCGCACCGCGTGGAGCGTGCTGATGCACGGGCGGCTCTCCCGCGTCGCGGAGGAGGACGCGGCGGCGGTCCTGCCCCGCGTCTCGCCGTGGGCCGGACCCGGCAGGGATCTGCCGCTGCGGTTCCGCATCGAACGCATGACCGGACGGACCGTGCACGGCGACCAGGCGTAGTGATTCCGGGCGCGGCGACCGATCGCACGGCGTTTCATCGACGATGCGGTGCCGGATGACCGGGGCTCCGACCTGTTTAGCCGGCGGGGGGTGCCGGAGGCGGACCGGCTGTCTCGCCGCGCACGAGTTCGACGGGCAGGACTACGCTCTCGGGTCGCTCCCCGCGCAGCAGCGACGTCACGAGCTCCCCGGCCACGCGGCCGCGCTCATACAGCGGTTGCCTGACGGTGGTCAGAGCGCGATCGAGGCCAGGCAGCTCGATGCCGTCGAAGCCCGTGACCGTGACGTCCTCCGGTACCCGTAGCCCGCGCTCGCGCACCGCTTGAAGGGCGCCCAGGGCGAGCAGGTCGTTCTGCGCGAGGATCGCGGTCGGCGCGGTGGGATGATCCAGGAGCGCCCGCGCTGCCGCGGCGCCGGCGGCCGCGTCCCGACCTCCGGCCTCGACCCTGACAGCGTGCGGGAACGCCTCGGCCACCGCTTCGAGCCTTCCGCGGATCGTGGGGTTCGCGATCGCATCGAGGTCCGCCGCGATCGGGTGCGCCGGGCCGGGCGCGTGCTCCGGCCCCATGGTCGTCCGGCGCATCACGACCCCGATCCGGGTGTGTCCGAGGGCGGAGACGAATCCGGCGAGCTCCGCCATCCCGCGTCGGTCGTCGACGTCGACCA
>NZ_NCKN01000256.1 GCF_002257455.1 Microbacterium sp. 13-71-7
GGATGCTCCCGTCTCGGATGCTCCCGCGCCGGCGCTCGCGCGCCGGATACTCCCGTCGCGGATGCTCCCGCGCCGGATGCTCCCGTCGCGAAAGACGCCGGAAAACCGGCCGGAATGCGGCACTCTTCGCGACGGGAGCGGATCCCGGGGTGCCCCAGGGAGCTGGGGCGGTCCGGCGGCACCCACCGGGGGTGCTGCCCGGGGCCACGGCCGTCGGCAACATCCGGGAAACACGGGATGCGTACACTCGGGGACGCCACAAGCACGCACTCCCCCGAAGGACCCACCATGTCCGGTACGCCGTCATCCGCGCCCATCACCGTATCGATCCGCCGCGAGGTCGATCCCGCCCGCATCGCCGAGGCCACGGCCTGGGTGCAGACGGGAGTGAACCTCGCGAGCTCGCACCCCGGCTTCCTCGGATCCGGCTGGGTGCGCGACGGCGAGGACTCGCACCACTGGCACATGCTCTACCGCTTCGCCGATGAGGCGGCCCTGGACGCCTGGGAGGCGTCGAAGGAGCGCGCGTGGTGGCTCTCGATGGGCGAAGGCTTCGTGCGCAGCGAGCGCACCCGGCGGCGGACCGGGATCGAGGGCTGGTTCGACGAGCCCTCGACCGAGACGATCTCGGTGCCCTCCTCGACCGGCGCGACCACGGTCATGGTCGCGCCGTCGCCGCCCCGATGGAAGCAGGCCGTGTCGATCTGGCTCGGCTTCTTCCCGGTGAACCTCGTCTTCACGTACCTGATGAGCCCGGTGCCCGGCTGGAACGGCCTGCCGATCTGGCTGCGCGTGCTCGCGACCACGGTCGTGCTGACGCCGATCATGACCTACTGGGTACTGCCCTGGGTCACCCGCTCGCTCCGCCACTGGCTGAACCGCTGACCTCGCCCCGGCGCCCCGCGCCCCGGTCCCACCGCCCGCACCCCGGGCTGTCGCTGCCCGGAGGTCCCCCCTCCGCTCCCGTCGCAGAAGATGCCGCTCTCCAGCGCGGAAAGCGGCATCTTCTGCGACGGGAGCAGGCCTGAACCGGGGCGGCCAGGGCGGCTGAGCCGGGCTGCCGGGGAACCGTCAGAGCTCGATGTGGCGCTCCGGCACCCCGTCGTAGGCCGAGAGCGGGCGGATCAGGGCGTTGGACGCGGCCTGCTCCATGACGTGCGCCGTCCAGCCCGTGACCCGCGACGCCACGAACAGCGGCGTGAAGGTCAGCGTGTCGAAGCCGATGAGGTTGTACGCCGGCCCCGAGGGATAGTCGAGGTTCGGGTGGATCCCCTTGCGCGCGACGAACTCGTCCGCGAGCGTCGTGTACAGCTCCTCCACGTCGGGGCGGTCGTAGTGCTCCACGAGCGTGTCCAGCGCCGCCTTCATGGTCGGCACGCGGGAGTCGCCGTTCTTGTAGACGCGGTGCCCGAAGCCCATGATCTTGCGCTTCTCGGCGAGCGCCTTGTCCAGCCAGGCGTTCACGTTCGACGCCTCGCCGATCTCGTCGAAGATGTGCAGCACCGCCTCGTTCGCGCCGCCGTGCAGCGGCCCCTTGAGCGCGCCGATCGCGCCGACCACGGCGGAGTACAGGTCGCTCAGCGTCGAGGTGATGACGCGCGCCGTGAACGTGGACGCGTTGAAGGAGTGCTCCGCGTAGAGGATCATCGAGCGGTTGAACGCATCGACGACGACCGGATCCGGCTCGGTGCCGAAGGTCATCCAGAGGAAGTTCGCGGAGTAGTCCAGGTCGTCGCGCGGGGCGACGATGTCCTCGCCGCGGCGGCGGCGCTGGCCGTAGGCGACGATCGCCGGGAGCGCGGCGAACAGCCGGATGCTGCGCTCGAGGTTCTGTTCCGGGGTGCCGCTGGCGTCCAGCACGGATCCGGATCCGACCGCGTCCGAGGCGCCGAGCAGGCTGACCGCCGTGCGGATCTCGTCCATGGGGTGCGCGTCGACCGGCACCAGGTCGATCGCGGCCTTGACGTTGGCGGCGAGCGCACGGTGCTCGCGCTCGGTCGCGCGCAGGGCCGCGAGCTGTGCGGCGGTGGGCAGCTCGCCGTTCCAGAGCAGGTAGGCGACGGCCTCGAACGGCTGGGTCGCCGCGAGCTCCTGCACGGGGTACCCGCGGTAGAGCAGGCTGTTGGTCTCGGGGTTGACCTTCGAGATCGCCGTCGTGTCGACGACGACGCCCGCGAGGCCCTTCTTGATGTCGGGGTCGCTCATGGTGCTGCTCCTTTGCAATTCACGTGTCGTCGAGCGTCCTTCGTCTCGTCGCTGCGCTCCTCGCTCAGGAACCCTCTATCGGTCCCTGAGCGAGCGCAGCGAGACGAAGGGCGCTCAACGCCCGGTGGTGTCGATCGTGAAGTTGAAGACGTTCGTGTCGAAGTGGTTGTACGACTCGTAGTCGATGAGGTCGTACAGATCCGCCCGGTGCTGCATCTCGCCGAGCGCGGAGGTCAGAGTCCCCTCCTCGTTCAGCGTATCCAGCGCACGGCCTGTCGCGCCCATCGCGATCCGCAGCATCGAGACCGGCCAGATCACGATGCTCACGCCGGCGCTGCGCAGCTGCTCGGTCGTGAAGAGCTCGCTCTTGCCGAACTCCGTCATGTTCGCGAGGATCGGCACGTCGAGCTCCGAGGCCATCCGCTCGAACTCGGCGAGGGTGCGCATCGCCTCGGGGAAGATCGCGTCCGCGCCGGCGTCGACGAGGGCCTTGGCCCGGTCGACCGCGGCGTCCATGCCCTCCACCGCGCGGATGTCGGTGCGCGCCATGATGAGGAAGTTCGGATCCCGCCGGGCGTCGACCGCGGCCCTGATGCGCTTGGTCGCCGTGGACTCGTCGACCACGGCCTTGCCGTCGAGGTGCCCGCAGCGCTTGGGGTTGATCTGGTCCTCGATGTGGGTGCCGGCGAGGCCCGCATCCTCGAGCGTCTGGATCGTGCGGGCCACGTTCATGGGCTCGCCGAAGCCGGTGTCGGCGTCGATGATGGCCGGCAGCTCGGTCATCCGGGCGATCTGCTGCCCCCTCCCCGCCACCTCGGTGAGGGTGGTGAGGCCGATGTCGGGCAGGCCCAGATCCGCCGACAGCACGGCGCCGGAGATGTAGACGCCGTCGAAGCCCTTGCGCTCGATGAGCCGGGCGGAGAGCGGATTGAACGCGCCCGGGAAGCGCAGCAGCTCGCCCGCCGCGAGCCGCTCGCGAAGGATCCGCCGCTTCTCCGCGGCCGGTGTGGTGGCGTACAGCATCAGTCTCTCCTTCGTGCACACGGGGTCGTTGGGCGAGCGAAGCGGGACGAAACGCATTCCCTCGTGAGCGCACCGCGTCTCGTCTCGGTCTCGCGGCGCTCGTCCTCGCTCAACGACCCCGGCAGGCACCGCATCAGAACAGGCCCCGGGGCGCGGGCGCCAGGGCGAGCACGCCGGGGGCCGCGACGATCGAGAGCTCGGCGACCTCCTCGGCGGTGAGCTCGGGCAGGCGCTGCACGAGGGCGAGGAACCGCTCGATCTCCGCCGGCTCGAGCACGGGCTCCGCGAGGATCCGGAACTTGCGGATGTAGTCCTCGCGGGCGAACGGCCGTGCCCCCAGCGGGTGCGCGTCGGCCACGGCGATCTCGTCCGTCACGGTCTCGCCGTTCGTCAGGTGGATCTCGACGCGTCCGCCGAACGCCTTCTCGGACGGGTCGATCGAGTGGTAGCGACGGGTCCACTCCTCGTCCTCGGCCGTGGTGATCTTGTGCCAGAGGGCGACCGTGTCCTCGCGCCGCGCGCGCTCCGGCGCGTAGGAGTCGACGTGGTGCCAGCTGCCGTCCTGCAGGGCCACCGCGAAGATGTACGGGATCGAGTGGTCGAGCGTCTCGCGGGACGCGTGCGGGTCGTACTTCTGCGGATCGTTGGCGCCGGATCCGATCACGTAGTGCGTGTGGTGGCTGGTGTGGATCACGATCGAGTCGACGTTCGCGGGATCCGCGAGCTCCGGGCGCTCGTTGTGCAGCTTCCGGGCGAGGTCGATCCAGGCCTGCGCCTGATACTCGGCCGAGTGCTCCTTCGTGTAGGTGTCCAGGATCGCGCGCTTGGACTCGCCCGCCACGGGCAGCGGCACGTCGTACGAGGCGTCCGGGCCGTCCAGCATCCAGGCGACCACGCCGTCCTCGCCCTCGTAGATCGGGCTCGGCGAGGTCTCCCCGCGCATCGCCCTGTCGACGGCCTCGACCGCCATCTTGCCCGCGAAGGCGGGGGCGTGCGCCTTCCACGTGGAGATCTCGCCCTTGCGGCTCTGCCGCGTCGCCGTGGTGGTGTGCAGGGCCTGCCCGACCGCCTGGTAGATGGTCTCGACGTCGAGGCCGAGCAGGGTGCCGATGCCGGCGGCGGCGGAGGGTCCGAGGTGCGCGACGTGGTCGATCTTGTGCGCGTGCAGGCTGATCGCCTTCACGAGGTCGACCTGGATCTCATAGCCGGTCGCGATGCCGCGGACGAGCGCGCGGCCGTCGGCGCCCACGTGCTGCGCCACCGCGAGGATCGGCGGGATGTTGTCGCCGGGGTGCGAGTACTCGGCGGCGAGGAAGGTGTCGTGGTAGTCCAGTTCGCGCACCGCGACGCCGTTCGCCCACGCGGCCCATTCGGGGCTGGTGCGGCGCTCGAGCGCGCAGCCGAACACGGTGGATCCGGATCCGTTCACCGAGACCGGGTGGTCCAGCGCCTGCTGGCGGGCCGCGCTCACGGGGGCGCGGGTGAGCGAGGCGGCCGCGACGGACGCGTTGTCGATCACGCGGTTGATGATCATGTCGACGACATCGGCGTCGACCTCGACCGGGTCGGCCGCGATCTCGGCGATGCGCCAGGCGAGCTGCCCCTCGCGCGGGAGCTGCTCGTCGCTGCGGTGCACGCGGAGGTGGTGGGTGACGGTCATGCTCTGGCCTTCTTTCCGGACGGGGTCGTTGAGCGGGCGCCGGCGGAGCCGGCGTTCGTTGAGTGAGCCGAAGGCGAATCGAAACGCAGAGACGAAACGCCGTGCTCTTCCGTGTTCAGCGAGTCGAGGATGCTCGCGAGCGCGTTATGCAGGTGGACGTGGGTGGCGTGCGCGGCGAGGTCGCCGTCGCCGGATCCGATCGCCTCGGCGATCAGGCGATGCTCGCCGGCGCTCGCGGCGAGACGCGCGGGCTTGTCCCGCGCCATCCGGCGCACGCGCACGAGATGGGTGCGCACGGTGCGCAGCGCGGCCGAGAGGTAGTCGTTGCCGACGGCCGCGTCGAGGGCCTCGTCGAAGCGGGCGATGAGCGCGTAGTACCGCGCGCGGCCCTCCTCGTC
>NZ_NCKN01000257.1 GCF_002257455.1 Microbacterium sp. 13-71-7
TCCCGGATCCGGTCGCCCGCTGGATCACGCGATGGGGCGAGGATCCGTTCTCGCACGGCTCCTACTCGCACGTCGCGGCCGGCGCCTCGCACCACGATCACGACGCCCTCGCGGGCCCGGTGGACGGCGTGCTGCACTTCGCGGGCGAGGCCACCTGGGGCGAGGAGCCCGCGACGGTCGGCGGCGCCTACGCGTCCGGTGCGCGCGCCGCCGAGCGCGTGCTGGGCCGGCCCGTCGACCTCGCCGCGTTCGCCGAGGGGATCCGGCGCTCCGAGGTCTGAGCCGGGCGGTATCGCTCGCGGCGCTTTGGTCCTACAGTGCTGTCATGGAGGCCGCGCTGGGGGCTCCGACTACCCGGGAACCGTGGACGACCCGCACGATCGTCGAGGCGGTGCAGACGTGCGCGCCGTGATCGCGCCGCTCGGCGCCGAGCACTCCGGCGCCGAGCCGTCCGGCCGTGCGCTGGACGCGCTCACCCCGCGCGAGCTCGACGTGCTCGCGCTCATGTCCGAGGGCTGGTCGAATGCGGCGATCGGCGGGCACCTGTTCCTCTCCGAGCGCACCGTCGAGACGCACATCGGCGCCATCTTCGCCAAGCTCGGCATCGAGGACTCCCCCGACGGCAATCGTCGCGTCCGCGCGATCCTCGCGTACCTGCAGGCCCGCGCCCGCTGAGCGTCATCCATCTCCGAGTCGTCCCCACCAGCGGACCCCAGGGGCTCCGCTGGTGGGGACGACTCGGAAGTGAGAGCTCCTCGCTCAGGCGGAGGGGGCGGCGGGGGCGGATCCGAAACGGTTGACCGCGCCGATGAGACGGAAGAGGCTCCCGACTGCGCGCTGGTCGAGGTGCAGCGACAGACGCGGCAGGTCCACGAGGTCCTTGTCGGCGAGCTCCACGGGCTGAGGACCGCAGGCCTCGATGCGGCCGGAGGACAGCATCGATCCGAACTGCTCGTTCAGCTGCGCGATCTCGTCGACGGTCGGCTCCGCGCGCAGGCGGAGGACGAGCAGGTCCCCCACCCACCGCAGCGAGTCGTAGTTGCGCCAGAATCCGGTGATGACCGCGGCAGCCTCGGTCACGGAGTCGGTGATCCGCACGCGGTCGAAGTCGCCGGGCGAGATCACCCCGGTCGGAGCGAGGTCCTCCTGCACGAAGCGCTCCAGGCCCCGCCAGAAGGTTCCCCCCGGCTCGTCCAGCAGCACGATCGGCATGGGCTCGGCCTTGCCGGTCTGCTGCAGCGTGAGCAGCTCGAACATCTCATCCAGGGTGCCGAAGCCCCCGGGCAGGCAGATGAATCCGCGGGACTCCTTCATGAGCATGAGCTTGCGCGTGAAGAAGTACTTCATCGCGACGACGTGCTCCTGCTCGGCGACGATCGTGTTGGCCTTCTCCTCGAACGGGAGCCGGATCGAGACCCCGAGCGAGCGCTCCGGACCTGCCCCTTCCGCGGCGGCCTGCATGATCCCCGGGCCCGCGCCGGTCACCACCATCCACCCCTCCGCGGCGAGCGCGGCCGCGACGTCGCGCGCCTGCCGGTACAGCGGGTCGTCCTGCGCGGTGCGGGCGGATCCGAACACCGTGACCTTGGAGACCCCGTGGAACGGCGCGAACAGCCGGAACGCGCTGCGCATCTCGGAGAGCGCGGCCGAGGCGATCTTCAGATCCAGCCGGTCCGTGCCGTCCTCGCCGAGCAGCACGGCGGTCTGCAGCATCCTCAGCACCAGGCGTCGGTCGGCGCGCACGCCGGCATCGTCGAGCACGGCGTTGATCTCGGCTCTGAGGGCGGGAGGCAGGATCTCGTCGGTCATGCCTCCAGCGTGTCACGGCCCCTGCGTCGACGGGCGCCGCCGCGCGGAGCGCCGACGCCCGTGCGTCTCAGTCCGCGACGGGCCAGGGCATGGGCCGCTCGGGCAGGCGCGCGCTGTCGTCGGGGAGGTGCGGCAGCGACTCGCCACCGGCGCGGATGCACAGCCAGCGCAGCTCTCCCGGGCTGTCCGGACGGGCGCGCCACGTGCGCGGAACGCCCTGTCCGACGCGCACGACCGAGCCCGGCCCGACCTCGACGACGTCGTCGCCGACGCCCATCTGGCCGCGTCCATTGAGGAACACGTAGAGCTCCTCGATCCGTGCATGCGTATGCCAGTAGCCCGCCTCCTCGCCCGGGACGAGGGCGTTCGCGGTCATGCCGATGTACTGCATCGTGAGCTCGTGGTCGACGACGCGCCGGCCGTCGCGCGAACGCGTCTCGTCGAACCCGCCGTGGAAGGCCCGCCATTCGTCGGGGCTCCCGATGCTCATGACCTCGTAGTCGCTCATCCGCGCCCCTCCTCGTCCGCGCCCCGGCGCGTTCCGTCGCCGCCGCTCCAGGACCGGAGCCAGCGATCCCCCTCGCGGGTGTACACGATGCGGGTGTGCCTGCGGTCCGTCGCACCCTGCCAGAACTCGATCCGGTTCGGAACGATCCGCCAGAGCACCCAGTCGCCGTCGGCGACCCCGGCGCGCGCCGCCGCGGAACGCGCCGCGAGATCGGCCGCGCTCTCGCCCGCGGGGGCCTCGACGACGGGCCCGCGCACCCGCACGGCGCGCAGCACGGGCTGCCACCAGAAGTTCAGCGCGGCGGCGGGGTTCACCGCGAGCTGGCGCCCCTTCGCGGAGGAGCGCGTCCCGGCGAAGGCCCAGCCGCGCTCGTCGACGTCCTTGAGGATGAGCGTGCGCGCGTCAGGGGTGCCGTCGGCGTCGGCTGTCGCCAGGGTCGCCGCATGCGGCTCGGCGACGCCGGCCTCCGCCGCCGCCGTGATCCAGTTCAGGAACAGAGCGAGCGGATCGTCCGGCACCGCGTCGGGATGCAGTGCCGGAGGGGTTCCGGTGAGAGACGGGCGTTCCCGCAGCCAGGCGGCCGGCGTCGTGTCCATGTCCCCCATCCTGCAGGACGAGCGCCTGCAGGAGTCTCAGCGCCCCGCGCGCCGCGCCACGACCGCACGGATCTCGTCGTGCGGGAGCGCGACGCTCTGATGACCGTCGCGGCCGACCATGTCCTCCGCCGCGACGAGCGCGTTCCACACCGCCTCGTCGACCGCCTGCACCGCTGCGGCGAGGAACGGATCCATCCGCCCCCACGGCACGAAGCGCACCTGCTCGTACTCGGCCCGCTCGTCGGAGGGGAACACCGAGCTCAGCGCCCCGGAGTTCGCCGTCGACAGCGCCAGCACGATGTCGCCGGAGAAGTGGCTGCCCGCGGTGCCGCTGCGGCCGAGGCCCAGCGCACCGCGGCGGGCGAGCGCCGCGCACTGCCCCGGCAGCAGCGGCGCGTTCGTGGCGATGACGACGATCGCGGATCCGGCCCCGCTCACCGCGCGCCCGACGGCCCGATCCCTGGCGAACCAGTCGGTGTCGTCCATCGGGTTCGGCGCGGCGGTCTGCCGGCCGAGCGGGATGCCGTCGAGTCTCAGCTCCGCGCGCGAACCGAAGTTCGCCTGGATGAGCGCGGCGACCACGTACTCGTCCTCGCCGTGACGCACGACCCGGGAGGCCGTGCCCGTGCCGCCCTTGAAGCCGTAGCAGTTCATCCCGGTACCGCCGCCGACGTTCCCCTCCGCGACCGGCCCCGTGGTCGCCGCATCCAGCGCCTGGACCGCGTGCTCCGACCGCACGTGGCCGCCGTTGATGTCGTTGAGGTACCCGTCCCAGGTCTCCCCGACGACCGGCAGCAGCCATTGCGCGGCCAGATCGGGGCGGTTCGCGGCGAGCCAGGAGTCCACGCCGGCATGCACCGGACCCACGGCGTGCGAGTTCGTGATCGCGATCGGCAGGGCGAGGGATCCGGACTCGTCGATCCAGCTGCGGCCGGTGAGCTCGCCGTTGCCGTTGAAGGAGTGCACGGCGGCCGCGCACGCATCGCCCACGCCGGCCCGGCCGCGCGGAAGGATCGCGGTGACCCCCGAGCGCACCGCATGCGCGCCCTCCCCCGCGATGAGCGTCGTGAAGCCGACCTCCAGGCCGGGGACGTCCGTGATCGCGTCCAGCGGGCCGGGCTCGCCGTCGAAGACGATGCCGAGATCGCGGGCGCGCGGACGCCCTTCCGGCTGCGGCGAAGTGGGGTGGGACGTCATGGCGCCTCCGATCTGCTTTGAACGAATGTTCAGAATTCTAGGACAGATCGCTCTTATTTGCTTGACAGAATCGACTTAACGCTCTTGAATCACTGTTCAAGCGCCGTCGCTGTCCCGATGCCTCGGCCTATCGAACCAGGAGCCGATGATGTCTCGACCTTCCCCCGCCGATTCCGCGGTCGCCGCCCCGGCCGACGCCGCCCTGACGGGCGGCACCGCGCTCGCCCGCCGCCGACTGGGCGTCTGGGCGATCGTCTTCTTCGTGATCTCCGCCGCCGCGCCGCTGACGGTCGTCGCCAGCGCCGCCCCCACCGACTTCCGCCTCGCGGGCATCGGCGGGCCGGGAGCCATGCTCGCCTCGGGCGTCGTGCTGATGCTGTTCGCGGTGGGGTTCACCGCGATGTCCCGCTACGTCCGCAACGCCGGTGCGTTCTACATCTACGGCGCGAAAGGGCTCGGCAAGCCGATCGGGATCGGGATCGTGTTCGTCACGATCTTCTCCTACGCGGCGCTGTGCATCTGCTTCTACGGCTTCGTCGGCTTCTTCGGCGAGATGACGTTCTCCGCGCTGTTCGGGATCGAGCTGCCGTGGACGGTCTACGCCCTCCTCGCGTTCCTCGCCGTCGGCATCCTCGGCTACCGCAAGATCGACGTGGGCGCCAAGGTGCTCGCGGTGCTGCTCACCGCCGAGGTCGCGATCCTGCTGATCCTCGCGATCGGCGTGCTCGCGCAGGGCGGGCCAGAGCCGGTCTCGTTCGCCGCGTTCGCCCCGCAGAACGTGTTCTTCGCCGCGGGCAGCGGCGCACTCTTCGTGTTCGGCTTCGGCGCCTACCTCGGCTTCGAGAGCACGGCGATCTACACCGAGGAGGCGATCCGCCCCACCCGCACGGTGCCGATGGCGACCTACATCGCGATCGCGTTCCTCGGGGTCTTCTACGCGTTCACGTTCTGGATCCTCACGGTCGCCTTCGGCGTGGACGGCGTGCTCAAGCTCGCCCAGGAGGACACGTTCCAGGACATGGTGTTCAACGCCGGCGAGCAGTACCTGGGCCTGTGGGCGTCGATCACGATGCGCATCCTCATCGTCACCAGCTTCTTCGCCTGCCTGCTCGCGTTCCACAACGCCTGCACCCGCTATCTGTTCTCGATCGGCCGCGAGCGCCTGC
>NZ_NCKN01000258.1 GCF_002257455.1 Microbacterium sp. 13-71-7
GCCACGGCCTGGCCCCCGCGCATCGCTCCCCCCGACGACTGACCCCTCCCCGCGGCACCCTCGCCCTCGCGCTCGCGGTCGCCCTCGCCCTCGCGGTCGCCCTCGCGCTCGCCCTCGCGGCACCATCCGCGAGACTGCAACTGGGCGACGAGACAGCGGGCACCAAGCGCATTCTCGTCGCGGAGTTGCAGTCTCGCGGTCAATGGCCCCCGCGGGCGCGCCCTCCCACAACGGAGTCGTCCCCGTGAGCGCACGCCAGGGGGTGCGCTCACGGGGACGACTCGGAAGAGAGAGGGAAGGAGGTCAGGCGGTGGGGGGAAGACCCAGGTCCTCCTCGCGGACCGTGCCCTTGGCCGACCACGGGAAGTCGATCCAGCGATCGGTGTCCTTCCAGGCGTAGTCGGGCTGGATGATCGTCGTGGGCTTCGTGTAGATCGTGACCGAGCGCACGTCGGCGCCCTTCTCGCGCAGCAGCTCCACGGCGAGCGCGAGGGTGCGCCCGGAGTCGGCCACGTCGTCGACGAGCAGCACGCGGCGCCCGTTCAGGTAGTCCATGTCGAGCGCCGGCGGGATCACCTCAGGCGCGTCCAGCACGGTGCCGATGCCCGTGTAGAACTCGACGTTGATCGCGCCGCAGTTCTTCGCACCGAGCCCGTACGCGATGGCGCCGGCCGGCAGCAGCCCGCCGCGGGCGATCGCGACGACCACCTCGGTCTCGAAGCCCGAATCGAGGATGTCGCGGGCCAGATCCCGCATCGCCTCGCCGAAACCGTCCCAGGTGAGCACTTCGCGCTCGATCACCGCATCCGTCATGGATCCATTCTGCCGTGCGGATCCCCCTCCCCGGTACGCGGATCCTCCCTCAGTTCCGGCCGAAGTCCTCGAAGATCAGGGTCGTGCGGGTCGAGCGGACCGCGGAGATGGCCTGGATGTCCTCGAGCACGATCCGGCGGAGGTCGCGCGCATCGCTGGCCCGCACCAGCAGGATCACGTCGAAGTCCCCGCCGACGAGCGCCATGTGCTCGACCTCGGGAATCCGCTGCAGCTGCTCCTGGACCTCCTGCCAGGCCGGCTGCTCGAGTGCGAGCATGACGTACGCCGACGCGTGATGGCCGAGCAGGACCGGATCGGTGCGCACGGTGTATCCGGTGATGACGCCGGCGTCGGTCAGCCTCTTGATGCGCGCGTGGGCGCCCGCGCGCGAGATGTGCACCGTCTCGGCGATCGCCGTCATGGACACGCGCGCGTCGCGGCGCAGCTCGCCGAGGATCGCCAGGTCGATGTCATCCAGCTCCGCCATGCGTATGCCTTCCCGCTCGTGATTCGCTGACACTCTGCACCATTCTGACGCCATTGCTCTGCAATCGTCCAGATTCACCGGGATCCTGTTGGACGACTGCATTTCCGGACGCACACTGGAGGCATCACGTTCGGCAAGGAAGGCGGACCCGATGCAGCACACCATGCCTGCCGCGAGCCACGCGCACCACACGGATCCCCGCGATCTGCTCCCCCGCGATGAGCCCGTGCGGCTGATCGACGAGAGCGGATCCTCGCACGTCGACGACGGCTACCCGATGCCCGCCGACGAGCTCCTCCGGCGCGCCTACCGCGGCCTCGTCGAAGGACGCAGGATCAACGACCAGGCGAACGCCCTGGTCCGGCAGGGGCGCCTCGCCGTCTACCCCTCCTCGCACGGCCAGGAGGCCTGCCAGATCGCGGCGTCGCTCGTGCTCGGCGCACAGGACTGGCTGTTCCCGACGTACCGCGACTCGGTCTCGGTGATCGCCCGGGGCGTGTCCCCCGCCGACGCCATGGTGCTGCTGAAGGGCGACTGGCACTCCGGCTACGACCCGCACGAGCACCACGTGGCGCCGCAGACCACGCCCCTCGCGACGCAGCTGCTGCACGCGGTCGGCTTCGCCCAGGCCGCCAAGCACCGCGGCGAGGACACGGTCGTGCTCGCGATGTGCGGCGACGGATCCACGAGCGAGGGAGACTTCCACGAGGCCCTGAACTTCGCCGCGGTGTTCCACGTGCCGGTCGTCTTCTTCGTGCAGAACAACGAGTTCGCGATCTCGGTGCCGCTCTCGCGGCAGACCGCCGCCCCCTCGCTCGCGCACAAGGCGATCGGCTACGGCATGCCGGGCCGGCGCGTCGACGGGAACGACGTCGCCGCACTCCTCGCGGTGCTCGGCGAGGCCGTGGATCGCGCGCGCGCCGGAGGAGGGCCGACCCTCGTCGAGGCGCACACCTACCGGATGCAGGCGCACACGAACGCCGACGACGACACCCGCTACCGCGAGCGCGCCGAGGTGCAGGCCTGGGTCGCGAAGGATCCGCTGACCCGCCTGCGCACCCACCTCACCGCGCGAGGCCTGCTCGACGAGGCCCGCGAGCAGGAGCTCGCCGAGGGTGCCGAGACCATCGCGGCGGCCCTCCGCGACGCCCTGAACGCCGACACCGACCTCGATCCGGAAGACCTGTTCCGGTTCGTGCGCAGCACCAGGTCGCCGCAGCTGCAGGAGCAGTGGCACCAGCTGCGCGACGAGCTGGAGCGCTCCGGATCCGCTCACGAGGCATCCGCTCACGAGGCATCCGCCCACGAGGCATCCGCCCACGAAGGAGGCATCCGATGACCATCGCGCACGAGGGCGTCCGCGTGGACGCCACGCACTCCGAGGACCGCACCGCGCCGACCGTGCAGACCATGACGATGGCGGCGGCGCTCAATCGCGCCCTCGCCGACGCCATCGAGGCCTATCCCGACGTCGTCGTCTTCGGCGAGGACGTGGGCGCGCTCGGCGGCGTGTTCCGCATCACGGACGGCCTCACCGAGCGCTTCGGCGAGGACCGCTGCTTCGACACGCCGCTCGCCGAGTCCGGCATCATCGGCACCGCGGTCGGCATGGCCATGAACGGCATGCGCCCTGTGGTCGAGATGCAGTTCGACGCCTTCGCGCTGCCGGCGTTCGAGCAGGTCGTCAGCCACGTCGCGAAGATGGCCAACCGGACCCGTGGCGCGATGCCCATGCCGATGGTGATCCGCATCCCCACGGGCGGCGGCATCGGCGGCGTCGAGCACCACTGCGACTCCTCCGAGGCCTACTACGCGCACACGCCCGGCCTGACCGTGGTGTGCCCGTCGACTCCGCAGGACGCGTACTCGCTGCTGCGCGCCGCGATCGCATCGCCGGATCCGGTGATCTTCCTCGAGCCGAAGAAGCTGTACTGGACGAAGGGCGAGGTCGACACCTCGATCGCCGGCACGATCGGATCCGCCCGCATCGTCCGCGAAGGCACCGACGTGACGCTCATCTCCTACGGCTCCTCCGTGGCGACGTGCCTCGAGGCCGCGGGGATCGCGGCCGCAGAAGGGCGCAGCGTGCAGGTCATCGACGTGCGCACGCTCACCCCGATCGACGACGCCACGATCACCGCCGCCGTGCGCGGGACCGGCCGCGCCGTCGTCGTCGCCGAGGCGCCGGGCTACGCGAGCGTGGCCAGCGAGATCCAGTCCAGGGTGTTCGAGCGCTGCTTCGAATTCCTCGAGGCGCCCGTGCGGAAGGTCACCGGCTTCGACACCCCGTTCGCCCCGCCGAAGTTCGAGCACTGGTACCTGCCCGACGCCGACCGCGTGCTCGACGCGATCGACACGCTGCACTGGCTCGACGAGCACGGAGAAGAAGCATGACCACCGCGACGACCAGGATCTTCCGCCTGCCGGATCTCGGCGAGGGCCTCACCGAGGCCGGTCTCGTGCAGTGGCTGGTGAAGGTCGGCGACACCATCCGCACCGATCAGCCCATCGCCGAGGTCGAGACCGCGAAGAGCGTGGTCGAACTGCCGTCGCCGTTCGCCGGCGTCGTCCTCGCGCTGCACGGCGAGCCGGGCGAGACGATCGACGTCGGCGCCCCGGTGCTCGAGGTCGCGGATCCGGATGGCGTCCCCGCGCCGACTGCCGCGGCCGAGGGCGCCGCCGACGGCGACGTGGAGAAGGGCGACGTCGAGAAGGAGGCCTATCGCGCCGAGGAGCGCGCGGGATCCGGATCCGGCAACGTCCTGATCGGCTACGGCACGACCGAACGCGCCGGATCCGGTCGCCGGCGCGCCCGCCGCACGGCCGGCCCCGTGCACGGCGAGGGCGGTCCCGCGGGGCGGCCGAGCGCATCCCCGGTCGTCGAGCCGGCCCCGGCGCAGCCGGTGTTCGCCGAGCGAGCCGAAGGCGGGTCGAAACGCGGGGACGAGGCGCCGCAAACTCAGGCCGAGGCCGTCGGCCCGGTCGCGGTGCGCTCCCCGCTCGTCCGCCGGCTCGCGCGCGATCTCGGTGTCGACGTGCGCCGGATCGCCCCGACCGGATCCGACGGCGCGGTCACCCGGGCCGATGTGCTGCGCGCGGCGGTCGACCAGGCGGTGGACGGCATGTCGCTGCACGCGCTCGCCTCCCCGGCCGGCGCCCCCGCAGCCGCCCCTGAGGTCTCTGGCACCACCGTCGACGGCCTTGCCGTCACCTCCCGCGCGCGCATGTCGCCGCTGCGCAAGGCGGTCAGCGCCAAGCTCACCCGCAGCCGCTCCGAGATCCCCGAGGCCACGGTGTGGGTCGAAGTCGATGTCACCGAGCTCTGGAATCTCCGCGGCGCCATGGCGCCGGAAGGCGGCAGGGCCCCCTCGGTCACGGCGCTCGTGGCGCGGTTCGTGCTGATCGCGCTCGCCGAGCACCCGCTGCTGGCCTCGCGGCTCAGCGACGACGCGAGCGAGATCCTCTCGTTCGACGGCGTCAACCTCGGCGTCGCGGCCGACACCGAGCGCGGCCTCATGGTGCCGGTGATCCCGCGGGCGCACGAGCTCAGCGTCGACGAGTTCGACGCGGCGCTGCGCGAGCTCGCGGCGACCGCCCGCGCCGGATCCATGCCGCCGGAGCGGCTGCGCGGGTCGACCTTCACGCTCAACAACTACGGCGGGCTGGGCGTGGACGGATCCGCCGCGATCATCAACCACCCCGACGTCGCGATCCTCGGCATCGGCCGGATGATCGAGCGCCCCTGGGTCGTCGACGGCGCGATCGTGGCCCGGCGCATCGCCCAGCTCTCGCTGGTCTTCGATCATCGGGTCTGCGACGGCGGCTACGCCGCCTCGTTCCTGCGGCGCGTCATGGAGCTCCTGGAGCTCCCCGCCCGCGCCTTC
>NZ_NCKN01000259.1 GCF_002257455.1 Microbacterium sp. 13-71-7
GGCCTTCGCCGCCGCGCTCGTCTGCGGGACGGTCGGGGTGTCGCTCATGCGATCCTCCAGTCGACGGGGGCGGCGCCCTGTTCCTCGAGCAGCGCGTTGACACGGGAGAACGGGCGGGATCCGAAGAATCCGCGGCTCGCCGAGAGCGGCGAGGGATGCGCTGATGCGACGATCGGGGTGTCGCCGAGCATGGGCCTGAGTCCCTCAGCGTCACGGCCCCAGAGCACCGCGACCAGCGGGACGTCCCGCGCGACGAGCGCGCGGATCGCGAGCTCGGTGACCTTCTCCCAGCCCCACCCGCGATGCGAGGCCGGCGTGCCGGGGCGCACCGTGAGCACCCTGTTCAGCAGCATCACGCCCTGATCGCTCCAGGCCGAGAGATCGCCGTGCGGAGCGGGCGCGATGCCGAGGTCCGTCTCGAGCTCCCGGTAGATGTTGCCGAGGCTGCGCGGCAGCGGGCGCACGGCCCGGTCCACGGCGAAGGACAGTCCGATCGGATGCCCGGGGGTGGGATAGGGATCCTGCCCGACGATCAGCACCTTGACGTCGGCGAGCGGGCGGGAGAAGGCGCGCAGCACGTTCTCACCGGTGGGCAGATAGCCCCGTCCCGCCGCGGTCTCCGCGCGGAGCCTGTCGCCGAGCTCCGCCACGAGCGGGGCGACGGGGGCGAGCGCCTCCGCCCAGCCCGCGTCGAGCCGGCCGTCCGCCGCGAGCTCGGCCAGCGACTTCGGCATCAGAGCGCCGCCCGGTCGCTCGAGACGGTCACGCCCTCGGATCCGGCGAACACGCGCCAGACGCTGCCTTCCCCGGCGATCCGCAGGCCCTCGGCGTCCGCGATGAGCACCGTGCTCTCGTCGATCCCGAGCCCGCCGTCGATCGCTCCCGCCTCGGTCGCGGCGATCAGGCGACTGAGCGTGCCCCACTGGGCGACGTGCACGTCGATCGCCACGTCGACCAGGCCGATCCCGGAGACGACGGTGATCTCGTCGAGGTCCTCCGCGGTCTCCTCGGGGGCGATCGCGACCTCGCCGATCCGCCAGCCGCCCAGGATCGCGCGCTCGGCGGCGATCATCGCGCCGGCCGAGAAGCCGAGGTAGGGGGTGCCGGACTGCACGGCGGTGCGGATGACGTCGTAGCCGGCCTCGAGTGCGGAGTGGTACGCGGGGGTCAGTCCTCCGCCGATGACGATCGCGTCGACGCCCTCGAAGACACCGGGATCCACGACGTCGTCGAGCCCCACCGTCACGACCGTGGCGTCGATGGGCGTCGCGCCGTCCGCGGTGAGCGCGTCGAGGAGGTCGCGCGCATGCTTCGCCGACGCGTCCTCCCGCACCGTCACCACGACGATCGAGGGGCGCTCGCGTCCCGCCGCCACGGCGAGCGCCGTCGCCTCCGCCGTGAACGGCGCGTATGCGGCGCGGCCGAACCCGCCGCCGATCAGGTGCACGCCCACGGTCAGTCCTCTCCCCGCGGGCGCAGCGGCCCTCGCGCGAGCAGGTGCGCGGCGGCCTGCGCCACGGGGCGGATCACGACGAGGTCGAGGTTCACATGACCCGGTGCGTTCAGGGCGTAGGCGATCACGTCGGCGACGTCCTCCGCGACCAGCGGCGCCTCGACGCCCGAGTAGACCGCCTCCGCGGCGACCGCGTCCCCGCCGAGCCGGCGCAGGGTGAACTCCTCGGTGTGCACGAGGCCCGGCGCGATCTCGGTCACCCGGATCGGCTCCCCGTTGAGCTCCTGGCGCAGCACCTGCGGGATCATCGACTCGGCCGCCTTGGCCGCGTTGTAGCCGGATCCGCCCGGGTAGGCCTGACGTGCGGCGGTCGAGGTGAGGAACAGCAGGTCGGCGTGGCCGCCGCCCGCTGCCGCGGCGCGCAGCTGCGGCAGCAGCGCCGCCGTGAGCTGCTGCACGGCGAGCACGTTCGCCTCGAACATCCACCGCCACTTCTCCGCGACGCCGTCCTCGACCCGCTCCGTGCCACGGGCTCCGCCGGCGACGTGCACGACCGCGTGCAGCGGACCGGTCTCTGAGAGGTGCGCGGCGAGGCCCGCGATCTGGTCGGCATCGGTGAGGTCGGCCGCGTATGCGGTGGATCCGGTCTCCGCGGCGAGCGCCTGCAGGCGGTCCTCGCGGCGCGCGACGCCCACGACGTCCCAGCCGCTCGCGCGCAGCGCGCGCACCGTCGCCTCGCCGATCCCGGTGCTCGCGCCGGTCACCACTGCGCGTCTGCTGTTCTGGGGACCGTCGTTCGTCACGCTGTTCGCCATGCGACAACGCTACGGGATCCGCGGGCGCGCTTCGACGCGCGAACCGGCCCGATCGTCCCGGCCGATCCGCGCGATTCCGCGACCGGGGCGTGTTACGTCACATTTCTCGTGCCTTGTTGACAGCGCCCGCCTGTTCGTACTCTCGATGCAACGCCGCCGGTCCCCGCACCCGTCGAGAACCACGGCTCCCCTGCCCTGCGACTCGGTTCCGGCGTCGCGCATCCATGAAGGAGACATCATGACCGCTGCGGAGAACTGGCGCTTCGAGACCAAGCAGATCCACTCGGGCGCCGCGCCCGACCCCGTGACGAAGGCCCGCGCGACGCCGATCTACCAGACCACGTCGTACGTGTTCGACAACGCGGACCACGCGGCGAACCTGTTCGCCCTCGCCGAGTTCGGCAACATCTACACCCGGATCCAGAACCCGACGCAGGACGTGCTCGAGCAGCGCCTCGCCGCGCTCGAGGGCGGCACCGGCGCGCTCGTGCTCTCCTCCGGGCAGGCCGCGTCGACGTTCGCGATCCTCAACATCGCCCAGGCCGGGGACCACTTCGTCTCGAGCTCCTCGATCTACGGCGGCACCTACAACCTCTTCAAGTACACGCTCGCCAAGCTCGGCATCGACGTCACGTTCGTCGAGAACCAGGACGACATCGAGGAGTGGCGCCGCGCGGTCCGCCCGAACACGAAGCTGTTCTTCGCGGAGACCATCGGCAACCCGCAGATCAACGTGCTCGACATCAAGGGCGTCGCCGACGCCGCGCACGAGGCGGGCGTGCCGCTCATCGTCGACAACACGATCGCGACCCCCTACCTGATCCGTCCGTTCGAGCACGGCGCGGACATCGTCGTGCACTCCGTCACCAAGTTCCTCGGCGGCCACGGCACCACGATCGGCGGCGCGATCATCGACGGCGGATCCTTCGCCTGGTCGCAGAACGTGGACAGGTTCCCCGGCCTCACCGAGCCCGACCCCTCCTACCACGGCGCCAGCTACACCGCCGCGGTCGGCGACGGCCTCGCCTACATCATCAAGGCCCGCGTGCAGCTGCTCCGCGACCTCGGCTCGGCGATCGCCCCGCAGAGCGCCTGGAACCTCATCCAGGGCATCGAGACGCTGTCGCTGCGCATCGAGCGCCATGTGCAGAACGCCCAGGACATCGCCGAGTGGCTGGACGCCCGCGACGACGTCGCCAGCGTGAACTACTCCGGCCTGCCCACCTCGCCCTGGTACGCGGCCGCGAACACCTACGCCCCCAAGGGCGTCGGCGCCGTGCTGTCGTTCGAGCTGAAGGGCGGCGTCGACGCCGGCCGCGAGTTCGTGAACAACCTGTCCCTGTTCAGCCACCTCGCCAACATCGGCGACGTGCGCTCGCTGGTCATCCACCCGGCCTCCACCACGCACGCCCAGCTCACCCCCGAGCAGCAGCTCACCGCGGGCGTCACCCCTGGTCTCGTGCGCCTCTCGGTGGGTCTCGAGAACATCGAGGACCTGAAGGCCGACCTCGACCAGGCCCTCATCGCGGCACGCAAGGTCTCCGAGGCCGCCCGCGCCTGACCGTCCCTGAGCGGGGGTGCACCGGATCTTCGGATCCGGCGCACCCCCGCTCTTGCGTGCGCGCTGGCGTCGACGCCCCCTCTGGGGATCCAGGCCCCCTCTGAATTGCGTTCCTGGAAGGGGGCGCGGACACTGCGAGGGGGCGTCGACGACAGGGTGGTGCGTGCGGGGGCGGTCGGTCCGCACAGGTCGGCGTCCGCGCGGACTTTGCACCGATCACGGGGACGGCATCCCGCCCGCATGCGCCTGCCGTCAGACTACGCGGATGAAGACGACCATCGGACTCGCACAGGCGCGCGATCTGCTGCGGACGCGTGAGGAACTTCTGGACTCCGGCCGCACCGTGCGGGAGATCCGCGAGCTGGTCGCCGCCGGCCGGGTGATCCGCGTCCGGCGCGACCGCTACGTCGACGCCGTCGCGCACGAGGGTCTCTGGGGCGAGGGGCGTCACCTCGTCGCCGTGGTCGCGGCCCATCTCAACGCGGATCCCCCGGGACCGGTCTTCTGGGGGCCGTCCGCGGCCGTCCTCCTCGGCCTCCCGCTGTACCGTCTCTCGCCGAAAAAAGTGCACACGGTCATCCTCGGCGCGCGGCACGGGCGCACCCGCGCCGGCATTCTTCAGCACGGCGTCGGGCTCGACGAGGCGGACATCGTCGACGTCGACGGGATCCGGTGCACCTCCCCCGAGCGCACCGTGCTCGACCTCGCCTGCACGACGTCGCCGGAAACAGCGCTGTCGGCCGCGGACGCCGCACTGAGACGCGTCGCGGTCGAGGGACATCGCCAGGATCCCGACCGTGCGGCGGACTGGCATCGGCGGATGTCCCTGCGCGCCGCCGTCCGCACCCGCGGGATCCGCCGGGCTCGCGAGATCCTGGATTTCGCGGATGGGCGCGCTCAACTGCCGGGAGAGAGCGTCAGCCGGCTGCAGCTGCACCGCATCGGTTTCACCGGCCTCGAACTCCAGCAGCAGGTGATCGGATCCGAGGGCGACGAGTACTGGATCGACTTCGGATTCCCGCGCAACCGGGTCTTCGGCGAGTTCGACGGTCAGGGCAAGTACGTGGACCCGGCGGTCCGCGGCACGCACAGCGCCGAGGACGCGGTACTCGCCGAGAAGCGTCGCGAGGACGACATCCGTGGGGTCACCGGCTGGCGGTTCGCCCGCTGGGAGGACCGTCATGTCCGCACTCCGGATGCGCTCACGGCACGATTGCAGGCCTTCGGCGTCCGCCCGCCCGCCTGACAACGCCGTCGAGGCCCCTCCCGAGCGTCCACGCCCCCTCTGAGGGGCGCCACTGCGAGGGGGCGTGGATGCTGCGAGGGGGCGTCGAC
>NZ_NCKN01000260.1 GCF_002257455.1 Microbacterium sp. 13-71-7
GCAGCCCTCTGAGGCCGAGCGCCGGGTTCTCCTCATGCGCGTCGTTGAGGAAGGGGAGCGGCTTGTCCGCGCCCGCATCGAGCACGCGCACGACGACCTTGCGACCCGGGAAGGCGGCGAGCAGCTCGCGGTACGCCTCGCGCTGCACCGACACGGTGGGTGCGTGGGTCGCGGAGAGGAACAGGAACTCGGTGCGGAACAGACCGACGCCCTCTGCGCCCCTGGCCGCCGCGTCCACGGCGTCGCCGGGCTTTCCGAGGTTGGCGAGCAGCGCGATCGGGGTGCCGTCGGCGAGCGCGCCGGGCGAGGCCGGTGCGGCGTCGGCGGCCTGCCGTTCGGCGGCGCGCTCGGCGGCGCGGGCGAGCTCCTCGGCGCTCGGACCCGTGGTGACCGTCCCCGCGGCGGCGTCCACGATCACCGTCTCGTCGTCGGTGAGGGAGACCGCGTCGACCGCGCCGACGACGGCGACGATGCCCTTCTCGCGGGCCAGGATCGCGGTGTGCGAGGTCGGGCCGCCGTCCGTCGTGACGAGCGCGAGCACCTGGTCGAGGTCGAGCAGCGCGGTATCGGCGGGGGCGAGGTCGCGCGCCACGAGCACGAAGGGGTGGCCGGGGTCCGGGACGCCGGGGGCGGCGACCCCGCGCAGGCGCGCCAGCACGCGCTGGGCGATGTCGTCGAGATCGGCGGCGCGCTCGCCGAGGTAACCGCCCACCGCTTCGAGCGAGGCCCGGAAGCCCGCGAACGCATCGTGCACCGCCCATTCGGCGGTGGCGCCGGCAGCGATCCGCTCCTCGACCTCGTCGGCGAGCGTCGGATCCTCGACGATCATGGCCTGCGCCTCGAGGACCTCGCTCGCGGTGCCTTCGACGGCTTCGGCGCGCCGGGTCAGATCGCCGGCGACGAACGAGATCGCCTCCGCGACCCTGGCGCGTTCGGCGTCGGCGCCGGCACTGCTCGGCGTGTTCTCCGGAGCGGGGAGGGCCTCGGCCATCCGACGGACGGGGCCCGTCGCGACGCCCTGCCCGATCCCGACTCCGCGGAGGGCGGCCATCAGGCCGCGCCCTCGTCGTGATCCGTGACGAGCAGCTCGGCGAGCCGGTCCAGGGCCGCCTCGGCGCCCTCGCCGTCGGCGGAGAGGGTGACGTAATCGCCCTGCTCGAGACCGAGCGCGATGACGCCGAGGATGCTGGCGGCGTTGACCGCCTTGCCGGCGTCCTTCGCGATCGTCACCGGAATGCCGGTCTCCTTCGCGGCCTGCGCGAAGATCTTCGCGGGGCGGGCGTGCAGCCCGTGCGAGGAGCCGATGCGGACGGTGCGGGTGAGCGCGGTCATGGCGTTCCTTTCGGTGCGGTGTCGTCGACGGCGGTGCGCACGATGGCATGGACGCGTGTCCCGTCGAGGTCGGTGAAGGCGTCCTCCGGAAGCACGACGACCCGCGAACGAGGCGCCTCGCGGGCGATCTCCTCGCGCCGGTCGGCGATGTGCGGCCCCAGCAGGAGGACATCGGCGAAGGGGTCGATGCCGCCCAGCGGCGCGGCCACGACCTCCCAATCGGAGCCTGCGGCCTGCGCGGCCCGGCGCAGCCGCCCCGCGACGAAGGTGCTGGAGGCACCGGCGCCGCAGATCACCTGGATCTTCATCGATTCATCCCTTCCCCGCCATTGTTCGGCGGGGGCGTGACGGACGGCCACCAGGATCCCTTCCGCCGGGGCGGAACACCCGTTCGGCCCCTTCGCGGCGCGGATCCTGACATCATGAGATGAGCGTGCGGCGCACGGTACGGCGAAGGGACAACGGGTGTCGAGTCGACGGCAGGACCGGCTGCTGAGCGCGCTGCTGCGTGAGGACACATGGATCACGGGGCCGCGTCTGGCGGATCTGCTCGGCGTCACCCCGCGCAGCGTCCGCGCCTACGTGACCGCCCTGAACGCCCGGGTCCCTGGCGGCGACGCGGTCGTCTCCGGCGCCGCCGGCTACCGGGCCGGCGTCTCGGCCCGCGCCGCGCTCGCCGCCCGCGCCGGCGCCGATTCCACCCCGCGCGCCCGGCTGCACGGGCTGGTCCGCTCGCTGCTGGACGACCCGAACGGCATCGACGTCTTCGAGACCGCCGAACGCCTGCACGTCAGCGAGGCGACCCTGGAGGCCGACCTCGCGAAGGTGCGCTCGCTCCTGGACGGCGCGTCATCGGGCAGCAGGCTCGTGCTGGAGCGCGACAGGGACGTCGTGCGGCTGCGCGGCGCGGAGCGCGACCAGCGCCGGCTGCTCTCCAGGCTCGCTCACGACGAGATGGACGCGGCCGACTTCCCGCTGGATCCGTTCCGCCTCGCGCTCGGCGGCGGATCGATACCGGCGGAGGCCGTCGCGCCGTTCCGGGCCGCGCTCGTCGCCGAGCTGAGCGGTCTCGGCTACTACGTCAACGAACTCGCGATCGCCGACGTGCTGCTGCACATCGCGATCGCGGCGGACCGTGTGGCGGCGGGACGCGAGCTGGACAGCGGCGAGGCCGCAGAGACGGCGGGCGATGCCGTGGCCGAGGTGATCGGCCGGCTCTCCCGCGAACGGCTCGGCGTCGAGCTCGGCGCCGGCGACCTCGCGCACCTCGCCCGTCTCGTGCTGACGCGGATCGTGACGCCCGGCGGCACGGACGCCGCCACGCTCGCCCGCGCGGGTCTCGACCCCGTCGTCGAGGCCGCGGTGCGCGCCGAGGTCGTGCAGGCCTCCGCGGACTACCAGGTCGACCTCGTGGACGACGCCTTCGTGCTCCGCCTCGCCCTGCACGTGCAGAACCTGCTCCGCCGCGCGCAGGAGCAGTCGCGCGCCAGGAACCCGCTGACCCGGTCGCTGAAATCGGCGTATCCGATGATCTTCGAGGTCGCCGTCTCCGTGGTCGGCGGGCTGCAGGAACGGCTCGGACTGCGGGTCGACGACGATGAGATCGCGTACGTGGCGATGCACATCGGCGGCCGTCTCGAGCGCAGCCGTCGGGCCGCGTCCCTGCTCACCGCGACGATCGTCTGCCCCGGGTACTACGAACTGCACGAGGTGCTGCGCTCGCGGGTGGACCGCTCGCTCGGCCAGGGCATCGAGGTCGTGCGGGTCATCACGGCGATGGATCCGCTCGCGTCCGAGATCGACACGGATCTCGTGCTGAGCACGGTGCCGCTGCCGGTCGCCGCCGAGCGGGTCGTGCTCATCCAGCCCTTCCTCACCGAGGCGGACGTCGAGCGCGTGCAGCAGGCCGCGGCCCGGCTCCGGCGCGCCCGCCGGCTGACCCGGCTGCGCGAGGAGCTGTCCCGCTACCTCTCCGCCGACGCGTACGTGCATCCGCTGCCCGATGTCGGCGAGGAGGGGATCATCCGGCTGCTCGGCGGGCGCCTCGTCGATGCAGGGCTGATCGGCGAGGACTACATCGAGAACACGATCCACCGTGAGCGGCTGTCCTCGACCGCGTTCAGCGACGCCCTGGCGGTGCCGCACGCCCTGCAGATGACCGCGCGACGCACTGCGATCGCCGTCGGGGTCGCGGCGGGGTCGGTGGCGTGGGGGACGGGGCGGGTGCAGGTCGTCGCGCTCGCCGCGTTCAGCGAGCAGGACAGGGACGCCTTCCAGACGGTGTTCGAGCAGCTCGTCGAGGTGTTCGGCGAGGGCGACAGCGTGCAGCGGATCGTGCGCCGAGGAGCAACCTTCGCGGGCTTCCTGGACGAGCTCGTCGCAGTGATCGACGGCTGACGCCTGGCTCCGCCGTGGCGAGCTGGGGTCCCAGCCGGCCCGTCAGCCGTCCAGCACCTTCGCCAGCGCGTCCAGCAGGTCGTCGGCCCCCGGCCCCTCGGCGGTCAGCACGACGGCGTCTCCGGGCACGAGCGCCAGATCCATCACCGCGAGCACGCTGCCCAGATCGACGCGGCGCCCCTCCGCGGTCGTCAGCCCGACCGGCTCCGGGTGCGCCATCGCCAGTCGCACGAGCTCCGCGACGGGGCGCGCATGAGCCCCGCCCTCGGCCCGGATGACGACGGTCCGGGAGGTCATGCGGCGGACTCCTTCGCCGCCGCTCCGGTCCCCGCGGCACGGGTGCGGGACGGACGGGAGGTCACGCCCCGGTCCGCGGGGATGCGAGCGCGCATCGTCAGCTCAGCCGGGCCAGCAGCTCGCGGATCGCGGCGTCCAGCGCGGCGACGGCGGTGCGGGCCGCCTCGCCGGAGTCCGCGTGCGCGTCGATGTACACCTTGAGCTTGGGCTCCGTACCGCTCGGCCGCACGATCACCCGGGAGCCGTCGGCGAGACGGTAGCGCAGCACGTCGCCGGCGGGTGCGCCCTCGGTGGCCGTGAGGAGATCCTCGGCCGACGAGATCGCGGTCTCGCCGAAGGCCGCGGGGGGATCCTGGCGCAGTGCCGCCATGATCCGGCCGATCACGGCGACGTCCTCCACACGGATCGAGACCTGACCGCTCGCGAAGTGACCCACCTCGGCGGCGACCTCCTCGAGCAGGTCCGCGAGCGTCGCGTCGCGTCCGCGCGCCTCCGCGGCGAGCCCGAGCAGGGCGACCGCCGCCGAGATGCCGTCCTTGTCGCGCACCGTCTCCGGGTTCACGAGGTAGCCGAGGGCCTCCTCGTAGCCGAACGCGATGCCGGGAGCGCGGGAGATCCACTTGAAGCCCGTGAGGGTCTCGTGGAAGTCCAGTCCGTATCGCGCGGCGACGGCGCCGAGCGCGGGGGAGGACACGAGCGAGCAGGCGAGCGACGTCCCGGGAGCAGCGGGACCGTCCGCGGTCGCCGCGCGTGCGGCGCGCCAGCCGAGCAGCAGGCCGACCTCGTTGCCGGTGAGACGGCGCCAGCCGCCCTCGGCGGTCTCGTCGGGGATGCCGACCGCGAGGCGGTCCGCATCGGGGTCGTTCGCGATCACGAGCTCCGCACCCAGGGTGCGCGCCTTCGCGAACGCGAGGTCCATGGCGCCGGGCTCCTCCGGATTGGGGAAGGACACGGTGCGGAAGGCGGGATCAGGGTCGCGCTGCTCGCTCACGGTCCACGGCGCGGGGTAACCGGCCTCGCCGATGATGCGCGAGAACGTCTCCCAGCCCACCCCGTGCATGGCGGTGTAGACCCAGCGCAGCCCCGCGGTGCCGACCGGGGCCGGAGCCACGGCGGCGGTCGCGGCGAC
>NZ_NCKN01000261.1 GCF_002257455.1 Microbacterium sp. 13-71-7
GGCGACCGCGGCAAGCAGGGCAAGGTCCTCGAGGTCCTCGTCGAGCAGAACCGCGTGATCGTGGAGGGCGTGAACTACGCCACCAAGCACACCCGCGTCGGCCAGACGCAGCGCGGCACGAAGACGGGCGGCATCGAGACCATCGAGGCCCCCATCCACATCTCGAACGTCGCCCTGGTCGACCCCGAGACGAAGAAGCCGACCAAGGTCGGTCACCGCGTCGAGGAGCAGGTCAAGGACGGCGTGAAGCGCACGGTCCGCGTGCGCTACGCGAAGAAGAGCGGTAAGGACCTCTGATGGCGGCTGCTGACGCCGCGGGCGCTGTCAAGGTGCAGCCCCGCCTGAAGGCGAAGTACAACAACGAGATCAAGAAGGCTCTGCAGGACGAGTTCGGCTACGAGAACGTCATGCAGATCCCCGGCCTGGTCAAGGTCGTCGTCAACACCGGTGTCGGTGAGGCGGCTCGCGACTCCAAGGTGATCGATGGTGCGGTCGATGACCTCACCAAGATCACCGGCCAGAAGCCGATCGTCACGAAGGCCCGCAAGTCCATCGCGCAGTTCAAGCTGCGCGAGGGTCAGCCCATCGGCGCGCACGTCACCCTCCGCGGTGACCGCGCCTGGGAGTTCGTGGACCGCCTCGTGAACCTCGCACTGCCCCGTATCCGCGACTTCCGCGGTCTCTCGGACAAGCAGTTCGACGGCAACGGCAACTACACCTTCGGTCTCACGGAGCAGAGCGTGTTCCACGAGATCGATCAGGACCGGATCGACCGCGTCCGCGGTTTCGACATCACCGTCGTGACCACGGCGAAGAACGACGACGAGGGCCGCGCCCTGCTGCGCCACCTCGGCTTCCCGTTCAAGTCGAACGACGCGCAGGCGTAAGACCATGTTCTGAAGACCGGATCCCGGGGTTCTCCTCGGGATCCGGTCTTCGGGCGTGTCCCGCTTGACGTACAATTGAAAATTGCGTGCTCATCGCAGGCCGTCTGCCGTGTAACGGCAGCCGGAACCTCATGAACGAAAGAAGACAACTATGACGATGACAGACCCGGTCGCAGATCTGCTGACCCGTCTGCGCAACGCGAACTCGGCGCATCACGATTCCGTGACCCTGCCGTCGAGCAAGCTGAAGACCCACATCGCTGAGATCCTCCAGCAGGAGGGCTACATCGCAGGCTGGGAGGTCACCGACGCCCGCGTCGGCACCAACCTCACCATCTCGCTGAAGTACGGCCCGAACCGCGAGCGGTCGATCGCCGGCATCAAGCGCGTCTCCAAGCCCGGCCTCCGTGTCTACGCGAAGTCGACCGAGCTGCCCAAGGTCCTCGGCGGCCTCGGCGTCGCGATCCTGTCCACCTCCTCGGGGCTCCTCACGGACCGCCAGGCAGAGCAGAAGGGCGTGGGCGGAGAAGTTCTCGCCTACGTGTGGTGATCTGAAATGTCGCGTATTGGACGACTTCCCATCGAGATCCCCGCGGGCGTGACCGTTTCGGTCGACGGCCGTGAGGTTTCGGTGAAGGGCCCGAAGGGCGAGCTCTCGCTCACCGTGGCCTCTCCCATCGAGGTGTCGGTCGAGGAGAACCAGGTTCTCGTCACCCGTCCGGACGACGAGCGCGCCTCGCGTTCGCTGCACGGTCTGACCCGCACGCTCATCAACAACGACATCATCGGCGTGACCCAGGGCTACTCCAAGGGCCTCGAGGTCGTCGGCACCGGTTACCGCGTGCAGCAGAAGGGCAGCTCGGTCGAGTTCGCCCTCGGCTTCTCGCACCCGGTCCTGATCGACCCGCCCGCCGGCATCACCCTGACGGTCGAGGGCAACAACAAGCTCACCGTCAGCGGCATCAGCAAGCAGGCCGTCGGCGAGGCGGCTGCGAACATCCGCAAGATCCGCAAGCCCGAGCCGTACAAGGGCAAGGGCGTGCGCTACGCCGGCGAGGTCGTGCGTCGCAAGGCCGGAAAGAGTGGTAAGTAACCATGGCTATCAAGACGAAGTCCGACGCCCGCTCGCGTCGTCACGCCCGTCTTCGCAAGAAGATCCAGGGCACCGAGGCGCGTCCGCGCCTGGTCGTCACCCGTTCGGCCCGCCACGTCTTCGTGCAGCTGGTCGACGACAGCAAGGGCCACACCGTGGCCAGCGCCTCCACCCTCGAGACCGACCTGCGCGGCTTCGACGGTGACAAGACCGCCAAGGCCCGCAAGGTCGGCGAGCTCGTCGCCGAGCGTGCGAAGGCCGCCGGCGTCTCGGAGGCCGTGTTCGACCGCGGTGGCAACCGGTACGCCGGTCGCGTCGCGGCCATCGCCGATGGCGCCCGTGAAGGGGGGCTGGCACTGTGAGTGACATCAAGGAGAACGAAGTGACCGAGACGGCTCCTGCCGCCGAGAACGCGGCCGGTTCCGAGGCTCCGCAGCGCGATGAGCGCCGCGGCGGCCGTGGTGGCCGCGACCGCGGCCAGGGCGGTCGCGACCGCAACTCCCGCGACCGTGGGGACAACCAGTTCCTCGAGCGCGTGGTGACCATCAACCGCGTGTCGAAGGTCGTCAAGGGCGGCCGTCGCTTCAGCTTCACCGCGCTCGTCGTGGTGGGTGACGGCAACGGTCTCGTGGGCGTCGGCTACGGCAAGGCCCGCGAGGTCCCCCTCGCCATCTCGAAGGGTGTCGAGGAGGCCAAGCGCAACTTCTTCCGCGTGCCGCGCTCCGCGAGCACCATCCCGCACCCGGTGCAGGGCGAGGCCGCTGCCGGCGTCGTGCTGCTCCGTCCGGCCGCTGCCGGTACCGGTGTCATCGCCGGTGGTCCGGTCCGCGCCGTGCTCGAGTGCGCCGGTATCCACGACGTGCTGTCGAAGTCGCTCGGCTCGTCGAACACGATCAACATCGTGCACGCGACGGTGGAGGCCCTGAAGCAGCTCGAGGAGCCACGTGCGGTCGCCGCACGTCGTGGCCTCGAGTTCGACCAGGTCGCCCCGGCGCGTCTCGTCCGCGCAGAGGCCGAGGCCATCGCTGCGCAGAAGGCAGGTGCCTGATGGCTGCGCGCCTCAAGGTCACGCAGGTCAAGTCCAAGGTGAGTGAGAAGCAGAACCAGCGCGACACGCTGCGTTCGCTCGGCCTCAAGCGGATCGGCGACTCGGTCGTCCGTCCCGATGATGCTCAGACCCGCGGTTACGTCCGCGCGGTCGCTCACCTCGTCAAGGTTGAGGAGATCGACTAATGGCTGAGAAGAAGGAAGCGGCTACCAAGACCGCCGCCAAGAAGCCGGCTGCCAAGAAGGCCGAGGAGACCACGGTCTCCCGTCCCGGCGTCCTGAAGGTGCACCACCTGCGTCCGGTCCCCGGCGCCAACACCGCGAAGACCCGTGTCGGTCGCGGTGAGGGCTCCAAGGGCAAGACCGCCGGTCGCGGCACCAAGGGCACCAAGGCCCGCAACACCGTTCGCGTCGGTTTCGAGGGTGGGCAGATGCCGCTGCACATGCGCACCCCGAAGCTGCGCGGGTTCAAGAACCCGTTCCGCGTGGAGTACCAGGTCGTGAACCTGGAGAAGCTCGCCGAGCTCTACCCGGCCGGTGGCGACGTGACCGTCGCCGACCTGGTCGCCAAGGGCGCGGTCCGCAAGAACGAGAAGGTCAAGGTCCTGGGCAACGGCGACATCGCCGTGGCTCTGACCGTGTCGGTCGACAAGGTCTCCAGCTCCGCTGAGCAGAAGATCGTCGCCGCCGGCGGATCGATCAAGTAACACCCGTCGAGAGGGGCCGGAGATATCTCCGGCCCCTCTTGCGTTACCCTGGGTAATTGACTGTCCCTCGTCGGGCGTCATCCCTTTGCAGGAAGGCAAGCTTTTGTTCAGCGCCATCGCGCGGATCTTCCGCACGCCTGATCTTCGACGCAAGATCGGCTTCACGATCGTGATCATCGCGATCTACCGCCTCGGATCCACCGTGCCCGCTCCGTTCGTGAGCTTCCCGAACGTTTCAGAATGCCTCGCGCAGAACAGCGGCACAGAGGGACTGCTCGGGCTCGTCAACCTGTTCTCCGGCGGCGCGCTGCTGAAGCTGTCGATCTTCGCCCTCGGCGTCATGCCGTACATCACGGCCTCGATCATCACGCAGCTCCTGCGCGTGGTCATCCCGCACTTCGAGGCGCTGCACAAGGAGGGCCAGGCCGGCCAGGCCAAGCTCACCCAGTACACGCGCTACGTCACCATCGCGCTGGCGCTGCTGCAGTCCACGACCCTCGTGACGGTCGCGCGCACCGGACAGCTCTTCGGCCAGACCGGCGTCGCCGCGTGCAACCAGTTGCTCACGAACGACGTGTGGTGGGCGCAGCTGCTCCTCATCATCACGCTGACCGCCGGCACCGGCCTCATCATGTGGTTCGCCGAGCTCGTCACGGAGAAGGGCATCGGCAACGGCATGTCGCTGCTGATCTTCACCTCGATCGCCGCGACCTTCCCCGGCGCCATGTGGGCCATCTGGCAGACCAAGGGCTTCGAGGTCTTCCTGCTCGTCCTGCTCGTCGGCATCATCGTGATGTCGCTCGTCGTGTTCATCGAGCAGTCGCAGCGACGCATCCCGGTGCAGTACGCGAAGCGGATGGTGGGCCGTCGCACCTACGGCGGCACCAACACCTACATCCCGATCAAGGTCAACATGGCGGGCGTGATCCCGGTCATCTTCGCCTCGTCGCTGCTGTACATCCCGATGCTGGTCGCGCAGTTCAACATCCCGCAGGACGGCAAGACGCCGCCCGCGTGGGCGACCTGGATCATGACGTACTTCGTCAAGGGCGACCACCCGATCTACATGATCACGTACTTCCTGCTGATCATCGGCTTCACGTACTTCTACGTCGCGATCACGTTCAACCCGACCGAGGTCGCGGACAACATGAAGAAGTACGGCGGCTTCATCCCGGGCATCCGCGCGGGACGTCCCACGGCCGAGTACCTCGACTACGTGCTCACCCGCATCACGCTGCCCGGATCCCTCTACCTCGGTCTCATTGCGCTGATCCCGCTGATCGCGCTGGCCACGGTCGGGGCGAACCAGAACTTCCCGTTCGGCGGCGCGTCGATCCTGATCATCGTCGGCGTCGGCCTCGAGACGGTCAAGCAGATCGACGCACAGCTGCAGCAGCGACACTACGAAGAAG
>NZ_NCKN01000262.1 GCF_002257455.1 Microbacterium sp. 13-71-7
CCCACGAGCATCTCGATGCCGTGGCGCGCCATCTCCTCGTAGGGCAGACGGGCGGTCGTGAGCCCCGGGCGCTGGAAGCCGGCCAGCTCCTCGTCGTCGAAGGAGATCACCGACACGTCGCGTCCCACCTGGAGGCCGCGCTCGGCCATGGCCTGGTAGACGCCGAAGGCGACGTTGTCGTTGCCGGCGATGATCGCGGTGCGGTCGGGGTGCGCGTCGAGCAGGCGGTGCAGGTGCACGTAGCCGACGTCGGGGGTCCAGGCCTCGACCTGTTCGCGGACGACGTCCGCGCCCGCGCGCGCGAGCGCGTCCTCGATGCCGGCGAAGCGCTCCGCGATCGTGGCGGAGCGGCGCAGGTCGCCCGCGACGTGCGGGATCGTGCCGATGATGCCGATGCGGTGGTGCCCGCGGGCGACGAGATGCTCGGCGACGGCGGCGCCCGCGGCCTGCTCGTCGGGGAGGACGCTCGGATGCCCCGCGGCGGAGCGGCCGTTCACGAGCACGACCGGGATGTCGTTGCGGATCTTCGGGACGTCGATCACCCGGGCCGCCATGAGGCCGATGATCAGCCCGTCGACCCGGCGGTCGGTCATCTCCTGGAGCGCGTCCCCGAGGTCCTCGCTGCCGCCGGTCTCGGTCATCAGGATCGTGCGGCCCCGCGACCGGGCGGCATCGAGCACGCCGCGGATCATGCCCGACGCGTACCGGGTGATCGTGACCTGGTCGGAGATGAAGCCGATCGTTCCCGTCTTGCCGAGACGCAGGCTCTGCGCCGCGGGATTGGGGCGGTAGCCGAGCTCCGCGGCCGCCGCGCGCACGCGCTCGGCGGCCTCCGCCGACAGCCGGGATCCGGGCCGGTCGTTCAGGATCATGCTGACGGCGGACTTGGACATCCCCGAGCGCGCGGCGACATCCGACAGCGTGGGCCGTCGCCCGGCGCGTGTCTCCGGCATCGTGCCTCCCGTTCTGTCGCCGCGGAGCGCGGCCCGACTCGTGCCTCCACGATAGCGACCGGCTCCCGTCTTCTGCGCCTCCCGTGCTGAATTAATTCAGCAAAACCCTTGCACGCGAGGTTCGCGCGTTGTTAGCATGCCGTTGCTGAATCAATTCAGCAACGGATCAATTCAGCAACGAAGCAGAGGAGCAACGACGTGGTTGACATCTCACGACGGGCAATGCTCGGAGCGCTCGGGCTGGGCATCGTCGGCACGGCGATCTCCTGGCCCCGGCTCACCGGTGCGGACATCCCGGGACGGGGCAGCGACGCCCTGACGGTGGCGCTGCTCGGAACGGCGCAGGACGCGGCCGCCAGACAGGGCCTGGTCGACGGCTTCCAACGCCTGCATCCGGACATCCCCGTGCGGATCGTCGCCATCCAGGGCACGGACTGGGGCGACTACTTCGCGAAGATCCTGACCATGGTCGCGGCCGGGACCTCGCCGGATGTCGTCACGGTCGCGACCGAGGGCGCGCAGCTGTTCGCCTCGCGCATGGCGCACCCCCTCGACTCCTACGTCCGCCGCGACGCGGCGGAGATGAAGGGCTACTTCGACGACGTCCATCCGTCGCTCGTCGAGTCGTTCCTGTACCAGGGGAGCCTGTTCCAGCTGCCGGACAACTTCAACGCGGCGAACGTCTACTACAGCACCAAGGCGCTCGAGCGCGCGGGCCTGGATCGTCCGGCGGACGACTGGAGCGTGGACGACTTCTTCCGCGTGGCGCAGGCGATGAAGAAGTCGGGCCAGCCGCCCTTCCTGCCCTACTTCTGGAACAACCGCCTCTGGGGCGGTGTCGTCCCCTGGCTGTACATCAACGACGCCAGCATCCTCACGGAGGAGAAGGCCACGGGCGGCGACTGGTTCTGGAAGCAGTTCTACCCGGACGAGAAGCCGCGCGGCGGCGGATTCCTGTGGCAGAACGCTGACGCCCTCAACGACCGTACGATCGAGAGCTTCGAAGTGCTGCAGCGGATGGTCTCCGAAGGACTCGCCGCGAACCCGGCGCAGGGCGGCGGCAACGAACTCGTCGCGCTGTTCTCCCGCGGATCCGTCGGCATGACGCCGGCGGGCGGCTTCTGGGTGAAGGGCCTCAAGGAAGCCGGCTTCGCGAACGACGACTACGACGTCTCGTTCTTCCCGAGGATGCGCAGTCAGCGTCATCAGTTCGGGGCCGCCGGCTACGCCATCATGGAGACCTCGCGGCGCAAGGACGAGGCGTGGGAGTGGCTCAAGTACTGCGTGTCGGTCGAGGGGATGCGCATCGCGCACCCGCAGCCTGATTCCTCCCTCACCCGTCGTTCGCTCAACGACGAGCTCTACGGCGCGGGCGTCGGCCCCGCGCACTGGAAGGTCTTCTACGACACGCTCGACCGGTTCCCGACCACCGGCCCGATCCCCGCCCCACCCCAGCAGGCCGCGGTCGAGCAGGCCCTCATCAAGAACGTCGTCGGCACCATCACCAACGGCCGCAGCGGAGTCCGGGCGGGCCTGGAGACGATGCAGCGCGACCTCGAACTCGCTCTGAAGGGACGCTGATGTCCACGACCTCCCCCACGACCGCCCCCACCACGTCCGCGATCACGGCACCGGGAGCCGTACGCCCCGGAGCCCCCAAACGCGGGGGAGGACGCGCCCTCATCGCGGTGTTCCTCGCCCCCACGGTCATCGGCCTCGGGCTCTTCAGCTTCCTGCCGATCATCGCCTCCGTGGTCCTGGCCTTCTTCCGCTGGGACATCATCACCGCGCCCGAGTTCGTCGGCGTCGACAACTTCGTGCGGGCCGCCACCAACCCGACGATCCGCGTGTCGTTCCTCAACACGATCGGCTTCGTGATCGTCGCGGTGGCGCTCCAGCTCGCGGTCGCACTGCTGCTCGCGGTCCTCGTGCAATCGAAGATGCCCCGCTGGCTGCGCGGGTTCTTCCGCTCAACGCTGTTCTTCCCGCTGATCCTCTCGGCGGCCTCGGTCTCGCTCGTCATGGCCTACCTGTTCAACCAGGAGTTCGGTCTGGTGAACCAGTTCCTCGGGCTCCTCGGCATCGGCAAAGTCGGCTGGCTCACGACGGGGCTCGGCGCGAAGGTCGTGGTCCTGCTGGTCTACGTGTGGCAGAACTTCGGCTTCACCTTCCTGCTCTTCCTCGGCGGCCTCGCCGCGGTGCCGCAGGAGGTCTACGAGGCTTCCTCGATCGACGGCGCCACCGGATGGGCGCAGTTCCGGCAGATCACGCTGCCGCTGATCAGCCCCACGATGCTGGTGGCGACGGTCATGGCGATCATCAACGCCCTGCAGATCTTCGACCAGCCGTACGTCCTCACCCGCGGCGGGCCGGGGGACGACACGCGCACCGCGGTCATGGTCATCTACGAGTCGGCCTTCCGCCAGCTCGACTTCGGCGGCGCGTCCGCGATCGGCATCGTCCTGACGCTGCTGATCATGCTCGTCACCGGGATCCAGTTCCAGCTCAGCAAGCGTTTCGTCTTCTACGGGTGAGGTCAGACATGTCGACTCAAGCAGTTCTCCCCCGCGGACGCGGGTTCGCCCTCGGCCGCCTCGGCACCTTCGTGATCCTGGTCGTCGCCGCGGCGCTGACCCTCGGTCCTGTGATCTGGACCGTGATCACGGCGCTCACGCCCACCGATGCGGTCACCCACACGACCTCGTTCGGCCTCTCCGCATTCACCGACGTGTTCGCGAAGATCCCCGTCTGGCTCTACATCTGGAACAGCGTGCTCGTGACGCTCCTCATCGCGGCAGGGCAGATGCTCAGCGCGGCGATGGCCGGGTACGTGTTCGCGCGCTACGAGTTCCGCGCCAAGAAGTTCCTCTTCGGGATGATCCTGGCCACCATGATGGTGCCGCTGCAGGTGATCATCGTGCCCGTGTTCATGCTCGTGCGCGGCATGGGTCTCGCGGACACGCTCCTGGCGCTCATCATCCCGGCACTGCCGACCGCGTTCGGCACGTTCCTGATGCGGCAGTACTTCATGGGCCTGCCCGCGGAGCTCGGCGAGGCGGCCCAGCTCGACGGCGCGGGGCCATGGCGGACGTTCTTCCGCGTCTATCTGCCCTTGGCGACGCCCGGTCTCGCGATCGTGGGGATCCTCGCGTTCAACTATCACTGGAACGAGTTCTTCCGCCCGCTCATCCTGACCATCAGCGAACAGAACTTCACATTGCCGCTCGGACTCGTCACGCTGCAGGGCAACCTCGGCACCGGAAGCGTGTCCACCGTCCTCGCCGGCGTCGTGATCTCGATGATCCCTGCGCTGATCGTGTTCATCTTCGGGCAGAAGCCGCTGCGCGAGGGGCTGACCGCCGGATCCGGGAAATGAGATCGATGCACTTCCGTCCCGCGCAGAACTGGATGAACGACCCGAACGGGCTCGTGTTCCACGACGGCCGATACCACCTGTACTTCCAGTACAACCCCGAGGGGGCGACCCACGGGTTCATGAGCTGGGGCCATGCGTCCAGCACGGATCTGGTGCGATGGGAGGAGCACCCGGTCGCGATCCGATACACCGACGCCCACGAGATCTTCTCCGGCTCGGTCGTGGTCGACGAGCACGACACCAGCGGCCTCGGCGCGGCGGGGGAGCCGCCGCTGATCGCGGTGTTCACGCTCGCCGACCAGCCGGGGCGCCACCAGGCCCAGGGCATCGCCTCGAGCCTGGACGGCGGCCTGACCTGGCGGCTGTACGACGGGAACCCGGTGCTCGATCGGGGCTCGGCCGACTTCCGCGACCCGAAGGTGTTCCGCTACGCGGGCCCTGCGGGCGAGTACTGGGTGATGGTCGCAGTCGAGGCGGAGGAACGCCGTGTCGTGCTGTACCGCTCCGCCGACCTGAAGGCGTGGACGTACCTGTCGGACTACGGGCCCCGTGGGGCGACCGGCGGTGTGTGGGAGTGCCCCGACCTGTTCCCGCTCTCCGTCGACGGTGATCCGTCCGAGGTGCGCTGGGTACTGCTGATCAGCCTCAACCCCGGTGGGATCGCCGGCGGATCCGGGACGCAGTACGTGATCGGCTCGTTCGACGGCGTGCGCTTCCTCCCCGACGAGCCGATGCCCCCGGCGGCACGGGGCGCGGGGTGGGAGAACAGCCGTGCGCAGCTCGA
>NZ_NCKN01000263.1 GCF_002257455.1 Microbacterium sp. 13-71-7
TATCGAGCGCTCGGGGCTGCGCAAGGTCACGACCACGACACCGTACGTCTGGACGCGCGGGGGCTGAAGCCGCCCGGCGACCGCTCGCAGGGTTTGTTCGTATGGTTTGCAATATTACCCCAGGACGATATATCATCGCCTGTGGGGCAGCGCCGGGACGCGCTGTGGGGACAATGGGGAAAGCTCTGGGGAGTTTCTGGGTGCTGGACGCGTGGCGTCTCCGTCGTGCGCGTCGACCCTGAGACGCGCGCGATCTCGGTTTCCGAGCCTTCGGCTCAACCGATATCTGGAGTGCAACATCATGACCGACGTCAAGAGCGGCCTCTCGCGCCGTACCGTGATCAAGGGGGCAGCGTGGTCGGTGCCCGTCATCGCCGTCGCCGCCACCGCACCGATGGCCGCAGCGAGCACCACCACCAACCCGAAGAGCGTCGGACCGCTCGTCGAGTCCTCGCCGAATGTGAAGGACAGCGTGCTCTCGGCGTCCTCCTCGCGGGTCGAGGCATGCTTCCCCAGCGACACCTTCTCCCTGCCCTTCAACCTGATCGCCACGGTCACGTTCGACAACAGCGACCCGGCGTTCTCCCTCGCCGGGGCCACCGTCACCTCGGCCGGGAACGTCTGGACCGTCGCCAGCCGCACCGCGACGTCTGTGACGCTGACGGCGACGCAGACGGTGACCTGCTACAGCGGGATCACGGGGTTCGACCTGGCGTACAACGCCGGTTCGGCCGTGCCCCCGCTGAACTCGCTCACTCTGAACATCTCGGGCGTGAGCACGGACGGAACCCGCAAGATCGACGGCCTCATCTCGTCCCTCGACAACGGCCCTGTCGTCGGGCCGAAGGTCCACGACGCCTGAACGGCCCTCGCATCAGAGGAGCCTCCGACGCCAATGTCGGAGGCTCCTCGTAGTGTTAAGGGATGCAACCCACACGTTCGGTCCGGCCGTTCGAAGTCATCTCGGAGTACTCGCCCGCCGGCGACCAGCCGCAGGCCATCTCCGAACTCGCGGCACGCATCAACGCGGGCGAGACCGACGTGGTGCTGCTCGGCGCGACCGGAACCGGCAAGTCCGCGACGACGGCCTGGCTCATCGAGCAGGTGCAGCGGCCCACGCTCGTGCTCGCGCACAACAAGACGCTCGCGGCGCAGCTCGCGAACGAGTTCCGCGACCTCATGCCGAACAACGCGGTCGAGTACTTCGTCTCGTACTACGACTACTACCAGCCCGAGGCCTACGTCCCCCAGACGGACACCTTCATCGAGAAGGACTCCTCGGTCAACGCCGAGGTCGAGCGACTGCGCCACTCCACGACCAACTCGCTGCTCAGCCGTCGCGACGTGGTGGTCGTCTCCACGGTCTCGTGCATCTACGGCCTCGGCGCCCCCGAGGAGTATCTGCGGGCGATGGTCGCGCTGCAGGTGGGGGAGCGGTACGACCGCGACGCGCTGATCCGGCAGTTCATCGCGATGCAGTACAACCGCAACGACGTCGACTTCTCCCGCGGCAACTTCCGCGTGCGCGGCGACACGATCGAGATCATCCCGGTCTACGAGGAGCACGCGATCCGCATCGAGCTGTTCGGCGACGAGATCGAGGCGCTGTACTCGCTGCACCCGCTCACCGGCGAGGTGATCGCGAAGCTCGATTCCGTGCCGATCTTCCCGGCCTCGCACTACGTGGCGGGCACCGACGTCGTACAGAGGGCGATCGGCCAGATCGAGGACGAGCTCACCGACCGCCTCGCCGAGCTCGAGCGCCAGGGCAAGCTGCTCGAGGCGCAGCGGCTGCGCATGCGCACCAGTTTCGACCTGGAGATGCTGCAGCAGCTCGGGTTCTGCTCCGGCATCGAGAACTACTCGCGGCACATGGACGGACGCGAGGCGGGGGAGCCGCCGCACACCCTGCTGGACTTCTTCCCCGACGACTTCCTCCTCGTGATCGACGAGTCGCATGTCACGGTGCCGCAGATCGGCGCGATGTACGAGGGCGACGCGTCGCGCAAGCGCACGCTGGTCGATCACGGCTTCCGGCTGCCGAGCGCGCTCGACAACCGCCCGCTGCGGTGGGACGAGTTCAAGAACAGGATCGGGCAGACCGTCTACCTGTCCGCGACACCCGGCAAGTACGAGATGGGGATCGCGGACGGCGTCGTCGAGCAGATCATCCGTCCGACCGGTCTGTTGGATCCGCAGATCGTCGTCAAGCCTTCGAAGGGGCAGATCGACGACCTGCTCGAGGAGATCCGCCTCCGTGTCGAGCGCGACGAGCGCGTGCTCGTCACGACGCTCACGAAGAAGATGGCGGAGGAGCTCACCGACTTCCTCGGCGAGCACGGCGTCAGGGTGCGCTATCTGCATTCGGACGTCGACACGCTGCGCCGCGTCGAACTCCTCACCGAACTGCGGGCGGGCGTCTACGACGTGCTCGTCGGCATCAACCTGCTCCGTGAGGGCCTCGACCTGCCCGAGGTGTCGCTCGTCGCGATCCTCGACGCGGACAAGGAGGGGTTCCTCCGCAGCGGCACGTCGCTCATCCAGACCATCGGCCGCGCGGCCCGCAACGTGTCGGGCGAGGTGCACATGTACGCCGACAACATGACGGACTCGATGCGCAACGCGATCGACGAGACGGAGCGGCGCCGCGAGAAGCAGATCGCGTACAACACCGCGAACGGCATCGATCCGCAGCCGCTCCGCAAGCGCATCGCCGACATCACCGACGTGCTGGCCCGCGAGGGGGCGGACACGGCCGAGATGCTCGCCAAGCGCACGAGGTCCGGGCGCGGCAAGTCGCCGACGCCGAACCTCCGCCGCGAGGGCATCGCGGCGGAGGGCGCAGAGCAGCTCGAGGACACGATCGCCGATCTGTCCGCGCAGATGCTCGCGGCGGCCGGGGAGCTCAAGTTCGAACTCGCTGCACGACTGCGCGACGAAGTGCAGGACCTGAAGAAGGAGCTGCGCGCGATGGAGCGGGCCGGGCACGCCTGACGCGTGTCACGTGTTCCCGGTGGGGTCAACGGGCGGAGGAGACGGCATGGTCGATGCGGCGGTTGTCGAACTGGCCGACCGGATCCGCGCCTTGCTGGGCGGCGCGGGTGAGATCGAGGAGCGTGCGATGTTCGGCAGTCGCGCCTTCCTCAGCGATGGGCACATCCTCGTCGGGGCGCGTAAAGGCGGGGCGCTGCTGGTGCGCGTCGGGGCGGAGCGCGCCGCGATGCTTCTGACCGAGCGCGGCGTGACGCGTGCGGTCATGGGAGCGCGCACGATGAGCGAGAACTGGCTCGACGTGTCTCCCGACGCGATCGCGGACGATGCCGCGCTCATGCACTGGATCGACGTCGCACGGGAGGATGCCGGCGCGGCGTGACGCCGCTCCGGCGTCGCTCCCCGGCGTGCCGCGGACGGCGGGTCGGACTCAGGCCGGCACGGATCGCTGGAGGCTCAGGGGCAGTGCATGAGCGGCTTCGGGCCGCTGCGGTCGATCTCGTGGGCCGTCATCGGCTCGCCGCACAGCGGGCACGCGCGCTGCGCACGCTCCGCGGCGGACGGCGGAGGCGTCGTCTCATAGGGTCCGACGGAGGCCGGGCCGGCGAAGCGGATCAGATTCGTGTTGAACCACGCGTACAGTCCGCCCGCCTCACGGATGCGCTGCCGGAGCGGCGGGCGCTCCGCGGGAGTGTTGGTCATGATGATTAGTGTACTAATGATTAGGGCAGTTGGTAACATCGTCAGGTGACCGACTCCACACCCGACGACCTGCTCCGCCTGGAGAACCAGCTGTGCTTCGCCCTCGTGACGGCGGCGCGGAACGTGGTCGGCATCTACCGCCCGATCCTGGAGCCGCTCGGGCTCACGCACCCCCAGTACCTCGCGATGCTCGCGCTGTGGGAGCAGTCCCCGCGGTCGCTCGGCGATCTCGCGAACGCCCTGGCGATGGATCCGGCGACGGCTTCGCCGCTCGTCAAGCGCCTCGAATCCGATGGTCTGATCGAGCGGCGCCGCAGCGCCGCCGATGAACGCCGGCTCGACATCGCCCTCACGGCGAAAGGAGCGGAGCTCCGGACACAGGCGCTGGACGTGCCGCGGCAGGTGATGGCGAGGCTCGGGATGTCGGTGTCCGAGGTCGAGTCCGTGCGCGACGGGCTGATCCGCTTCGCCGGCGCCGTCGAGCTCTGACGAACCGCCGCAGGCGGCCCGGCATGGTGCACGACCTGCCGCGGGGCGTGATCGCGGGGACGGGTGCCAGCACGTAGGGTGAGGGCATGGTCCGCGACGACCCGCGAGTTCGCATGTCTCCGCTGGCGGGAGCACTCGCGGGCGTGGTGCTGCTGGCAGCGCTGCTGATGGCGATCGCCGCTTTGCAGGGGGTACCGCAGTTCGGCGACATCGCGGTCGAGCGCCGGAGCCCGCTGCCCACCCCCACGAGCGGGACGCAGGCGCCGGACGGCGCGCAGGTCGGGCAGATCCCCGACAGCCCACTCCTCGGCGTCATCGTCGTCGTCGTCGAACTCGTGATCGCCGCAGGCTTCCTGGCGCTCCTCGCGTGGCTGTTCTGGCGACTGGCCCGCGCCCTGTGGGCGGCCCGCCCCCTGAGCCGTGAGACGGGCGGCGCCGGCGATGCCGGCACGGGCGCCGTCGCCGGAGACGACGCCGTGGACGCGGGAGCGATCCGCAGCGCGGCCGCGGATGCGCAGCAGGCGGTCGACGCCCACCGCGACCCGGGCGACGCGATCGTCGCCGCGTGGGTGCATCTGGAGGAGGCCGCGGCTCGCGCCGGCCGATCCCGTCTCCCGTCCGAGACGCCAGGGGAGTTCGCCGTGCGGATCCTGCGTCGGCGACCGGGCGTGGATGCCGAGCTCGAGACGCTGCTGGGGCTTTACGAGTCCGTGCGATTCGGTGGCGAGCAGGCCGATGAGAGCGGACGTGCGACCGCACGACGTTGTCTCGCGATCGTCGAGGAGGCGTGGCGGTGAGGCGCTGGATCGTGCTGGTCGTCCTCTGGATCGTCCTCGGCGTTCCGGCCGCGCTGCTGCTCGACTTCCTCGGCGTCCCGCTTCCCTTCGGCATCGCCTGGATCCT
>NZ_NCKN01000264.1 GCF_002257455.1 Microbacterium sp. 13-71-7
GGTGATGGGCGCCGTGATCGGCGCGACGACTTGTGTGCCGGATCCGATCCCGTCGTCTCCTGAGGTGTTGTCGGCCGCGTTCGCGGCCGTCGCGCCGAGCAGGGTGATCCCGCCGGCGATGAGCGTGCCCCAGAGGGCATGCTTCACGAAAGTGCGCATGGTGCTTCTCCTGACTTCGAATCGATGGGGGAACGCGCGGGATCGCGCGTCTTCTGCTGCCGCGGAGGGCAGCCCGGATCGACTCAGTCGGGGGAGACGTCGGTGGGGAACACCGGAGAAGAGGGCAGGGCGTCGTCGGCGGCGCCGCCCGAAAGCATGGAGAGTCGAGGCGCCGCGGTCGTGGCGGCCGAGAACGCGGCGAACCACGGGGCAGAGCCTCCGCCGGATCCGGCGGCGGACGACGAGGTTCCCGTTCCCACGGGCGTCGCCCACGGATCCGGCGCGTTCGGAGATGTCGGCGCGGCCGGGGGCGATGACGCGGAGTGCGGAGGGCCGGAAGCGCGCAGCGCGTCGCCGACAGCACCGGCGGATCCGCCGCCCGCCCGCACCGGCGGCCCGACCGCAGTGCCCTCGAGCACGATCGCGGGCGGCGACGCGGCCGAGGTGCCCGTGAGCGGATCCGTTCCCGATACGACGGGGGCAGACGTGCCGCCCGTCTCCGTCGGCGGAACGCCGGGCGGAACCGTCGGGAGCGGGCCGCCCAGCACGGGAGCGAGGGATCCTGTGACGCGGTCCACGGCTCCGCCGACCCGGTCGACCAGGTCGGGGACACCGAGCGCGGTGGTCGCGTCGCCCACGACGGGCACGGACGTGAGGGCCGCGACGACCGGGGTGGTGAGCGACGAGACGGGGGACGATGCGAGGACGGACGCGGCGGGGGCGAGAGCATCCGGAACGGCGTTCGAGACCGTGCTGCCGAGATCCGTCACGGCGTTCGCGACCTGATCCGGGACGGCCGGAGCCGAGGCGACGGCATCGACGAGGGAGGATCCCGCATCCTGCACGACCCCCGATGCGGCACCCGGGTCGGCGGACGCTGCCGGGGAGGGCGCCGTGACGGCGCTCTGCACGGGGGCGACGACGGCATCCACCGTGGCCGCGACGGCGCTCACGGTGCCGCTGACCGTGGACGACACCGCGGAGGAGGCGGTGCCCAGCAGACCGCCGGTGCCGTCGAGCAGCCCGCCGGAGTCGTCCGCGTGGGCCGGGGCGGACCCGAGGAGCACGGACAGTGCGGCCCAGCCCAGGGCGAGGCAGGCGCCGGAGAGCAGACCGACACGGAGCCGGTGACCGGCTGAAGCGGTCACGTCCACGGTCACCTCCTCCAGAGCCCCAGAAACGTTGCGAGGACGATGTTGCTGGCGCTGACTGTACGCCCGACGACGGCGCACGTCCAGGGGGTTGGCGAACCTCTCTCGCGGCCTCCGGAGGGCGCACGCTACTGTCGAGGCCTGGGGGGACCATGAGCACCGAGATCGGCGGGGTGATCCCGTATCCGCTGCCGCGCAACTGGCAGGACAGTCAGCACCACGTTCGCGCAGCGGCGGATCGAGGAGTGGTGCGCGACGGCGCAGGAACCCGGTGACTGGCGCGCGTGACGGCGACGCCGACGGGCCTCTGCGCAGGAGCCGTGCGCATGAGCGCCGCCCTCCCATCCGCGCGCTCGGATGAGCGACGCCACACCCGCCGAATGTCCGACTTGACAAACGGGTCGGCGCATGGGTGTTGTCCCCAAGTTGTACACATCCGACGATCCGCGGCACGAACCTTAAACACACGCTTTAAGCAGGATTCCATCCACAGGGTGGGGAGGGGAAAAAGGGCTGGTCCCAGCAAAATAATCTGTTGCATCCGTCAACCTTCCCCACAGTTATCCCCAGGCGTTCTGCACAGACACTCCAGAGTTTCCCGCAGACTCTCCACAGAGTTATCCACAGGCACTCTTGCATGGGGAGAACGGTGCTTCTAGCGTGGTCGAGCATCCCGATGTCGGACCTTGGTGATGTGCTTTGTGCGGCGGGGGATCATCCCGCCCGGAGTGCGGATCCGACGGGGATGCGCTCGGCAGTCGGTGGAGGAGAAGGGGGCGCGCGTGTCGATCGCGGACATCGCGGAGGAGCGGCTCGGTTCGGGGCGCGGTCCCGAGCGGACCCCGCCGCACGACCTCATGGCCGAGCAGAGCACCCTCGGCGGCATGCTGCTGTCGAAGGACGCCGTCGCCGACGTGATCGAGTCGCTGCGCGGATCCGACTTCTACATCCCCAAGCACGAGCTGATCTTCGACGCGGTGCTGTCGCTGTACTCGCACGGCGAGCCCACCGACGTCATCGCCGTCACGGACGAGCTCATCAAGACCGGCAACCTGTCGCGCGCGGGCGGGGCGGATTACCTGCACTCGCTGACGTCGATCGTGCCGACCGCCGCGAACGCCGGCTTCTACGCCGGCATCGTGTCGGAGCGTGCGATCCTGCGCAAGCTCGTCGACGCCGGCACCCGCATCGTGCAGATGGGCTACGACGGTCAGGGCGACGCCACCGACCTCGTCAACAGCGCCCAGGCCGAGATCTACTCGGTTACGGGCACCGAGACCGCCGAGGACTACGTGCCGCTCACCGTCGCGGTCGATGCCGCCGTCGAGGAGATGGAGGCCGCGAGCGGTCGCGACGGATCCATGACGGGCGTGCCGACCGGGTTCCGCGAGCTCGACGAGCTGACGAACGGCCTGCACGGCGGGCAGATGATCGTCGTCGCGGCCCGGCCCGCGATGGGTAAGTCGACGCTCGCGCTCGACTTCGCTAGGGCGGCCTCGATCGGGCACAACCAGCCGTCCATCTTCTTCTCGCTCGAGATGGGCAAGGCGGAGATCGCCATGCGCCTGCTCAGCGCCGAGGGCGCCGTGCCGCTGCAGAACCTCCGCAAGGGCACGCTCGACCAGCGCGACTGGACGACCGTCGCCTCGACCCGCGGGCGCATCAACGACGCCCCGCTCTACATCGACGACAGCCCGAACATGACGCTCGTCGAGATCCGCGCGAAGTGCCGCCGGCTCAAGCAGCGCGTCGGTCTGAGGATGGTCGTCATCGACTATCTGCAGCTGATGACGAGCGGCAAGAAGGTCGAGTCCCGTCAGCAGGAGGTCTCTGAGTTCTCCCGCGCGCTGAAGCTCCTCGCGAAGGAGCTGCAGGTGCCCGTGATCGCGCTCTCGCAGCTGAACCGTGGTTCCGAGCAGCGGCAGGACAAGAAGCCTGCGATCAGCGACCTCCGCGAGTCGGGCTCGATCGAGCAGGACGCCGACATGGTGATCCTGCTGCACCGCGACTCCGTCTACGACAAGGACGTGCGCCCCGGTGAGGCCGACCTCATCGTCGCCAAGCACCGCAACGGCCCCACCGCGACGATCCAGGTCGCCTTCCAGGGCCACTTCTCCCGCTTCGCCGACATGGCCAGCGACTTCCAGGGCGGCGGCGACTTCCACTGACCTGTGGAGACTCCGTCGGAGAACGATGGAGGCGAGGTCGAATGGTCGCGCACCTGGGGGTCAGCCTCCGACGAATCCTTCGGCCGAGTGCGGAAGTCCTTCGGCTTCGCACGCATCGGCCAGCGCCCGCGAGGCGTTGCCCCAGGCGATGCTCGTGGGATCCTGCGTCGACGAGTCCGTCACCATCGGAGGCTGGATTCCCTTCAGCGTCGCCAGCGCCTTGGTGACCGGTCCCTCACCGGCGGACGGTGCGCGTCCTATGACGCGGAAGGCCAGGTTGTACCAGCCGGTCCGCTCCTGATCGCCGATCGCTTCGTGGTGGAACGAATAGTCGGCGTTGTGCATGATCGTCAGCATGTCGGAGTAGGTCTCGCAGGTCACCTTGTCGATCGCGGCTGCGGAGGCTGTCGGTTCGGCAGAGGGGGACGTGGCCGCGATGGGCGGTTGCGCAGACGACGTAGGGTCCGTGTTGACGCTCTCCGCTGTGCACCCCGAGATTCCCGCGATCACGAGAGCCGCTCCCGCAGCGACCAGAACGCGTCGTGAAAGGATCCTGGTTCGCTCCGTCGTCATGCGCTCATCGTAAACGCAGGCGCGTTGCCGGGTTCGAGCGAGGGGAGCGCATCCACGCCGACTCCGACGTGCCGGCCGGAACCGCACGACGTCGGCCGCCCGCCGAAAGCGGCGGTGCCGGGATTGATGCCGTCCGCTCAGCCGCCGTGCGGCCGGGGCATGTACCACTCGGTGAACTCTTCGGCACGCCCGTCCTGGTCGAGCTGGACGATCCAGAGGTTCAGGTAGTCGCGCTCCGCGGGGTATTCGGTGCGGCCCTGCACGAGGAACCAGCCCGCATCCTCGCGGAGGATCCGCCACTCGAACGTCCACGACCCCGGCTCGTCGAGGTCCTCCAACCACCCTGCGATGATCGCGTCGCGCTCGACGCGGGGTTCGGAATCGGGATTGGTGAAGTATCTCGCGTCCGCACTGAAGAGCGCTCCGATCTGCTCCGGATCGTTGGAGCGCCATGCCTCCACGTAGTCGGCCGTCCACTTCTCGCCCGCAGTCGTCATGAATCCTGCCTACCGCCGGAGCGCAGGGCGGTCAAGGCGGATCCATCAGAGAGGGCGAGGCCCGCCGAGGTCCCCAGAACGAGCCGGCCTCGTCGAGATCGCGGGCACCGGCGTCAACGTCGCCTTGATCGGGGTGCCGGCGAGCGGCTCAAACCTCGAGGGCCGCCTCGTTGGCGCGCTCGAGGTAGGAGCGGACGGCGGTCCGGCTCCGCGTCAGGCAGGAGATCTTCTCCTCCAGGGCGCTCAACTCGTTGCGCAGGAGCGTCGCGAACTCGGCATCGCACGCCGTGGTCCATTCGCCCGAGCGGTCTTCGGCGCTCAACACCACGCGGATGAGCCGGGTCGGCAACCCCGATCGGATGAGACTCGCGACGTTCTCCGCCCGTTCGACGTCGCTCTCGCGGAAGGAGCGGTAGCCGTTCGCGCCTCGTTCCGAGGTGAGAAGTCCCTGGGACTCGTAGTAGCGGAGCATGCGCGTCGAGG
>NZ_NCKN01000265.1 GCF_002257455.1 Microbacterium sp. 13-71-7
CCATGCCCAAGGCGTGGGCGGATGGTTTTTCCACGGGGATATCAAGGTGAGTTTTAGCAACTTGGCCGATCAGATTATCGCCTAAATCCTTCTTTCTGGGAAGTCTTGTCGTGCCTGAGTGGCACAACGTGCCATATTGACACATAACACCATGAAACGGAAGGTATTCCCGTACGCTCGGAGCATGCAGACCCGCACCGGACTCATGTCGCGTCGCAAGGCCGCGACCGCCGGCGAGATCGCCACGGAGGCGGCGCGCCTGTTCGCCGAGCGCGGCGTCGCGCAGGTGACCGCGGCCGAGATCGCGGAGGCCTCCGGAGTCTCGCTGCGCACCTTCTACCGCTATTTCGCGACGAAGGAGGACGCAGTCGCCCCGGTCCTCGAGATCGGCGCCGCGCGCTGGCAGGCCGCGCTCGAAGAGGCCGAGGAGGAGCCGGCGGTCGCGATCCCCGCGGTCCTCGCCGCGCAGCTCACCCCGGAGACGCCCGAGGAGGCCGAAGGCCTTTCTCGCATGCGCCCGCTGCTGCGTGCGCTCGCCGAGGACAGGGAGCTCAGGGCCGTCTGGCACCGGGTGAACCACGAGTCCGAGGAGCGCCTCGTCGGCCTCATCGCCGAACGCGGCGAGCGCGACCGGCTCGCCGCACGCGTGCTCGCCGCCGCGGCGACCGAGGCGATCCGGATCGGGCTGGAGGAGTGGTCGAGGACGAAGGCCGGGGTGCGCGGGGCCGGATCCCCTGCGGCGCTCGCCGCTCGCGCGTACGCGGCGCTTGCGCCGAGGCGCTGAGCGCTTGTCCCGCACGGACCAGGACGAAGGCGCCGGCCCGCGGGCCGATGAGGGAACCTAGGCTGGATCCATGACGATCCCCGGAATCCTGCTCAATGACGGCCACACGATCCCTCAGCTCGGCTACGGAGTCTTCAAGGTCGATCCGGCCGATACCGAGCGCACGGTCAGCGAGGCCCTCGAGATCGGCTACCGCCACATCGACACGGCGGCGATCTACGGCAACGAGGCGGGCGTCGGTGCGGCGATCGCCAAGAGCGGCATCCCGCGCGACGAGCTGTTCGTGACCACCAAGCTGTGGAACGACCGCCACGACGGCGACGCCCCCGATGCGGCCATCGCGGAGAGCCTGGAGAAGCTCGGCCTCGATCACGTCGACCTGTACCTCGTGCACTGGCCGACCCCCGCCAAGGACAACTACGTGCACGCCTGGGAGAAGGTCGTCGAGATCCGCGACCGGGGTCTCGCCCGCTCCGCCGGCGTCTCCAACTTCCTCGTGCCGCACCTGGAGCGCATCGTCGCCGAGACCGGCGTCACCCCCGCGGTCGACCAGATCGAGCTGCACCCCGCGTACCAGCAGCGCGACGTCGGCTCCTGGGCGCGCGACCACGACGTGAAGATCGAGGCGTGGGGGCCGCTCGGCCAGGGCAAGTACGACCTGTTCGGCATCCCGGCCATCGCGGAGGCCGCGGCGGCCCATGGCAAGAGCCCTGCGCAGGTCGTGCTGCGCTGGCACCTGCAGAAGGGCAACATCGTCTTCCCGAAGTCGGTGCGCGCAGAGCGCCTGCGGGAGAACCTCGACGTGTTCGACTTCGCGCTGAGCGACGTCGAGTTCGCCGCGATCTCGGCGCTCGACCCTGGTGACGGATCCGGCCGCGTCGCCTCGCACCCGGACGAGGTCAACTGACCTCCCGCCCCCCGGGGGCGTTGAGCGAGGACGGCGAAGCCGACCGAGACGAAACGCGGTGCTCTCGCGAGAGCGCCGCGTTTCGTCTCGCTGCGCTCGCTCAACGACCAGGGGTCTCGCTGCGCTCGCTCAACGACCACGGGTGGGCCCGGCCCGGCGTAGCGTGAAGTCATGACCAACCGCCTCGCCGGCACCGGCAGCCCCTATCTGCGCGCGCATGCCGAGAACCCCGTGGACTGGTATCCCTGGGGTGAGGAGGCGTTCGCGGAGGCCCGCCGCCGGGACGTGCCCGTGCTGATCTCGATCGGATACTCCACCTGCCACTGGTGCCATGTCATGGCGCGGGAGTCGTTCCAGGACCCGGCCACGGCCGAGGCGCTGAACCGCGGCTTCGTGGCGGTCAAGGTCGACCGGGAGGAGCATCCCGAGGTCGATGCCGCGTACATGGCGGCGGCCTCGGCGTTCACGCCCGATCTGGGCTGGCCGCTCACCGTGTTCACCACGCCGTCCGGGCGGGCCTTCCACGCCGGCACGTACTTCCCGCCCGTGGCCCGAGGCCAGATGCCGGCGTTCGGGACCGTGCTCGCGGCCGTCCGCGAGGCGTGGACCGACCGTCGCGCGGAGGTCGAGGACCTCGCCGCTGCGGTGGCCGACGCGCTGGAGTCCTCCGACGCGACGGATCCCTCGCCGCTGCCCGAGGAGGCGGCGCTCGCCGCGGCCGCGGAGGAGATCGTCGGCCGCGAGGACCGGCGGTACGGCGGCTTCGGCACGGCCCCGAAGTTCCCCGTCGCCACGACCCTGCGCTTCCTGCAGGCCGAAGGGCGCACCGACGTCGTGGAGCGGGCGCTCGACGCGATGGCCGCGTCCGAACTGCGAGACGAGGACGGCGGGTTCTTCCGCTACGCCACGCAGCAGGACTGGTCCGTGCCGCACTACGAGCGCATGCTCATCGACAACGCGCAGCTGCTCGACGTGGCGATCGATGCGGAGAGCCCGGACGTGGCGCGCGGGATCGCGGCGTTCCTGCTCACCGAGCTGCAGCGTCCGGACGGCGGTTTCGGCGCCGCGCAGGACTCCGAGTCGGTGATCGACGGGCAGCGCAGCGAGGGCGGGTACTACCGCCGCCCTGTCGCCGCACGGGCCGGGCTGCAGCCGCCGGCCGTCGATGGCAAGGTCATCACGGGCTGGAACGGGCTCGCGATCGGCGCGCTCGCCCGCGCCGGCTCGGTCCTCGGCGAGCCGGCGTGGATCGATGCGGCGGTCCGCGCCGCGGAGACCGTGCTGGCCGTGAACCGGGATGCGGAAGGGCGGCTCGTGCGCACGTCGCTGGACGGGGAGCCCTCGGCCGCGGTCGCCACGGACGCCGATCTCGGGCTGCTCGCGGACGGGCTGTTCGCCCTCGCGCTGGCCTCGGGGGACGCGCGCTGGGCGACGCGCGGGCTCGAGGTGCTCGCCGCGGATGCGGACGCCGATCCGGTGCTCGCCGCGTACGCGATCCCCGCGGCCACGGACGGCGGTGACGGGGATCTGCCTTCCGGCGCATCCGCGCGGGCGGCCGCCGAACTCACCGCGTGGCGACTCGGCGCAGGGGAGGAGCACCGCGAGCGCGCCGCGGCCCTGGTCGCGGCGCGTGCAGGCCAGGCGCTGCGGCACCCGTTCGGATCCGGCGCGCTGCTGCGCGCCGCGGCGGGGCTGGCCCGGCCGCAGCGGCAGGTCGTCGCCGTGACCTCCGAGCCGCGCGGGCCGCTCGCGATCGCCGCGCGCGCCGCCGACGCCGACCTCACCGCGGTGCTGACCCCGGAGCAGGTGCGGGGCTTCGCGGCGGCGGGCTTCACGCTGTTCGAGGAGCGCGACGGCGTCGACGGCGTCGTGCACGACTGCCGGGGCTTCGTCTGCCTGCTGCCGGTCTCGGATCCCGCGCTCGTCTCCATCGCACGCTGAGCGACGATCCCGCGACTGCTGTACATTCTGACCAGGCGGACTGCGCGGACTCTCGGCAGACTGTGCGACATGCGCAGAAGTTGCTGATCCGTTTGTCCAGCGATCCGGGCCGCGGATACAGTGGCCGGACCCCGGCGACGTCGCCGCTCCGGCCCTGCCGCCCGACGCGCCTCCCCACCGGCCCGAACGAACGCAGCAAGGACGCCTCGACGATGACCCTCCCTGTCACCACGCCCCCGGCCACCCCGCCGACCAACGCGCGCTTGGACGCCGTACCGGCCTACAAGCAGGGGCGCTCCGCTCCGGACGGCGCCTCCAAGCTCTCCTCGAACGAATCGCCGCACCCGCCGCTGCCGTCCGTGGTCTCGGCGATCGCCGATCGGCTCGGGTCCATCCACCGCTACCCGCAGATGGCGGCTCCCGAGATCATCGGCCGCCTCTCCGAGCGCTACGGGGTCGACCCCGCCCTCGTCACCGTCGGCGCCGGATCCGTGGAGCTCGCCTCGCAGCTCATCCACGCGACCGCAGGCGAGGGCGACGAGGTCATGTTCGCCTGGCGCTCCTTCGAGGCCTACCCGTCCCTCGTGCGCATCGCGGGCGCGACGCCGGTCATGGTGCCGCTCGACGCCGAGCACCGGCACGACCTCGACGCGATGCTCGCGGCCGTCACCGAGCGCACCCGCCTGATCTTCGTGTGCAACCCCAACAACCCCACCGGCACGGTCGTCGGTCCGGAGGAGCTGGAGCGCTTCGTGGCCGCGGTGCCGCGCGACGTGCTCGTCGTGATCGACGAGGCCTACGTGCACTTCGACGGCTCGCGCTACTTCGCCGAGGAGCCCGGCGCGACCGACCCCGAGCGCGGCGCGGGTCTCGAACTGTTCCGCCGCTACCCGCACGTGGCCGTCCTGCACACGTTCTCCAAGGCCTACGGGCTCGCGGGCCTGCGCATCGGCTACGCCATCGCTCCCGCCGGGATCGCCGCTGCCCAGCGCAAGGTCGCGGTCCCGTTCGGCGTCACCGACCTGGCGCAGGCGGCCGCGGTCGCGTCCCTCGACGCGCAGGACGAGCTCGCCGTGCGCATCGCCGAGGTCACCGCGCAGCGCGACCGCCTGCACGACGTGCTCGTCGACGCCGGCTGGCCCGCCGTGCCCTCCGAGGCGAACTTCGTCTGGGTCCCTGCGGGGGAGCGCGCCGTCGAGCTCGACGAGCTCCTGCACGACGGCGCCGTCGTCGCCCGGACCTTCCCCGGCGAGGGCGTGCGGATCTCCGCCGGATCCGCCGAGGACATCGACCGCGTCGCAGCGGCCCTCGCCGCAGGCGCGACCCCGAGCTCCGCTCACCCCACCGCTGCCGTTCGCGAGGAGGCGACCGCATGACG
>NZ_NCKN01000266.1 GCF_002257455.1 Microbacterium sp. 13-71-7
CCTGGAGACGGGAGACCGAAGCGACCGCCACTGCTTTCACGCTGTCCTTGCGCACCCCGCGTCTCCCCAGCAGGTGTCGCGTCGCCTCGCCTGCTGTTGATGAGCGCATCACCGCTGACAGCCCGACAGGAATTGAGTCGAAACGTGCCATGTCGAGCGCTGGTGCCCTGACGTTTCGGAGAAACGGGTAAGCGACCTCGGCGACGACCGCGCTCACATTGTTGCTCGACGGATGAAAGCCAGTCACGCGTTCTGACATGCGGACTATGGCTCCGAGAAGCTGACTGCTGACGAAGCGGTTTTCCCAAGTCGGACGACCCCAAGCGGATTCCGCCGTTACCTCGTAGACCCGCCGCGCCTGGCGGCGACGCGGGCGCGGCATCTGATAGACCCGTAGCTGCCCGGAACGCATCGAATAGATGACAGGCGTGTCCGACGTCCACCGCCTCCAGTTCCCGCCATCCGCGGTGGACCCACTGGTGTGCTTCCCGGGCGTCATCGCAACGCTGTCGTACCGCTCGGTGAGCACAGCCAATTGATACCCGAACGCCAGTTGCTGGCGGCGTTCCACCCAGTGCTGCTCCGCGTTCGCACTCGACCCGAGCTTCACCCCCTCCCGCAGGTTCCGACCACGATGCTGGCAGGTTCGGCTGCTGTCACCCGGGTGCGGTGCGTGGCAGTTGCAGGTCGTCGTCCACATCCGGGATAGCGGGGTGGGCTGAATCGCATCCGTCACGGCACCGTGCTCGAGCACGCTCGTCACTTCGCGCCTCCGATGCTCGCGGGACCGATGTTCGTCATGACGTCACGCTTCGCAGTCTGCGGAGCAGCAGCGACGTCAGGCGTGTCCACCTCACCCGCAACGGACGACGAATCGACTCGACCTTCGATGAGGTTCACCACACGCCGTGCGGTCACGTCCGTGGTCGCCTCGGCAGCGAACGTCGAGTGCACACGCTGCAGTGTGACCGCCTGAGCCTTCAACCGTGCGAGCTCATTGACCGCATCCCGCAGGTCGCTCACTTCAACGAGGGCGAGGTCACCCTCCCCGCCGATATGTTCGCGCAGGGTCTCGATGATGTCGTCGGTGGAGGCCATGCAAAGCTCATGCGCGGCAGGCATTGATAGCGTGCGACAGCAGCAGGCTGAGCACGCGCCATCAACATCAACAGGGCTGGAAAAGGCGAGAAGCAACGGCCAGATAAGGACGAGGAGGCGAGCGTCACTGGTGGCCTACACCACCTAGCTCGCCCCCTCTGGGACTGCGGTCGTCCTCACCATGAACCTGCGATTCACAACTGCGTCCCGGCAGCCGCTCGCTTACGCATGAATCTTGAACACCGCGTCTCCATTATGCGCGGTGCTCGCCCCGGCGGTGCGACAGCAGCATGCCACCCTGACCGCGACAGCGGGCCGCGGGCGACAGCCCCCTATAGATGAGAGGCTCCCTCACTTCCTCCGTCCCGCCGCTTCGCGTCGTGCCGTCGTTGTTCGGTCGCCGCTTTCTGTTGCGTTCTGTGCCGTTCTGGCCCGTGGTGTTGCTCGTGGGCTGCGGGGCGCTCGGGGTGCGTGGGTCGCGCCCCGGGCGCACCCCGTTGGTGTTCTTGAGGATTTCGTTGTGTCCCTTGGTGCGCTGCTCCTGTCCCCTGTCCCGTCATGGCCCTTCATGATCCATCAAGGCCCTCACCGTCCCATTAAGACCTGACCCGAACCTCCACACGCAAGACGGCATCAAGCCGGCATGCGAATCGCGAAGCGAGGCGAACAACCGCAACACAGGAACGCCCACGAAGACGGCACGCGCACCACCCTGAACGGCACGAACCGGAGCGGACCGCAGCGCAGCAAGGTCATAAGGCGACGGGAAGTAACGGGAAGGGCGGTAAGCACAGAGACGACGCAGAGGGCGAGACGACGTGGAGGACGTGAGCCCGGGAAACGGGGGCTTCTGATTCTTGGGCGTTTTCGGCCGTTTTTGCAGGGTACTTCTTATGACCCGGTCACCAATGTTCGATGCATATGCGTTCACGAAGGCGGGGAGTCTCGAACCTAACCCCACTGCCTTGCGCTCACGGGTGTCTGCGGCGCTCGCGGATGCCTCGAATGGGGCGGTGTTCTTGCTCCGCCGTGAGGGTTCGCTGTTGCGCCATGAGGTGCTGTTGCGGTCGGCGCCGGGGTCGGAGCGGACGGCGTTCGCGCTTGCCCGGTCGGTGGCCGCGCATTCGGAGCCGGTGGACGTCCCGGACATTGCCGGCACCCCGGTTGTGGCTTGCCTGCGCCATGAGCGTGGGTCGATTGCGGGCAGCAACTCGCAGGTCGGTGCGGACATCCGTGTGGTCACTGATGTGGCGTCGTCGACGTTGCGTGATGGTGAGTGGGTGGCGATTGCGGTGCGGCGGCCGTCACGTGCGGAGACGAAACGCAATCAGCGTTGGTTGGAGCATCGGGGCACGTACACGCATCATTCGTTGGAGACCGACGCTGTTGTCATCTCACTGTGGGCGGGGGCCGCGTCGAAGAACGCCGCTCGGGGTGCGGTGAAGCGCATCGCGAGTGCCCTGCCGGGTTTCGATTTGCGGACTCGCGCGGATGTTGTGAGCACACGCGGTCAGACTTTCGGGTTCTCGGCTTCCGCGGTTGCCGCGCTCGCCGCCGGCATCTTCCTGCCGTCGATTGTCGATTACTCGGAGGTGCTTCCGGTCGGGGTGGCCGCGAGTGTTCTGCTGGCGTCCTGTGCGGTGTTGAGCGCGCGCGGTGTTCTTCCCTCGGCGGCGTCCCGTACACGCCGAGCGTTGCGTGCAGGCGGGCTACCGATACCTCCGTCGTTGTTGGTGCCACCGCATGCGCCGAAGCGTGCGGGCACGGATAAGAACGGGAACCCGACACCGCCGCAGGATGGGGATTACCCGCTGCATCCGAACACGTTCCTGGTGGGCGCGGTCACCCCGTTGACGTTGGTGGCCCCGCATTCGGGTGCGGAGTCGGGTGCGGAGTCCGTGCAGGAGCGAACTGCTCCCCCGGCGTTGCGGGAACCGGTCGGTCCGCTGATTGGGTCGAATGCGGGCGCCCCGGCGTTCTTGTCCGCGGATGACATGTGGTCGGGTGTCATGGCGTTGGGTGAGGCGGGCTCCGGTAAGAGCGAACTGCTGGGGGCGCTGTGGGGCTATGACGCTGCCGCACGCACGGGTTTGCTGCCGACGTCGCCGTCGCTGCGGAATGGGCACGGGATGATTGCCTTCGACACGAAGAACGACTCGAAGGCGACCGCGTCGTACACCGCTTGGTCGCAGGCGGCGGGTGACAACATCATCCGCATCGATGTGTCCGATGTGAACAACCCGTATGGCATCGAACTGTTCCCGACGACGGGGCCTGCGGTGGGTCGTGCCCGCCGGGTCGTGAACGCGCTCAAGTACGTGTTCGGTGATGGCATCGGTTCGGAGTCGTTCGACACGCTGACACGCGTGTTCACTGCGGCGTTCGCTGTCACCCCCGATGTCATCTCCGAGGTCCGCGGGTTGGAGGCCGGGCGGTCCCCGTTCCATTACGCGAACATCCTGTTGACATCCCGCGGTGACGACCTCGGCAAGCAGGTCGCCGACGTGCTCCGCATGAAAGCGGACCGCACTGGTGACGCTGACGCACGTGAGGCCACCGAGGGGCTATCGCCGTTGTATGACCCGCAGCGGACTGCCGCGCAACGGCAGGCGCTTGTGAAAGCACCACGCAACAAGATGGAGCAGTTGTCTGCGGCGGAGCACTGGTGGAGCCGGCCGAAGCGGGCGTCGTGGGCGTCCCTGTTGAATCGTCACGCGTCCGTTGTCGTGAACTTCGGGTCCGTTGACGGGGAGATGTTGGATGAGGAGCTCAGCGCGCAACTGGCGGGCATCATGATGTACACGCTCCGTGATGAGATTCAGCGGAACTGCGTCGGGTGGTGGGATGACGGGCGTGGCACGAGCATCTACGCCGATGAGTTGAAGCACCTTGCGGGCATGAACCCGACGGTCATCTCCTGGTTCCGCAATGACGCACGCGCATACGGTGTACGCCCGAAGTTTGCGACACAGTTCCCGGAGCAACTGGACAAGGAAGTGCGGACGACGGTGATGGGGTTCGGCACCCTGGTCGCGTTCGCGCAGAAGGACTCAGGTGTCGTCGACTCGATTGTGCGGGCACTGTCGACCGGTGGCGCCGAGTGGGGAGCCGCGGACGTCTACAACCTCCCCCGCTATTCGGCCATCATCCGCACGACCCTGCATCAGGGCCCGCAAGCACCGTTCACGGTCGCCGTCCCCGACTTCAAGGCGATTCGTGGCGCCGAGTTCGTTGCTGCGCAGGCGGCGGGGCTGACACCCGCTGTCGCGAATCATCCGCCCCTCGGTATGCCGCCGGCGCCGACCGCTGCCGTCCCGCAGTCTGAGGCTGACTACCTCGGGCATGACTACCGGTTGCCACCGCCCGCATGAGCTCCATTCCGTTCTCGGCGCTGATGTCAAAGACGCCGACGCATCCTCGCCGCACCGCGTGCCGCATCGACCCGTACTGGGGTTCGCTGTGGCGTGGGGGCAGCAGCGAGTCGTGGTGGAGTCGCGCGGACACGGCGCGGCTCATCAAAGCGGGCGCTATCCGCAGCATCCCCTACGAGTTGAAGGTCCGCCCGTCGGATGCCTGGCGTCGCATCGAAAGCTCTCGCACTCATGAGCGGGCGATGCGGATGGTGGCGGCCGTCCAGCAGTGGCGGACGATGACGACTGAGCAGTTGGAGGCGTTCACGGATGTGCCGGGGGTGGATGTCACTGCTACCCAGCCGTGGCTGAGCACTCTGTGGGCAGCGGACCTTGTTGACTACGCGGTTGCCGGTCAGACGCTCGGGAAGAGTTGGCGGACGGCACCTGCCCGCCTTGTCCGCCCGACACGGCCGGGTGCAGGCACGGAACGGTTTACGGACATGCTCAGCTGGGCGGAGTGGGTGAGCGTCACCGGCGGGTACGGCATGGAGCCGC
>NZ_NCKN01000267.1 GCF_002257455.1 Microbacterium sp. 13-71-7
TCGACATCGGCTGGCCGAGGCCCGTGGCGATGAACAGCGACGCCATCGTCAGGTAGATCGCCGTGCCGTCGAGGTTGAAGGAGTAGCCCGTCGGCACCGTGATGCCCACCACGGGCTTCGCCACCCCCAGGTGCTCCATCTTCGCGATCAGCCGGGGCAGGGCGGATTCGGACGACGAGGTGCCCACGATCAGCAGGTATTCGCGCGCCAGGTACTTCATCAGCTGGAAGATGTTCACCCTGGCGACGAGGAGCAGCACTCCGCCGAGCACCACGACGATGAACACGATGCAGGTGAGGTAGAACGCCCCGAGGAGGATGCCGAGACTCCAGATCGCGGCGACGCCGGTCTTGCCGACCACGGCGGCGATCGCGCCGAATGCGCCGAGCGGGGCGAGCCACAGGATCATCCCGAGCACGCGGAACACGAGCGTCTGCAGGTGCTTGATCGCGCCCATGATGGGGGCGCCGCGCTCCCCCAGCCCCTGCAGCGCGAAGCCGACGAGCAGCGCGATGAAGAGGACCTGCAGCACGCTCTCGCCCGTGAAGGCGCCGAAGAACGTCGTCGGGATGATGCCGAGGATGAAGTCCTGGGTCGTCTTCGCCTCGGTCGTCGCCGCCTGGTAGGTCGCGCCCGCCATGTGCAGCCCCTCACCGGGGTGGATGATGTTGCCGACGACCAGGCCGATCGCGAGCGCGAACGTCGACATGACCATGAAGTAGACGAGGGCGAGCCCGCCGATCTTGCCGACCGTCGCGGCCTTGGCGATGGATCCGACGCCGATCACGATCGTGCAGAAGATGATCGGCGCGATCATCATCTTGATGAGGCTCACGAATCCCTTGCCGATGGGCTCGAGGCCCTGCGCGAACTGCGGGAAGACGAGCCCCACCGCGATCCCGAGACCCACGGCGATGAGCACGGACACATAGAGCCAGGTGTGCTTGTCCCAGGAGTTCTTGCCGCGGCGCCAATCGTGCCGCGGGAGAGTGAAACCTTCGGTGAGAGCCATCATCGCCTCCGCTGAATGAGAATCAGACGCCCGCACCACTGCGGGCGGGCCGTGCCGACCATCGTGCGGACCCGCGGCCCCGCGCGGCGAGTTCTGGTCGTATTGAAACCGGCGCTGATGCCGTGCGGGCCGCCTCGGACGGCACGACCTCGCGCATACTGGCTGAGGAGGTCGGATCGGCGATGGCGACGACAAGACGCGGTGTGGTGCGCAGTGCCGCATCGCGCGTGTTCGCGCTGCTGATCGGATCCGTCCTGCTGATCGGCGCGGCCATCGGGGCGTTCCTCACCTGGGAGGCGCAGACCTCGGCACGGCAGGAGGCCGAGCACGTCACCGCGGCGATCGCGCACGCCCTGTCGGCGGCGCCCGCGATCGAGGCGGCCGTGACCGCGTCCGACCGCCCGTCGGCGGAGGGCGGCCTGCGCGCGTACGTCGAGTCGGTCCGCACCGGGGCGGGGCTGGACTTCATCACCGTCATGGATCGCGACGGCGTGCGCCTCACCCACCCGGACCCCGCACGCGTCGGCGAGAGGTACCTGGGCACGATCCCCACCGACGGCCGCACGCTCACCGAGCAGTACACGGGCACGCTCGGCCCGTCGGTGCGCACGATCGCCCCCGTCCGCGACGCCGGCGGCACCGTCGTCGGCTGGGTGTCCGCGGGCGTGACCGTGGAGTCGCTGGCGGGGGCGCTGCTGCGACGCCTGCCCGTGATCGTGCTGCTGACGCTCGCGGTCGTCGCGCTGGGCGCGATCGGGGCGGTGCTCGCGCGGCTCGCGACCCGACGGATCACCGGCGATCTGGACGCCCGCGACGTGCGCGAGGCCGTGGCAGGGTACGAGTCGGTGCGCACGCTCGGCGAGGCGCTGCGGGCGCAGACGCACGAGCACGGCAACCGCCTGCACACGGCGCTGTCGCTTCTGGAGCTCGACCGCCGCGACGAGGCGATCGCGCTGCTGTCCGAATCGTCCCTGCAGAGCCAGTCCGTGATCGACCAGATGACGCTGCGCGACGGGGATCCGACGCTCGGCGCACTGCTGCTGGGCAAGGCCTCGCAGGCGAAGGAGCGCGGCGTGCGCTGGCAGGTCCACGTGGATCCCACCGCTCCCCGCGCCGACCTGACCCCGGTCGACGCGGTCGCCGTGGTGGGGAACCTCATCGACAACGCGCTCGACGCCGCCCCTCAGGCGGGGTCGGGCGCCGACCGCTGGGTGCGGGTCGACGTGACCGCGGCGGACGGCGGAGCCGTGGCGATCACGGTCTCGGACGGCGGCCCCGGGGTTCCCGCCGACGCGCGGGAGCGGATCTTCGAGCACGGCTTCTCCACCAAGCCGAGCGACCGTTCGGGACGCGGCGTGGGACTCGCCCTAGTGCGCGACATCGTGACGGCCGCCGGGGGGAGCATCGAGCTCTCCGCCGAGCCGACCGCGTTCCGGGTGACGCTGCCCGGCGTCCCGGCGGAGAGGAGGCCCGGATGATCGGCGTCCTGCTCGTGGACGACGACCCGCTCACGCTGGAACTCCACGCCGCGTACATCGCGCGGCTCGAGGGGTTCGAGGTCGTCGGCGAGTGCACCGGCGTCCGTGCCGCCCTGAACGCCCTCACCACCGATGCGGAGCGGATCGACCTGGTGCTGCTGGATCTCACCATGCCCGACGGCTCGGGGATCGACGTGCTGCGGCGCATCCGCGGCGCCGGCAGCGCGATCGACGTGATCGCGGTGACCAGCGTGCGCGACGTCGAGGCCGTGCGGCGGATGTCGGCACTGGGCGTCGCCCAGTACCTGCTCAAGCCGTTCCCGTTCGCGGTGTTCCGAGAGCGCCTGATGCAGTTCCGCGACCGGCACGAGCGCGCGGTCGCGCTCGCCGGCGCCGCGAGCCAGGAGGAGATCGACGCCCTGATCGGAGGACCCGCGACCGGCGCCATCGCCCTGCCGAAGGGTCTCGCCGCCGAGACGCTGCAGGCGGTGACCGCGGTGCTGCGCGCGCACGGCGACCTCTCGGCCGCAGAGGCAGCGCCCCTCGTCGGCGTCTCGCGGGTCACCGCGCGGCGCTACCTGGAACACCTCGTCGCCCAGCAGGTCGCGATCCGCGCCCCGCGCTACGGCGCTCCGGGCCGTCCGGAGACCGCGTACCGCCTGGCCGGCGCCGCCGCGGCACCGCGCTGACGGTTCGGAGCCGGACGCCGGACGGCGGATCGCATCGTGGTCGGACCGCTCGCGACACGGTGATAGCGTCGTCCTGTCCTCAGGGCGGGGTGAAAGTCCCCACCGGCGGTGTCGCGGCATGGTCCGCGCGAGCCCGCGAACGGTCCCCATGGTGGGGACCGCCGATCCGGTGCGATTCCGGAGCCGACGGTCACAGTCCGGATGAGAGAGGACAGAAGGAGCAGTCCACCATGCCCAGAATCGCCATCGTCGCCGCGCAGTGGCACGCCGAGATCGTCGAGCAGGCCGTGTCCGCCTTCCTCGAGCGTCTCGCCGAGCTCGGCATCGACCAGGTCGACGTGCACCGCGTTCCCGGAGCGTTCGAGATCCCGCTGCACGCCCAGCGCCTTGCGCGCACCGGCCGCTACGAGGCCATCGCCACGAGCGCCCTCGTCGTGGACGGCGGGATCTACCGGCACGATTTCGTCGCCGGATCCGTCGTCGACGCGCTCATGCGCGTGCAGCTGGACACCGACGTGCCGGTGTTCTCCGCCGTGCTCACGCCGCACCACTTCCACGAGCACGACGAGCACCAGGACTACTTCCGCCGCCACTTCGCCGTGAAGGGCCGCGAGCTCGCCGAGGCCGTGTCGGCCACGGTGCAGAGCCTCGCCGCGATCGGCTGACCGACCCGCGAGGCCCCGCATCCGGCCCGTCCGCCGTCGCCGAGTCCGCCGTAGAGAGCGGTCTCAGCGCGGCAGGCGGCCCTCGTGCAGCACGCCGTCGGGATCGGCACTCGCGCGCACCGCGCGCAGCCGGTCGATGTCGGACGCCGTGGCGCACTGCTCGAGCGACGGCCCCGGCGTCAGGAACGTCGGGATCGTCCGCGCGGCGGCTGCCGGGGCGAGCAGGTCGATGAGGCCCGCGATGCTCGCATCGCCGGGCTCGGCCGGGGCTCCGGGGAAGTTCGGCACCAGCGCGTGCAGGAGCCAGCCGGCCGAGGCCAGCGAGGCGAAGCCGGATCGGCGCGGGGCGTCGAGCGCCCCGCCCAGCATCCGCAGGTCGATCCCGATGATCGTCGACTGCGCGGGCGCCTGGCGGTACTCGACCAGCGCGTCGATCACGGCATCGTCGAGCCGGTCGAGGGCCAGAGCCGCGCCTCGGCCCGCGGTCGGCTCGGTCGGCTCTCCCGAGGATGCCGCGAGTGCGGCGGGCGACGTCGGGCCGGCGGTCTCGCGCTGCACGGCGCCGGCGCGCCGCACACCGTCGAGGAACGTCTCGGCGGCGCCGTCGGCGGACAGCGCCTGGACGGTGAGGAAGCTCTTGCCGCGGATCGCCTCGGGCAGCATCGGCGCATCGGGCATCCGCATCGAGCCCGTGAACACGTTGAGCGTCGACGGCGCGACGGCGGCGAGATCCCGCACGGCGCGGATCACGGCGGCGGAGTCGGCCGCGTCGAACGTCAGGGAGGCGCCCCACTGCGCCGGGGTGCGGACGAGATCGAGCTCGAGCGCGGTGACGACGCCCACGACGCCGCCCGCGCCGCGCAGCGCCCACATCGCCTCGCCGTCGCTGTCGTCGTCGATCCGCTCGTGCGTGCCGTCCGGTCGCAGCACCCACGCGGCGCGCAGGTTGTCGGAGCCGAGGCCCGCGGTGCGGCTGAACCACGAGTGCCCGCCGCCGAGCGTGTAGCCCGCGACCGAGACGACGGGGCTCGTGCCCGCCGGCGCCGCCCACCCCGTGCCCTCGAGCGCGTCGACGACGGCGCCCCAGCGCACCCCGCTGCCGACCACGGCGACGCCGGCCGCGAGATCGATGTCGAGCCTGTCGAACGCCGCCGTCCG
>NZ_NCKN01000268.1 GCF_002257455.1 Microbacterium sp. 13-71-7
AGCTCGGTGCGGTGCGCGTCGGTGTACTCCTCGCCTCGATGGATCGCGCCGTTGCGGCCGCAAGCGAGGATGTCGACCGCGCCATCGGCGAGCAGCAGACGCACGATCGCGTTGCCGGCCGCGCCGACGCCCGACACGACGATCCGCACCTCGCCGATCGTCTTGCCGACGACCTTGAGGGCGTTGCGCAGAGCGGCGAGGGTGACGATCGCGGTGCCGTGCTGGTCGTCGTGGAAGACCGGGATGTCGAGCTCCTCGCGCAGGCGCGCCTCGATCTCGAAGCAGCGCGGGGCCGCGATGTCCTCGAGGTTCACCCCGCCGTAGACCGGGGCGATCGCCTTGACGATCTTGATGATCTCCTCGGTGTCCTTGGTGTCCAGGCAGACCGGCCAGGCGTCGACGTTCGCGAACTGCTTGAACAGCGCGGCCTTGCCCTCCATGACGGGGAGCGCGGCCTCGGGGCCGATGTCGCCGAGGCCGAGCACCGCGGTGCCGTCGGTGACGACCGCGATGGTGTTGCGCTTGACGGTGAGGTTGCGGGCCTTGCTCTTGTCCTCGGCGATCGCCATGCAGACGCGGGCGACGCCGGGCGTGTAGGCGCGGGACAGGTCATCGCGATTGCGCAGCGGCACGCTCGGCACAACCTCGAGCTTTCCGCCCAGGTGCATGAGGAAGGTGCGATCGCTGACCTGGCGCACGGCCACGCCCTCAAGCGCCTCGACGCCGGCACGGACCTCTTCGGCGTGCTCCTCGCCCGTGGTGTTGCAAGTCAGGTCGACGACGATCGTCGTGGGGTGGGACTCCACGACGTCGAGGGCGGTCACGACGGCGCCCGCGGCCGCGGCGGCCGCCGCGAGCTCGCTCGTGACGGTGAAGTTGGACGGCGCGTCGATGCGCAGCGTGATCGAATTTCCGGGACCCGGGTTCGCCATGATTCCTCCTCATCGAGGCGTCCCGGGCGGAGCCTCGGGCGCTTGTTGCGGTGATGAACTTCTCAGAACTTTCGTATAGTGGACACTATTATCTCTATCGTGGAAGTTTTGCGCAAGGCGGGATTCGGATCCCCTCGGATTTCCGGCGCGGCACTCTCGCATGATGGAATTACCGCAAGGACGGGAGCTGACATGGCGGAGAATCCGAGCACGACAGGCGCGAAGGCCGCAGATCCGAAACCCGGCAGAGGCGCGGGATCCGGCGTGCAGTCGGTCGAGCGGGTGTTCGAGCTGCTCGAGCTCGTGACCGACGCCGGCGGCGACGTCACGCTCAGCGAGCTGTCCGCGTCGACCGATCTCCCGCTGCCGACGATCCACCGGCTGCTGCGCACGCTCGTCTCACTGGGCTACGCGCGCCAGCTGCCGAACCGCCGCTATGCGCTCGGCCCGCGGCTGATCCGCATCGGCGAAGGCGCGTCGCGCCAATTCGGCGCACTCGCGCGTCCGCAGCTGAAGACCCTCGTCGACGCCCTCGGCGAGAGCGCCAACATGGCCGTGCTCGACGGCGACATGGTGGTCTACGTCGCCCAGGTGCCCTCGCAGCACTCCATGCGCATGTTCACCGAGGTGGGCCGCCGCGCCAACGTGCACGACACCGGCGTCGGCAAGGCGATCCTCGCCCAGCTCGACGACGACACCGTGCGCGGCATCGTCGGCCGCACCGGCATGAGCACCCCGACCTCGTTCAGCATCGGCACGGTGGACGCACTGCTCAAGGAGCTCGACGTCATCCGCGAGCGCGGCTACTCGATCGACGAGCAGGAGCAGGAGATCGGCGTGCGCTGCTACGCGATGGCCGTGCCCGGCGCGCCGACGCCGACCGCGGTCTCGGTGTCCGGCCCGATCGCGCGCGTCACCGAGGAGTTCGGCCAGCGCGCCGTCCCGCTGCTCCGCGAGGCCGCCGGCGCGATCGCCGCCGACCTCGAGGCGTAGCCCGCGGCCCGATCCCGGGGTCGTTGAGCGCGGACGCGCAGCGACCGAGACGAAACGCGGCGCCCTCCCGAGCAGGGCGGCCACCGCTCGCCGCGCCGTACGCCGTACGCTGCGCGAGATGCAAAACGCCGCTCCGGCAGCCCCGCCACAGACAAAACCCATCTCCGACGCGCATCCGCCCTCGCCGCGAGATGGAAAACGCGGGCCTGGGCGCTCCCGAACCGACCAGATCCATCTCGCGGTGACTCGGGCCAGCCGACATGTTTACGGCCGACCCGGATCCATCACGCCTGCCTCATCGCGACCGCCCGGCGGAGCCGGCCGAGGAACGCTCCGGATCCGTCCATCAGGTCGAGCTGGGTGAGACGGATGACGATCCAGCCGCGGTCCTCGAGTTCGCGCTGACGCTGGATGTCCCGGCGCCACTGGGCGGCATCGGTGCGGTGCCCGTCGCCTTCGTACTCGATCGCGATCTTCCACTGCGGGTAGGCGAGATCGATCCGCGCGACGAGCCGCTGCCCCTCGCGGACTTCGTGCTGGACGACCGGTTCGGGCAGCCCGGCATCGACGATGAGCAGGCGCGTCTCGGTCTCCTTCGGAGACTCCACGCCGGCAACGGCTCGGGCAGAGCCGTCAGGATCGTCATACGCCCGGGAAACCGCCCCCACTGGCGCACACGCTCGCCCAGCTCGTGGGGAGAGGCCACAGGTCGCCCCCGCCGCAGCCCGGGGTAGTCGTCGGCGTCGGTGAGCAGCGCATCGAGCAGGATCACGGCCTGCGCGAGGTCCAGGTCCGCCGCGCAACTGAGAACCGCGGCGATCGGATCCACCACGGGAAGGGATCCGATCCACCACGTGGACGCCCGGTCCTCCCTGAGCCGACGACCACGGATGCCCCGGCTCCTCGGCGGAGTCGCGTCCGGCGGCACGACCACCTCAAGCGGCTCGCCCTGCCTCCACCGCCGTGGATGGGGCAACCCCCAGAGGCGCGCCGCCGTCACACCCACGAAACGCTGCCGCGGCTTCAGCCGCCGCGCTCCGCACGCGACGACGGCGGCGAACGTCTCCGGGACCTCGCTCGAACGCACGCCCCGGAACGGGCGATGCAGATCGCGCGCATCCGCCCTGGCCCGACCGAGACCGGCGGCCTGCGCCTCGCGCAGCGTGAACTCCGCTCCGAGCGTCGAAGGCAGCGGGATCCGGTGATGCATCCCCCGATGCTCGCCGATGACCGAACCCGACGAAGCCGCGATCACGTGATCCGTGGAATCCTGCCGACCGGAGCGCCCTGGGGAGGACGGACCACAGGCCACCGGCCGCGGGCCGCGCTCTGCCCCGCGCACCACGGGCCACGCTCAACCCCGCAGACGCGCTGCGAGATGGAAAGCGTCGCCCCCCGGATCCGCAGAGCGACACTTTCCATCTTCACGACCTCGCGGTTCGAACGAGGAGATGGAAAACGTCGCTCCGGGCTGAGTCAGGAGCGACGTTTTCCATCTCTTGCGCCGCATCTCGCGCGCCAGGCGCCAAACGACGCCGAAGAAAGCCCCGCGGCGCCGGTGCTCGCTCAACGACCCCGGAGGGACGTCACTCCGCGTCGGTGCCGCTCGTGCCGGCGTTGACGTCGAGCAGGCGGTACCTCTCGGCCGCCTGCGCGGGGATCGCCGCGTCCACCTCGCCGCGCGCGGCGAGCAGCTGCAGCGTGCGCACCACGACGCTCGGGCCGTCGATCTTGAAGAACCGGCGGGCCGCGGCGCGCGTGTCGGAGAAGCCGAAGCCGTCGGCGCCGAGGCTCGCCCAGTCGTTCGGGACGAACTGGCGGATCTGGTCCGGCAGGTCCTTGGCATAGTCGCTGACGGCCACGATCGGCCCGCGCGCGTCCGCGAGCTGCTGCTGCACGAACGGCACCCGCGAGCCGCGTCCGAGGAACTCGTCCTCCTCCGCGGCGACCGCGTCGCGGCGCAGCTCGGTCCAGCTGGTCACCGACCACACGTCGGCCTCCACGCCCCAGTCGTCGCGGAGGAGCTGCTGCGCCTCCTGCGCCCAGGTCACGCCGATGCCCGACGCGAGCAGGTGCGCCCTGGGCGCCGCGACCGGAGCGATCCGGTGGATCCCGCCCAGGATCCCCGCCACGTCGACGCCCTCGGGCTCGGCCGGCTGCACGATCGGCTCGTTGTAGACCATGAGGTTGTAGATGTGGTTGCGGTCGGTCGAGTCCGCGCCGTACATGCGCTCGATCCCCGCGCGCACGATGTGGCCGATCTCGTAGCCGAACGCCGGGTCGTAGGTGACCACGGCAGGGTTCGTCGCGGCGAGTAGCGGCGAGTGCCCGTCGGCGTGCTGCAGGCCCTCGCCGGTCAGCGTGGTGCGGCCCGCGGTCGCCGAGATGAGGAAGCCGCGCGTCATCTGGTCGGCGGCCGCCCACAGCGAGTCGCCGGTGCGCTGGAAGCCGAACATCGAGTAGAACACGTACACCGGCACGAGCGGCACGCCATGCGTCGCGTAGGCCGTGCCCGCGGCGGTGAAGGCGGCGATGGATCCCGCCTCGTTGATGCCGACGTGCAGGATCTGCCCCGCGGTCGACTCCTTGTACGAGAGCACGATGTCGCGGTCGACGGCGAGGTAGTTCTGCCCGTTCGGGTTGTAGATCTTCGCGGTCGGGAAGAACGCGTCCATGCCGAAGGTGCGCGCCTCGTCCGGGATGATCGGCACGATGCGCTGGCCGAACTCGGGGTCGCGCATGAGGTCCTTGAGCACGCGCACGAACGCCATGGTGGTCGCGGCCTGCTGCTTGCCGGATCCGCGTGCCGCCACCTCGTACGCCTTCGCGTCCGGCAGGGCGATCTCCCCCGACGCGTTCGGACGACGCTCCGGCAGGTAGCCGCCCAGCGCCCGGCGGCGCTCCTGCAGGTATCGGACCTCGGGGGCGTCGGCGCCGGGGTGGTAGTACGGCGGCCGGTACGGGTCGGCCTCGAGCTGGGCGTCCGTGATCGGCACGCGCAG
>NZ_NCKN01000269.1 GCF_002257455.1 Microbacterium sp. 13-71-7
CGCGGTCCTCCGCGGCGCGGTGCAGCTCGCGATCATCAGCGTCATCCTGACCGGGATCGTCTCGCAGCCCGCGTGGATCGGCGTCGCACTGCTGGTCATGTTCGGCATCGCCACGGGAGTGGCCGTGCGCCGCACTGGCGGCGGCGCGCACATGATCCTCGTCATGGCGACCTCGATCGGCGCCGGCGCGGTCGTGTCCATCGGCACGGTGTTCGCCACGGGGGCCCTTCAGGCCACGCCGCGCTACCTCCTCGCGATCGGTGCGATCCTCATCGGCAACTCCATGAGCATCGCGACGCTCGCCGGGCGCCGCTTCACCGCGTCGGTGGCCGACCGGTGGGAGGAGGTCGAGGGATGGCTCGCCCTCGGTGCGACCCCGCGCCGCTCCACGCTCGACCTCGCGCGCAGGGCGGTCCGCGAGGCCCTCATCCCGTCGATCGACCAGACCAAGACGACGGGACTCGTGGTGCTGCCCGGTGCGTTCGTCGGCGCGATCTTCGGCGGTCTGTCGCCGCTCGAGGCCGGACGCTTCCAGATCGTGGTGCTGGCCGCGATCATGGCGGCGGGATCCCTCACCGCCGTCCTGATCGCGACCTGGCTCGGCCCCGTGCGCACGAAGCCGCTCATCGCGGCGTGACGGACGCTCCGCGGGGCTTCCCGGGACTTCCCTGGTTCCCGGGGCGCGCTGCGCGCTGCGCGTGACCGCCGCTCCCCGCCGAGTGCACGGGAACCTGCCGAGTGCACGGGAACTTCGCGCGAAGTGCCGGTGCTTTCGGCAACGACCCGTGCGCACGGTGGATCCGCGTGTCGGGTTCCGGTGATCGCGGCGACAAGCCGTGCGTTCGGTGGATCCGCGCCGAGCGCACGGGAGCAAGCCGTGCGCTCGTGGATTCGTGTGCCGAGTGCACGGGAACCTGCCGAGCGCACGGGAACTTCGCGCGAAGTGCCGGTGCTTTCGGCAACAAGCCGTGCGCTCGGCGGATCCGCGTGTTGGGTTGTGGTGATCTCTGGAACAAGCCGTGCACCCGTAGATCCGTGCGCCGAGTGCACCGGGACGTGCCGAGTGCACGGGAACTTCGCGCGAAGTGCCGGTGCTTTCGGCAGCAAGCCGTGCGCTCGGCGGATCCCGGACGTGGACCCGCGTCCGCACCCGGATCCGCGTACCGGTGCCGTCGACAATAAGCCGTGCCCCCGGCGAGAACGACGGGGGCACGAGCGGGGTCAGTCCTTGTGGCGCGGCTTGCGCGGGGGACGGTCGTCGCTGCCGCGGTCTTCGCGCGGGGCGTCGTCGCGGCGCGGACGGTCGCCGTAGCCGCGATCCCCGGATCCGCTGTCGTAGGAACGGCGCGGACGGTCGCCGTAGCCCCGGTCGTCACGGCCGCGGTCGTCGCGGCGCGGACCACGGTTCGGGCGGCCGGAGTCGCGCTGGATCTCGATGAGCCGGCCCGAGATGCGGGTGTCGCGCAGGCGGTCCAGCACCGAGGAGTCCAGGTTCGAGGGGAGCTCGACGATCGAGAAGTCCGGACGGATCGTGATCGCACCGAAGTCGTCGCGGCCCAGGCCGCCCTCGTTCGCGAGCGCGCCGACGATCTGTCGCGGCTCGACGCGGTGGCGGCGACCGACCTCGATCCGGTAGGGCGTGTAGTCCCCACGGCTGCGCCGTTCCGGACGCGCGCCGCGGTCTTCACGCGCGCCGTCGCGTCCGCCCGAGCGCTCGGTGCGCTCGCGCTGCGGCCGGTTGTCGGCGGCGATCGCGGCCGAGAGCGAGTCGTTCGCGGGGTCCAGCAGCAGCGGAGTCTCGCCCTGAGCGACCACCGCGAGGGCCGCGGCCACGTCGGCCTCCGGCACGTCGTGGTTGCGCACGTAGTGGGCGATGATGTCGCGGAAGCCCTCGATCCGGCGGGTCTCCTCGAGCGCCGCGGTGATCGCGTCGTCGAAGCGCGCCAGGCGGGTGCTGTTCACGTCCTCGGTCGTCGGCAGCTGCATCTGGGCGGGCTGCTGACGCGTGGCGCGCTCGATGTGCTTGAGCAGGTAGCGCTCGCGCGGGGTGATGAAGCTGATCGCGTCACCCGAGCGGCCCGCGCGGCCGGTGCGGCCGATCCGGTGCACGTAGGACTCGGTGTCCGTGGGGATGTCGAAGTTGACCACGTGGCTGATCCGCTCGACGTCGAGGCCGCGCGCGGCGACGTCGGTGGCGACGAGGATGTCGAGCTTGCCGTCCTTGAGCTGGCCGACCGTGCGCTCGCGCATCGGCTGCGCGATGTCGCCGTTGATCGCGGCGGCGGAGTACCCGCGGGCGCGCAGCTTCTCGGCGAGCGTCTCGGTCTCGTTCTTGGTGCGGACGAAGACGATCATGCCCTCGAAGTTCTCCACCTCGAGGATCCTGGTCAGCGCATCCACCTTCTGCGCGTACGACACCACGAGGTAGCGCTGGGTGATGTTCGCGTTGGTCGTGGTCTTGCCCTTGACCGAGATCTCCTCGGGGTCGTGCAGGTACTGCTGCGCGAGCCGGCGGATCGTGGCGGGCATCGTCGCCGAGAACAGGGCGACCTGCTTGTCCTCCGGCGTCTGCGCGAGGATCTGCTCCACGTCCTCCGCGAAGCCCATCTTGAGCATCTCGTCGGCCTCGTCGAGCACGAGGTTCTTCAGCTCGGACAGGTCGAGCGTGCCCTTGGCGAGGTGATCCATGATGCGGCCCGGCGTGCCGACGACGATGTGCACGCCGCGGCGGAGCGCCGACAGCTGCACGCCGTAGCCCTGGCCGCCGTAGACCGGCAGCAGGTGCACGCCCGGCATCTGGGCGGCGTAGGCCTCGAACGCCTCGGCGACCTGCAGCGCGAGCTCGCGGGTCGGGGCCAGCACGAGCGCCTGCGGCTTCTGCTGCTGCAGATCCAGGTTCTCCAGGATCGGCAGCGCGAACGCCGCGGTCTTTCCCGTTCCGGTCTGCGCGGTGCCCAGCACGTCGCGCCCGCCGAGCAGCAGCGGGATGGTCTCGCGCTGGATCGCGGAGGGGGTCTCGTAGCCGAGCGCCTTGATCGCGGCGAGGACGGGGCCGCTGATGCCGAGTTCCTCGAAGCCGGGACCGGCCGGCGCTTCCGTTTCGGTCGCTCCGTCGCCCTCCGCAGCGGGGTCGATGGGGGGCTCGGTCGGCGTCGCGTCGTCTCGGGTCACAACTCAGAGTACCGTCCCCGGCCTGGGAGATCGCAGTCCGGAGCGCGGGAATGGCTCGATCCGCCCCCGGGATCGAGCCATTCGCGCGCTTCGAAAACGCGGGAGGCGTCAGCTCCCGGAGGTCAGCGCGACCAGGCGCTCCCTGACCTGGCGTCGCAGCACCTTGCCGATGAGGGAGGTCGGCAGCTCGTCGACGACGAAGATGCGGCGCGGGACCTTGTAGGGCGTCAGTATTCCGCGAGCGAATTCGCGGATCGCCTCGACGTCCACGTCCTTGCGCGGATCCACGACGATCGCGGCGACGACCTCCTCGCCGGAGTGCTCGCTGGGAAGGCCCACGACGGCGGCGTCGATGACGTCGGGATGCTGTCGCAGCGCACCCTCGACCTCGGTCGGGGCGACGTTGAAGCCGCCGGTGATGATGAGCTCCTTGATCCGGTCGACGATCCGCACGAATCCGCCCTCGTCGATCGTGACGATGTCGCCGGTGCGGAACCATCCGTCGGCGAACACGGCCTCGGTCTCCTCCGGCTTGCCGTAGTAGCCGGAGAACACCTGCGGTCCGCGGACGACCAGCTCGCCGGGCTGTCCAGGCTCGACGTCCTTCGTCGGCTCGTCCGGATCCACCACACGGCACTCGGTGCCGGGCAGGGGCAGGCCCACGGTGCCGGGCACGCGGTTGTCCGCGACGGGGTTCGCCATGAGCACGGGCGAGCACTCGCTCAGACCGTACCCCTCGACGAGGTACCCGCCGGTGGCCTTCTCGAACGGGACCACGAGGTCGTGCGGCAGCGCCATCGCGCCGGAGATCGCCACCTCGATGCCGGCGAGCGACACGCCCTTCGCGGTCGCGGCCTTGAGCAGGCGATCCGCGATCGGCGGCACGAGCGGCAGGAACGTCGCGGGATGCTTCTTCACCACCTCGAGCACGAGATCGGGGTCGAACTTGGGGAACAGCACGAGGCGCGCCCCCATGGACATCGCGAACGTGAGGCAGAGCGTGAGCCCGTACGCGTGGAACATCGGCAGCACGGCGTACACGACGCAGCCGTTCCCTCGCGTGATCGAGGGCACCCACGCCCGGGCCTGCGCGGCGTTGGCGAGCAGGTTGCGGTGCGTCAGGGAGGCGCCCTTCGGCGTTCCCGTGGTGCCGGAGGTGTACTGGATGATCGCCAGGTCGTCGGTCGAGGGGCGCGGGTGCGACGAGGGGAGCGGGGAATACCCCACGACGGACTCCCAGGTGACCGTGCCGCGCACCCGGGTGGTGAGCGCCTCCCTGGACTCGCGCGCCTTGGCGACCGGCAGTCGCAGCGCGAACCGCGTGAGCGCGGGCATCGCGCGCGTGACGTCGACCGAGACGAGGTTCGTGACGGCGAGGTCCGCGGGGAACTCCTGCACGGACGCGACGACCTTGTTCCAGACGATCGCGTGCTTCGCCCCGTGATCCTCGAACTGCTTGCGCAGCTCGCGGGGCGTGTACAGCGGGTTGTGCTCCACGGCCACGGCGCCCAGCCGCAGCACGGCGTAGAACGCGATGATGTGCTGCGGACAGTTCGGCAGCACGATCGCGACCGGATCCCCGGCCTTCACGCCGAGCGCCTTGAGCCCTGCGGCCGCGCGATCGATCGCGGCCTGCAGGTCGCGGTACGAGGTGGTCCGCCCGAAGAACTGCAGCGCGGGAGCGTCCGGATAGTCGCGGGCGGACGCCTCGACGATGTCGACGAGGGATCCGGCGAC
>NZ_NCKN01000270.1 GCF_002257455.1 Microbacterium sp. 13-71-7
CAAGCACCTGGCGCAGCTGGGCATCCACGGATACGGGTTCGTCCCGCTGCGGGTGCCGGCCGACTTCGACGTGTTCGGGGAGTTCCACGCCGCGGACGAGCGGATCCCGGTGGACGCGCTGTACTTCTCCACGCGCGTCACGGACCACATCCTCCGGAACGCCTGAACCGACGACTCCACGGGGCGCCGATCCGACCGGGATCGGCGCCCCGTCCTCTGCGCGCCGGTGACGCGGGAAATCCCTCCGTTACGCCGCGTATCAGCCGGTTGCGTCGCGTATCAGCCGGTTGCCGCGAATGAATCCCCGGCTGTCGAGGGCGCGCGCGTGCTCATACCGTGACTTCACGCAGCACGCCCGTGCTGAGGGAATCACGAGGGAGCATCATGACCGACACCGCCGCACCGCCTCTCGGCCGCTCGGTCGACGACGAACCGAGCCGTCCGAAGGATCGGACTCGGAACAGGGTCGACCTCGGTGCCGTCCCCGTCGTGCCCACCCGCCATTGGTGGCGCTGGACGTTCGCCGCGCTCATCCTGTTCGTCGTGGCGCAGTTCGGCTGGAGCCTCGTCACGAACAGCCGTTACGAGTGGGGCACGTTCGCCGCGTACTTCTTCTCGGGCCCGGTCCTCATCGGGATCGGCTACACGCTCGCGATCACCGCCGTCTCGGCGATCGTCGGCTTCGTGCTCGGCACGATCATCGCACTGGGGCGGCTGTCGGACTCGACGCTGCTGAGCTCCGCCGCCTGGGCGTACATCTGGTTCTTCCGCTCCGTGCCGCTCGTCGTGCAGATCATCGTCTGGTACAACCTCGGCTACCTGTACCCGACGCTGGGTCTCGGCACGCCGTTCACCACCGACTTCTGGATCGTGGAGTTCCCCACCGTGCAGCTGGTCAGCGCGTTCGCCGCGGCCATCCTGGGCCTCGGGCTGCATCAGGCCGCGTATTCGGCGGAGATCATCCGCGGAGGGCTGCTCTCCGTCGACCAGGGCCAGTCCGAGGCGGCGGCCGCCCTCGGCATCCCCGCGGGCAGGCGGCTGTTCCGGATCATCCTGCCGCAGGCGGCGCGCTCGATCGTCCCGAACGCGACCAACGAGGTCATCGGTCTCGTCAAGGGCGCATCCGTCGTGTTCGTGATCGCGATCCCAGAGCTCTTCTATGCGGTGCAGGTCATCTACAACCGCAACAGCCGGGTCATCCCGCTGCTCCTGGTCGCGGTCGTCTGGTACACGATCATCACCACGATCCTCAGCATCGCGCAGTTCTATATCGAGCGGCACTTCGCACGCGGCTCGGCGCGCACCCTGCCTCCCACGCCTCTGCAGCAGGCGAGGCGCTGGGTGAGCACGCAATGGGCCCGACTCGGCGATGATCCGCGACCCGCCCGCGCCGCGATCGACAACACCGGAAAGGCGAACGCATGAGCGCCGTCACCGCGGAGACCGCGACGAGCGGACTCGTCGAGATCCACAACGTCCACAAGAGCTTCGGAGGGGTCGAGGTGCTGTCCGGCATCGACCTCACGGTGCAGCCGGGGGAGGTCGTCGCGGTGCTGGGGCCGAGCGGCTCGGGCAAGTCGACGCTGCTGCGCACCATCAACCATCTGGAGAGCGTGGATCGCGGATCGGTCACGGTCGACGGCGAGCTGATCGGCTACGAGTTGCGCGGCGAGAAGCTCCACGAGCTGCACGAGCGGGAGATCCTGCGGCGCCGGACGCAGGTCGGCATCGTCTTCCAGCACTTCAACCTGTTCCCGCACCTCACCGCGCTGGAGAACATCGTGGAGGCGCCGATCGCGCTCAAGCGCCTGGCCGCGTCCGACGCCAGGGAGCTCGCCCTCGGTCTGCTCGACCGCGTCGGCCTCGCCGACAAGGCCGACGCCTATCCCCGGCAGCTCTCCGGAGGGCAGCAGCAGCGCGTCGCGATCGCCCGCGCCCTCGCCCTGAAGCCCAAGGTACTGCTGTTCGACGAGCCGACCAGCGCGCTGGACCCCGAGCTCGTCGGCGAAGTCCTCGAGGTGATCGGCGACCTCGCCCGGTTCGGCACCACGCTCATCATCGTCACGCACGAGATCGGCTTCGCCCGCCAGGTCGCCGACCGCGTCGTCTTCCTCGACCACGGGACCGTGATCGAGGAAGGACGTCCCGCCGACGTCCTGGACCATCCCCGGCACCCTCGCACCAGAGAGTTCCTGGCCAAGGTCCTGAACTGACCCGTACGACCCGAACGCGGCACGGCCGCATCACCGCAAGGAGAGACACAGCATGGCACTCAGCAAGAAGCAGGGCGCGGTGGTCGGCATCGCCGCGGTCGCGGTCGCCGCGATCGTCGCCGTCGGCGCCGTCGTCGCGCTCAACCGCCCGGCGGCGGCCACGGCGGCCGACAGCACCCCTGAGCCCACCACGTCCGCGGCGAAGATCTCGGCCGACGACGTGAAATGGGTCGAGGGAGATGTCGTCCCGAAGGCGGTCGAGGCGCTCAAGAAGAGCGGCTTCACCCCGGTCGAGCCGGGCAAGCTCACGGTCGCGGTCGGCGCCTTCGTGCCGCCGCTCAGCTACGTCCCGGACGGGAAGACCCTGCCCGCCGGCATCGAGCCCAACATCGGCAGCCTGATCGCGCAGGGGCTCGGCCTGACCTACAACCCCGTGGTCGTCGCGTGGGCCGATTGGCCCCTGGGGATCCAGTCCGGCAAGTACGACCTCATCACCTCGAACGTGACCGTCACCGAGGCGCGCAAGGAGCTCTTCGACTTCGCCAGCTACCGGCAGGATCTGCTCGGCTTCTACGTCAAGTCCGACAGCAGCATCACCAAGATCGAGAAGGCCGCGGACATCTCCGGCCGGAAGATCGTCGTCGGCTCCGGCACGAACCAGGAGCAGGTGCTGCTGAAGTGGAACGAGGAGCTCAATGCCGCGGGCAAGGCGCCGGCCGACCTGCAGTACTACGACGACAACGCGGCGGCGACGCTCGCGCTGCAGTCCGGTCGCGTCGATGCGGTCTTCGGCCCGAACGCCGCGTACGCGTGGGCGGCCAGGGAGACCGGCGCCACCAAGCTCGTGGGCATCGTGCCGGGCGGATGGCCGCAGGCCGCCGCGATCGCGGCGGGGACGGCGAAGGGCAACGGGCTCATCGAGCCCGTGAACATCGTCCTCAACGAGCTCATCGCGAACGGCGAGTACGCCCAGGTGCTCAAGGGATGGGGGCTCGACTCGGAGGGGATCGAGAAGTCCGAGATCAACCCGCCGGGGCTTCCCAAGTCCTGAACCCGGGGCGCGGGCCGGCGGAGACCGCCGGCCCGCGCCTTTCCGCGCATCCGCACCAGAGAAGGACGAAGACATGACCAACCGTGCACCGCTCAGCATCCTCGAGCTCTCCCCGTTCGGCGAAGGATCGACCGCCGCCCAAGGGCTCAGGGACACGATCGCGCTCGCCCAGACGGCGGAACGCCTCGGCTATCGCCGGTTCTGGCTCGCCGAGCACCACCTGAACCCCGGCGTCGCGGGTGCCGCCCCGCACGTGCTCCTCGCCGCCATCGCCGCCGCGACCGAGCACATCAGGATCGGCACGGCCGCGACCATCATCGGCAACTATGCCGCCCTCCAGGTCGTCGAGGCCGCCGGCGTCGTGGCCGCCCTTCACCCCGGACGCTTCGATCTCGGCATCGGCCGATCCGGATCCACTTCGCACCCCGCGCCGCCGGTCGCGCCGTCCCCCGCCGAGGCCCGCCTCGTGGACGGCCTGCTGCTGCCGGCCGCGAGGCCGTTCGCCTTCGATTCCGCGCGGTTCGCGGCCCAGGCGAGGCTGCTGCGCCGCACGGCCGGCGATGCCGACCGCTTCGAACAGGACGTCCACGACATCCTCGCGTTCATCGCGGGCACCTACACCGCCCCTGAGGGCGTGCCGATCCACGCGACCCCGGCCGAGGGGCAGGACATCCAGGTGTGGCTGCACGGCAGCACCGCGGGGATCAGCGCCGAACTCGCGGGGCGTCTCGGGCTGCCGTTCGGGGCCAACTTCCACGTCGCGGGGAGCTTCGTGCTCGACGCGGTGGAGGCCTACCGGCGCGCCTTCCGGCCCGGGGCGATCGCCGAGCCGCACGTGATCGTCTCGGCCGATGTGCTGGTCGCTGAGACGGCCGCCGACGCGGAGCGCATCGGCCGCGGCTATGCCGAATGGGTGCACAGCATCCGCGCCGGGCAGGGCGCGATCGCCTACCCCCACCCCGACGACGCGATCGTCGCGCCGTATCCGGCGGACCTCGTCGAGGTGGTCGGCGACCGCCTGGACACCCGCTTCGTCGGCGATGCGGAGAGCGTCGTGGAACGGCTCGACACCCTGCAGCGCGTGACCGGCGCCGACGAGCTGCTGCTCACCACGATCACGCACGACCCCGAGGACCGCGCGCGCTCGTTCGCGCTGCTCGCCGAGGCGTGGGGCGTCGACGCGCGCCGGCCTCTCGAAGCGGCGCTCGTCCGCTAGCGCGACGACGAAGATGGGCCTCGGCGCCGCCCCGCGATGTCCGCGGGCGGCGCCGAGGCCCTTCGTTCTCCGAGCGCTCAGGCCCGGGGGATCAGACCCTCGGCGGAGACCTCTCCCCGCACTCGTGCCTCGGGCGTCCGTTCTCCGGCCGTCACCGCGAGGGGGAGACGGTTCTCCGCGGGCGGCAGCGGGCAGGTCGCGAAGTCCGTGTACGCGCACGGCAGGTTCGTCGCGCGGTTGAAGTCGATCACCGACGAGGTCAACGAGTACCAGGTGCGCGGCAAGACCATCCGCGTCGAGAACTACCGCGAGTCGCTCAGCCACCAGCAGGTCCCGAAGATCGCCGCGCCTACCTACCGCAGCTGGGGCGAACTGCTGGTGTTCCTGCAGA
>NZ_NCKN01000271.1 GCF_002257455.1 Microbacterium sp. 13-71-7
GCTCGGCGACCGCACCTGGCTCGCGCACGGGATCCACTTCGACGACGACGAGATCGCCCGCCTGGGCGCCGCCGGAACCGCGGTCTCGCACTGCGCCACCTCGAACATGCGACTCGCGAGCGGGATCGCCCGCGCGGTCGAGCTCGAGGCCGCGGGCGTGCCGGTCGGCCTGGGCGTGGACGGATCCGCGTCGAACGACGGATCCAACATGATGATGGAGGTGCGCCAGGCGCTGTACCTGCAGCGCCTGCGCTACGGCGCCGCCGCGGTCACCCCCGAGCGGGCGCTGGACTGGGCGACCCAGGGATCCGCCCGCGCCCTCGGTCGCTCCGACATCGGCGTGCTCCGCCCTGGCGCACAGGCGGACCTCGCGATGTTCACGCTCGACGAGCTGCGTTTCTCGGGCAGCCACGACCCGCTCGCGGCTCTGCTGCTGTGCGGCGCCGAACGCGCGGACCGGGTCATGGTCGGCGGCACCTGGCGCGTGCTCGACGGCCGGATCGTCGGACTGGACGTACCGCAGCTCATCGCCCACCACAGCGAGGCCGCCCGCGCCCTGCTGGCCCGCCACGGCTGAGCCCGCTCCGCGCCTGCCAGATCCGCTCCCGTCGGATCCGCCTGCCAGATCCGCTCCCGTCGGATCCGCCTGCCAGATCCGCTCCCGTCGCAAAAGACGCCGCTCCGACCGCTCGATAACGGCATCTTTTGCGACAGGAGCGGCTGGGAGACCGCCGAAGACGGCGGGTCAGGCGGAGGGGACCTGCGAGGTCTGCCAGTCGGCCGGGCCGCGGGAGCCGGCGGCGTACTCGTCCATCGGCACGGCGCCGGAGCGCCAGGCGTCGAGCGCCGGCTGGATGATCCGCCAGCACTGCTCCGCCGCATCGCCGCGGACCGAGAGCGCGACGTCGCCGTCGAGGATCTCGCTGAGCACCTCGGTGTAGGCCAGCAGCGTGCCCTTGCCCAGGCCGGTGGACAGCACGTCGCGGCGCAGGGCGAACGGGTCGTCGCCGCCGTTCACGTTCAGCTCGAGCTCGATCCGGTCGGGGCCGAGGGAGAAGCGCAGCACGCCGCCGTCCGTCGGCACCCCCGTGAGCCCGCCGGGGATGTGCCGCACGGGCCGGAACGTGACGACGATCTCCGCGCAGCGCTCGCCCAGGGCCTTGCCGCTGCGCAGCGTGAAGGGCACGCCGGCCCAGCGCGCGGTGTCGACCTCGCAGGTGATCTCGGCGAGGGTCTCGGTGCCGCGGGCCGGATCCACGCCCTCCTCGTCCGCATACGAGGGCACGGAGCGGTCGTCGCTCGTGCCCGCCGTGTACCGGGCGCGGCGGGTCGAGGCGACGGGGTCGTCGCCGACGATGCGGGTCGCGCGGAGGGCGGCAGCCATCGCGTCGCGCAGGTCGATCTCGTCCAGATCCGCCGGCTGCTCCATCGCGAGGATCGCGAGCACCTGCAGCAGGTGGCTCTGGATCATGTCGACGAGAGCGCCGGCCTTGTCGTAGTAGCGCGCGCGGTTCTCCAGCGCGAGCGACTCGTCGTAGCGCACCAGGACCGACTGCACGTGATCGGCGGACCAGACCGGCTCGACCAGGCGGTTCGCGAAGCGCACGCCCATGATGTTGAGGATCGTGGAACGGCCGAGGAAGTGATCGACGCGGAAGACCTGGGTCTCCGGCACGATCCGGGTGACCAGCGCGTTGAGAGCGGCGGCGCTCTTCTCGTCGCTGCCGAACGGCTTCTCCAGCGCCAGCACGGTGCCCTTGGGCAGGGGGATGTCGACGAGCTTCTCGCACGCCGCCTCCGCCACGGCCGGCGGGAGCGCGAAGTAGATCACGAGCGATCCCTCGACGCCCTCGATGAGCGCCGCGAGCGCGTCGCGGTCGGTGACGTCCGCCTTCGCATACGTGGTCCCTGCGATCCGCGGGAGCTGGTCCGCGGCGTCGACGGTCGCGAACGCCGTGCGCACGGCCTCCTGCCAGCGCTCGTCGGACCAGTCGTCGGATCCGGCTCCGCGCAGCACCAGGGCGCGTTCGGGCTGGCGCTGCAGGAGCTGCGCGATCGCGGGCAGGAGGAGCCGGGAGGTGAGGTCGCCGGAAGCGCCGAGGATGAGCAGCGTCGTCGGGGTGGTCATGCGCCCACGATACGTTCCTCGTTCCTGATCTGTCTCTGCGACAGGGCGTCGATCGCCTCGCCGCAGCGGATCCGTCCGCCGGATCCTTCTCGTTCGGGCGCTCCCCGTCTCGGAGCACAGGGGCCCGTGCCAGACTGCGGAGGATGGAGACCCCTCCGATCGAGGACTACGCGCTGCTCAGCGACGGGCGCACCGCCGCACTCGTGTCGCGGACGGGCAGCATCGACTGGTTCTGCGCTCCGCGGCTGGATTCCGCGTCGCTGTTCGGCGCTCTGCTCGGCGGTGTCGAGCAGGGGCACTGGAGCCTGCGCCCTACGGATTCCGAGGCGACCGCGACGCGGCACTACGACGGCGACACGTTCTGCCTGGTGACCCGGTGGAAGGGCGCCGACGGCGTCGCCGAGGTGCGCGAGTGGATGCCGGTCCTGCTTCCCCAGGATCGGGGAACTCTCGAGGGCGCGCGTGCTGCCCTGGGAGCTGACCGCACGGACCTCATCCGCAGGGTCGTCGGGATCAGCGGGCGGATGTCCTTCGCGCAGGAGCTGCGACTCAGGTTCGACTACGCCAGGGCGCTGCCGTGGGTGCGCCAGACGGGCAGCCCGGAGTCGCCGGAGCTCACCGCGACCGCCGGCCCCGACGCCGTCGTGGTGCGCGGAGCCGAGCTGCGCCCGCACGGGCACAGCCACGTCGGAGCGGTCGAGGTCGCCGCGGGGGAGAGCGCGGAGCTCACGCTCACCTGGTTCCCGTCGTACCGTCCGGCTCCCGCGGCGCTCGACGGGGAAGCCTCGGAGCGGGCGACTGCATCCTGGTGGACCGACTGGGCCGACGGAATCGCGCACGAGGGGCCGCACGAGGACGACGTGCGGCGCTCGCTGCTGCTCCTGCGCGCGCTCACCAACCGCGAGACCGGCGGGATCGCGGCCGCCGCGACGACCTCGCTGCCCGAGGAGTTCGGTGGGGCGCGCAACTGGGACTACCGCTACGTCTGGCTGCGCGACGCCGCCCTCACGCTCGAGGCGCTGCTCGCGCACGGCCTCGCGGACGAAGCGCGCGCGTGGCGGGACTGGCTGCTGCGGGCGGTCGCGGGGGATCCGGCCGAACTGCAGATCATGTACGGCCTGGCCGGGGAGCGGGATCTGGTCGAACGCGAGATGCGGTCGTTGCCGGGCTATGCCGGATCCGCTCCGGTGCGGGTGGGCAACGCCGCCGCAGAGCAGTTCCAGGCCGACGTGTTCGGCGAGGTGATGGTGACGCTCGCCGCTTCCCGCAGGGCGGGCCTCGCCGAGTCCGCGCGATCGTGGTCGCTGCAGCGGGTGCTGCTGCGGCACGCCGAGAAGCAGCTGGACCATCCGGACAACGGCATGTGGGAGATCCGCGGGGATCCGCAGTTCTTCACCCACTCCCGGGTGATGCTGTGGGCGGCGTTCGACCGCGGGGTGCGCGCGGTCGAGGAGGACGGCGCGCACGGCCCCGTGGAGCGCTGGCGCGGCGTGCGAGACCGCCTGCGCGCCGAGATCGACGAGCACGGGGTGCGGGACGGGCACTTCGTGCAGCATCGCGGCACGGACGAGGTCGATGCCGCCCTGCTGCTCATCCCGCGCACCGGATACTGCGCGCCCGACGACCCGCGCATGCTCGCGACCGTGGAGCGGATCGAGCAGACGCTGATCCACGGCGGGCTGGTGAACCGGTATCGCACGGGCACCGGCGTGGACGGCCTGCCCGGCGGCGAGAACACGTTCCTCGCGTGCTCGTTCTGGCTCGTGGAGCAGTACGCGGTGACCGGCCGCATGGCCGAGGCGCGCGAACTCATGGACCGGCTGTGCGCCCTGCGCAACGACGTCGGCATGCTGAGCGAGGAGTACGACCCCGTGGGACGCCGCCACGCCGGCAACACCCCGCAGGCGTTCTCGCACCTGTCGCTGGTGCGCGCCGCCGACGCGCTCGCCGCCGGCCGGCACCGCAAGCGCTGAGGCGGCCGGGCTGCCCCGGCGTGAGGCCCGGGGCGCGCTGCGCTGACCCGGGGTGCTGCCCCGGGGGCGCCCCGCTCTGGGTCACCCGCGCCCCGCGTGGAGCCCCCTCCACATGCGAGTCGTCCCCGTCAGCGGAGCCTATGGCGTGCGCTGGCGGGGACGACTCGGGGGTGTGAGGACCCGTCAGGCGTTGATCAGGAGGGTGTCCGCGATCGGGCGACGCTCGCGCGGGGCGTTCTCGCGCTGCTGCAGCTCCTCGGGAGCGGTGCGGATGTCGCCGAGCTCGCCGACGGCCATGACCGAGATCGGGGTGAAGTCGGCGCTCAGGTCGAACGCGGCGGAGATCGCGTCGCGGTCGAATCCGCCCATCTGGTGAGTGGAGAGGCCGTTGGCGTGCGCCTGCACGGTGAAGTGGGCGGCCGCCTGGCCGGTGTCGTAGAGGGCCCAGGTCATGGGCTGGCCGTCGCGCGTGGTCTCGGCCACGAACACCACGAGCAGGGCGGCGTCGCCGGCCCAGGCGCTGTTGAAGCCGGCGAGGGTGCCGAGGATCTTGGCGTGCGCCTCGGATCCGCGGCGGGCCACGATCGCGCGCCACGGCTGCGTGTTGGCGGCGGTCGGCGCCCAGCGGGCGGCCTCGAGCGCGCTGGCCAGAGCCTCCTCGTCGATGGTCGCGGCGGCGTCGAAGATGCGGGTGCTCCAGCGCTCGGCGAGGATGTCGAGGATCGGGGCGTCGGTGACCGCGGTGCGGTCGGAGGCGGGGGTGCT
>NZ_NCKN01000272.1 GCF_002257455.1 Microbacterium sp. 13-71-7
ACACCGCCGGACATCGGCAGAGCGTGCGCGGTCTTCCGGTCGAGCGGGTGCAGGAGCTGCTGCAGGAGCGGGCGCTGAGCCGGTAGGGGCGGGGAAGCGCGGCCGGCGGCGGGCCGTCCTCGGGCGCGACGATCAGCGCCCGAGAATCGCCCTGGCCTGGCGCAGCACCGGCTCGTCGACCATGCGGCCCTCGAACCGGAACACCCCGCCCTGACGGGCGGCCTCGGCGAGCACACGCTCGGCCCAGTCCCGCTCCTCCGGCGTCGCGGCGTAGCCCTCGCGGATCACCGCGACCTGGCTGGGGTGGATGCAGGCTGTCGCGTCGAAGCCGCTGGCCGCGGCGTCGAGCGCCTCGGCGCGGAGGCCCTCGACGTCGGTGATGTCGAGGTGCACGGAGTCGATCGCCGCCTTCCCGAAGGCCTTCGCCGCCAGCAGCACACGAGAGCGCGCGTGGCGCGCGACATCGCGGTAGCGCCCCGCATGGGCACCCGCGGTGAACCGGCTCGACCGGCCCGCCATGCTCGCGACCAGATCCTCGGCACCCCACATCAGCCCGATGACCGCGGGATGCGCGGCGATCTCCTCGGAGTGGACCACGCCGCGCGCGGTCTCGCACAGCGCGAGCACGTGCAGCCCTGCGGCGTGGAGCGCGTCGAGGTCTGCGGCGGACTCGGCCTTGGCCAGCATCACGGTGCGGTACGCCGTGCCCGCGAGGGCGTCGAGGTCGAGCGCGTGGTCCGGCGTGCTCGCCGGGTTCACCCGCACGATCGTGCGCTCCGGATCCAGGGCGGAGGCGGCGACCTTCGCGCGGGCGGCGGGCTTGTCCTCCGGCGCGACCGCGTCCTCGAGGTCGATGATCACCGAGTCGGCGGCGGCGAGGGCCTTGCCGTACCGGTCGTCGCGATCCGCGGGGCAGAACAGCAGGGCGGGGCCGTCGATGCCGGCGCTCATCGGGTCCCCTCGGCGGGAAGGCACTGCATGAGCGTCGACCGCGTGGCGAGGGCGACCACGACGCCGTCCTGGTTGCGGCCGGTGTGCGCGAACTGCACGATGCCCTGCCCCTGACGCGACGACGAGAGCCGCTTCGACACGATCCGCGTCTCGGCGTAGAGGGTGTCGCCGATCCGCACGGGGGCGGGGAAGGAGACGTCGGAGAAGCCGAGGTTCGCGACGATCGTGCCCATCGTGAGCTGGGCGACCGAGAGCCCGACCAGCGTGGAGAGGGTGAACATGCTGTTCACCAGGCGCTCGCCGAATTCGGTGCCGGCGCTCCACGCCGCATCCAGGTGCAGGGCCTGGGTGTTCATGGTCAGCGTCGTGAACAGCACGTTGTCGGCCTCGGTGACCGTGCGTCCGGGGCGGTGCAGGTAGACCGCGCCCTCCTCGAACTCCTCGAAGTAGAGTCCCCGCTGCTCGATGCGCTTCTCGCTCACGTCGTCTCCTGTGGTTCGTCCGGCGTATCGGACGCCGCGTCGTCGGCGTCGGGGGTGATCGTCGCCAGGGTCTGCCCGCGTGCGACGGTGTCGCCCTGCGTCGCGTGCAGCGACACGGTCCCGGCGACGCCCGCGCGCAGCACGTGCTCCATCTTCATCGCCTCGACGACGAGGACGGGGTCGCCCTCCTCGACCCTGGCACCCTCGGATGCATGCACGAGCACGACCGTCCCCGGCATGGGGGAGTCCAGATGCGGCTTCGTCTCCGCGGCGCCTCCCGCGGCGTGCGAGACCCGCTCCACGGCGACGTCGAAGACCGCGCCCCCGTGCGCGATCGCGACCCGATCGGATCCGGTCGCGAACGCCGCGATCGTGCGGGTGACGCCGTCGATCGTGAGCGTGCGCTCCGAGGACTGCGGGGTCTCCGGCGCCGCGGCCGCCGAGACGGGCTCGGATCCGTCGACCGCGACCGACAGGCCGGATCCGGCGCCTGTCACGAGCACCTCGGTGCGCCGCGCGCCGCACACCAGCGCATAGCGGCGCGGGGCGGGGGCGCCGAGGCGCCAGCCGTCGCGGCGGGTCCACGGAGCGGACGCGGTCGCCGTCCCGGCATCGCGTGCGGCGTCGAGCAGCAGCGCCGCCTCCGCGAACACGCGCGCGTCGGCCTCGGCGAACGCGAGATCGTCGAAGCGGCGGGCGATGAGGTCGGTGTCGAGGTCGCCCGCGATCACCTCGGGAAGCTCGAGGAGCGCCCGCACGAACTCCACGTTCGTCGGGAAGCCGAACACCGCGGTCCGATCGAGCGCCCGCACCAGCCGCCGGCGGGCCTCGTCGCGGTCCGCGCCGTGCGCGATGATCTTCGCGAGCATCGGGTCGTAGTCGATCGAGACGTCCAGGCCGTCGGCGATCGCCGTGTCGACCCTGATCCCCTCGCCCTCGGGGTGGATCACGCGCTGCACCCGCCCGCCGGTGGGCAGGAAGCCGGAGGCGGGATCCTCGGCGTACACGCGCGCCTCGATGCTGTGGCCGCGGAGCTCGACGTCGTCCTGCGCGAACCCGAGCGCGTGGCCGGCGGCGATGAGCAGCTGCTGCTCGACGAGGTCGAGCCCCGTGACCTGCTCTGTCACGGGGTGCTCCACCTGCAGGCGCGTGTTCATCTCCATGAAGAAGAACTCACCCGGCCTCGCGGCCTCGACGATGAACTCGACGGTGCCCGCGCCGCGGTAGTCGACGCTCCGGGCGGTCTCGCAGGCCGCCGCGCCGATCGCGGCGCGCGTGGCCGCATCGAGCAGCGGCGACGGCGCCTCCTCGATCACCTTCTGATGACGGCGCTGCAGCGAGCACTCGCGCTCGCCGAGGTGCACCACGTGGCCGTGCGCGTCCGCGAGGATCTGCACCTCGATGTGCCGCGGCGTCGTGAGGTAGCGCTCCAGGAACAGCGCGTCGTCGCCGAAGCTCGCGGCGGCCTCGCGTCGCGCCGCGGCGATCGCGTCGGCGAGGTGCGCCTCGTCCTCGACCACGTGCATGCCCTTGCCGCCGCCACCGGCCGAGGGCTTGATGAGCAGGGGGTAGCCGATGCCCGGCGCCGCGGCGATGAGCTCGGCGTCGCCGAGACCGGGGCGCGCGATCCCCGGCACGGTGGGCACGTCGCGCTCGGCGACCGCGAGCTTGGCCGTGATCTTGTCGCCCATCGTGCGGATCGCGTCCGCGGTCGGCCCGATGAACACGATCCCGGCGTCGGCGCACGCCTGTGCGAAGGCGGCGTTCTCGGCGAGGAAGCCGTAGCCGGGGTGGATCGCCTGCGCGCCGGTCGCCCGCGCCGCGTCCAGCACGGCGTCGATGTCCAGGTAGCTCTGGGCCGCGGGGGCGGGGCCGATCCGCACGGCGACGTCGGCGAGGGCGACGTGGCGGGATCCGGCGTCGGCGTCGCTGTACACGGCGACGGAGCGGATCCCGAGCCGGCGCAGCGTCGCGATCACGCGGCAGGCGATCTCGCCGCGGTTGGCGATGAGGACGGTGTCGAACATTCCGACGGATTCGGTGCGGTGCATGTCGCTCACATCCTGAAGACGCCGAAGCCCGGCTGGTCGAAGGGAGCCCGCATCACGACGTCGAGCGCGAGGCCCAGCACGTCGCGGGTCTGTCCTGGCTCGATGATCCCGTCGTCCCACAGCCGGGCGGTGGAGTAGTAGGGGCTGCCCTGCTCGTCGTAGGCGGCGCGGATCGGCGCCTGGAACTCGGCCTCCTCCTCGGCCGACCAGGATCCGCCCGCGCCCTCGATCTGATCGCGGCGCACGGTCGACAGCACCGATGCGGCCTGCGGCCCGCCCATGACCGACACGCGGGCGCCGGGCCAGAGCCAGAGGAAGCGCGGCGAGTACGCCCGCCCGCACATCGAGTACGTCCCGGCGCCGAAGGATCCGCCCACGACGACCGTGAGCTTGGGCACCGACGCGGTCGCGACGGCGTTCACCATCTTCGCGCCGTGCTTCGCGATGCCGCCCGCCTCGTACTCGCGGCCGACCATGAAGCCGGTGATGTTCTGCAGGAACAGCAGCGGCGTGCGGCGCTGCTCGCAGAGCTGGATGAAGTGCGCTCCCTTGAGCGCCGACTCCCCGAAGAGCACGCCGTTGTTCGCGATGATCCCGACGCGGTGCCCGTGGATGCGCGCGAACGCGGTCACCAGGGTGGTGCCGTACTCGGGCTTGAACTCGGAGAAGGCGCCGCCGTCGACGATGCCGCGGATGATCTCGCGCGCGTCGTACGGCACCGTCAGCTCGACCGGGACCACGTCGAGCAGGTCGACGGCGGGGGGATCCGCGACGGCGGCGGCCGGATCCGCGAGTCCTGGGGAGGGCGGCAGCGTCGCCACGATGTCGCGGACGATCTGCAGCGCGTGCTCGTCGTTCTCCGCGAGGTGGTCTGCGACGCCGGAGACCCGGGTGTGCACCTCGCCGCCGCCGAGGTCCTCCGCGGTGACGACCTCGCCCGTCGCCGCCTTCACGAGCGGAGGGCCGCCGAGGAAGATCGTGCCCTGGTTGCGCACGATCACCGTCTCGTCGCTCATCGCCGGGACGTAGGCGCCGCCGGCCGTGCTCGAGCCCATGACCGCCGCGATCTGCGGGATGCCGTCGCGGGACATCCTGGCCTGGTTGTAGAAGATGCGGCCGAAGTGATCGCGATCCGGGAACACCTCGTCCTGCATCGGCAGGAACGCGCCGCCGGAGTCGACGAGGTAGATGCAGGGGAGCCGGTTCTCCGCCGCGATCTCCTGCGCGCGCAGGTGCTTCTTGACGGTGATCGGGTAGTAGGTGCCGCCCTTGACCGTGGCGTCGTTCGCGACGACCATGACATGCCGCCCGTGGACGAGGCCGATCCCCGCGACCACACCGCCCGAGGGGGCGTCGCCGCCGTAGAGCC
>NZ_NCKN01000273.1 GCF_002257455.1 Microbacterium sp. 13-71-7
GCTGCGACGGCGCGGGGTGAGGATCTGCTGGACGAGGAGGGCCGTCCTGGGCCGTGTCCGTCGACGCAGGAGTTGGCGGATTTCTCCCGGGCGTTGATGCTGCGGTTGGATCCGGACGGGGCCGAGCCGGAGGATCGGGCGGGGGAGCGGAACCGTGCGCTGCGGATCGGTGCGCTCCGGGGCGGGGTGCACCCGGTCTCGGGTGGGTTGCTGCCCGAGGTCGCCGCGCAGTTGCGGCGGCTGAACGATGCGCTCAACAATCCGGCGGCGAACGGATCGCCGTCGCTGGCGGCACCATCGTCGGTGTCGGGTTCGGCGCGCGCCGCGGTGTCGTTCAGCACCGACGGCATCACGCGCGACAAGATAGGTGAGCGCACCGGCTCTGAGCCCGACACGGTAGACGGGCTTCCCGTCCCGGACGACATCCGTACTCCCGCGCAGCGGAACCACGACAACCTCGCGATGATCTTGCACGTGGCAGCCGCGTCCGGGGGTTTCCCCGACCTGGGCGGTGCTGCCCCGACCCTGGTCGTCTCGGTCACGGCGGAGGACTACGTCCACGGGACGGGGCGGGCCCGTCTGGAGGGCACGGGCTGGGATGTCCCGGTCTCCGTTGCCCGGCACACGGCGTGTGCGGGTGGGATCCAGCGGGTGCTGTTCGATGAGCGGGGCCAGATCGTCTCGATCGGGACCACGGCCCGGATCTTCACCGCGGTGCAGCGTCGTGCGATCGTCCTCCGCGACCGGGAGTGCGTGATCCCGGGCTGCCACGTCCCTGCGACCTGGTGCGAGATCCATCATGTCCGTGAGCACGCTGCCGGGGGTCCCACGCACACGAGCAACGGTGTGGCCCTGTGCTGGCATCACCACCGCACCCTGGACACCTCGGGCTGGCAGGTCCGGATGCGTCACGGGGTCCCCGAGATCCGCGGCCCGCCTGGTGGGACCCCCACCGCGGCTGGCACCGCCCCCGCACCCACCACCGCTCCCACCGCACCCCCGCCCACGCCCTCGCCCCACCCGGATGACGAGGAGCACGGAAGGCCGATTCTCGCGTCCCAGGCGCGAGGATGGAAGCGTGGAGACGCAGGCGGAGTTTCGGCGGTCGAGCAGGGCGATCGGCTGGCAGGTCGCGGCGGTGTGCGCGGCGCTGGTGCTGTTGGGCGCCGGCCTCGCCCTCGCGTACATGTTCTGGCAGACCCGGCCGGCCGAGGTGAACGGGCCGCCGGAGCCGGGTTCCGTGCGCGTCTTCCTGGACCCGGCGGATCTGGTGCTCGGCGGGATCGTGGTCGGACTCGGGGCGATCGTGTGCGCAGGCGCCGCCGCGTGGCTCATCGCACGGCGCGCGGTGCGACCACTTGAGGAGGCGGCGCGGATCCAGCAGCGCTTCGTCGCCGACGCGAGTCATGAGCTGCGCACGCCCCTCGCCGTGCTCAACGCGCGCCTGCAGCAGCTCGCCCTGCTCACCCCGGCGGACGACTCGCGGCGCGAGATCGTCGGCGCGCTGCGCGAGGACGCCGGGATCATGTCCGGGATCGTCGATGACATGCTCGCCGCGGCGACCGGGGCGGCGCCGCAGCGCGGACGCTGCGCGCTCGGCGAGGTCATGACCGCCGCGGCCGCGGACATGGCGCTGCTCGCCGAGGGCCGAAGGGTGCGGATCTCCACATCGCCTCTGGCCCGGGAGGTCGCGCTCCCCGCCGCCGATCTGCGGCGCTGCCTGGTCGCGCTGATCGACAACGCCATCGATCACGCCCCGGCCGGCAGCACCGTGTCCGTGACAGCCGTCGCCGAGCGCGCCGCGGCCCGCATCGCGGTGGCTGACGGCGGATCCGGGATCACCGGGATCGATCCGGCGAGGGTGTTCGACCGCTTCGCGCACGGATCTCCCGCGGGAGGACGCCCGCCCGGCGGAGCCGGCGGGGGGTCCGGTCACGGGTCCGGTGGCGGAGCCGCAGACGGAAGCGGATCCCGCACCCGGTTCGGCATCGGCCTCGCCCTCGTGGCCGAGCTCGCCGAACGCCACGGCGGCGCGGTGCGCGTGGCCAGGACCGGGCCCGAGGGCACCGTGTTCGAGCTCGTCGTCCCCTTCGCCGACGGGGGCGCGGATCGATGAGCGGCCGGCTTCTGATCGTCGAGGACGACCCGCGCCTCGGCCCGATCATGCGCGACGTGCTCTCGGCCGGATGGACGGTGCAGCTGTGCGACTCGGCGGAGGAGGCGCTCGAGGCCGTCAGGGCGCGCGGCTTCGACGCGATCGTCGTGGACCGGCGGCTGCCGGGCATGCACGGCGAGGAGCTGGTGGGCGAGCTGCGCCGACGCCGGGTGAGCACCCCGATCCTCATGCTCACGGCGCTCGGCGAACTGCGCGACCGGATCGAGGGGCTCGATGCCGGAGCCAACGACTATCTCGTGAAGCCGTTCGAGTTCGAGGAGCTGAGCGCCCGGCTGCGCGCGCTCACGCGCGACTACGCGGCCCCCGTCGCCGGGATCGCGATCGGCAGCTGGACCTTCCACCCCGACGACCACAGCATCGATTCGCCCTACGCCGGCCGGATCCTGCTCACCGAAGCCGAATCCGCCTTCCTGGCCGTGCTGGCCTCCGAGCCGGAGCGCACGTTCTCCCGCGAGTACCTGCTCGAGGCGGTGTTCGCGCGCGGGGAGAGCCTGACCACGGTCGAGACCTACGTGCACTATCTCCGCCGCAAGACCGATCGGGACGTCATCCAGACCGTCCGCGGATCCGGCTACCGGCTGGGGACTCCGGCCTGATCCGGATCGGCCGACGCCGGCGCGCGATCCGGATCCGAGGCGATGGCCGCCGCCTCCCGCTGTCGCCGTGCGCGGACCATCCCGCGCACCCCGCCGATCGCCACAGGGGCGACGGAGACCACGACGATCGCGATCATGAGCAGGTCGATGTTGTCGACGACACCGGGGATCCCGCCGAGCAGCAGGCCGATCGCCGTCATCCCGCACACCCACGCCACGGCGCCGATCGCGTTCCAGGGCAGGAACCGGCGGTACGGCAGGCGCGCGGTCCCCGCGACGAGCGGCACGTACGTCCGCACGATCGGGACGAACCTGCCGAGCACGAGCGACAGCGGGCCGTAGCGCTCGAAGAAGCGCTCGGTCTCCACCAGGCGCGAGGTGCGCAGCACGCGGGCGTCGTCGCGGAACAGCCGTCGGCCGTAGCGCTTGCCCAGGACGTACCCGACCTGGTCGCCGAGCACGGCGGCCGGGATGCCGACGAGGATCACCTGCCACGGCTGGATCCCGAGGGGTCCGGCCAGGATCGCCGCCGTGACGAGCAGGGAGTCGCCCGGGAGGAACGGGAACAGCACCCCGGATTCGATGAAGATCAGCAGCGCGACGCCCGCGAGCACCCACGGCCCGAAGGCGTGCAGCATCGAGGAGGCGTCGGGGAGCAGCCCCGCAGGGACCAGGGCGGAGGCGAGAAGGTGCACGGTGTCGTCCTCCGGCTCAGGCGCCGAGATCCTTCAGCAGCACGGCGAGCTCGGCCTCCTGCGCGGCGGGGGCGGCCGCCTTCACGCCGGGGTGGTCGATCGCGTACGCCTGCAGCACGGCGTCCATCTCGTGGTCGAGGAACGTCCACGCGGTGGAGTCCGCCGCCTGCAGCGTGCTCTGATCGGCGTCCCACGCGTCGCGCATCTTCTGCACGGTCGCGTGGGATCCCGCCGTGTCGTCGCTCTTGTCCTGCTGCACGGCGGTCTGCGCGAGGGCGACGTACTTCGCGACGGCGTCCTTCGGCAGGTGCGCGGTGACCTGCTGGGGGGTGAGCTGCGACACCGGGCCGCTGGACGCGCCGTCGTCCTGTGCGGCCGCGGTCTGGTGCGGCAGGAGCGCGGCGACGGTGAGGATGATCGCCGTCAGAACGCCGAGCACGACGAATCCGACCAGTCCGGCCCGCTCGCGACCGGGACTCGTCACGACCCGGGAGGCGTGGGTGGCGTCGTAGGTCTCCACGACGTCGCGGCGGCTGACGGCGAGATAGATCACCGTGGCCAGGATCAGGCCGAGGAAGATCATGCTGGTCGCGAAGGTGCCGAGGCCCAGGCCGACGGGGTCGCCCGGGTTCGCGGGCTGCGCCGGGGAGCCGAGGAAGTCGCCGATGTTGGCGCCGAGCGGCCGCGTGAGGATGTAGGCCAGCCAGAACGACAGCACCGGGTTCGCCCCGCCGCGCCACAGTGCGGTGATCGCGAGGATGAGCCCGAGGGGCAGCAGCACGGCGACGCCAGGGCTCCAGCCCGTCAGCTCCAGGGTCCAGTCCCCCGTCGCGGTGCCGAGGGCGAACGTCACGAGCACGGTGAGCCAGTAGAAGCCCTCGCGCGGGCGGGTGTCGATCGCGTGGATCGACAGGGTGCGCTCCCGCGCCCACCAGATCCAGAACACCACCGCGAGCAGCACGGCGAACACCGCGGACGAGATCCACAGCGGCACGTTGAGCTGGTCGGTCAGGATGTCGGTGTAGAGCGTGCCGGTGATCGACACGACGACGACCGTCAGCCAGTACGGGAACGGCGAGTAGCGCCGGAGGGTGACCTGCACGGCCAGCACGACGGCGAGCACCCCGGTGAAGATCCAGGCCGTGTTCATGAGTCCGACGCCGAGCGTGAGGTTGATCCAGTCCGCGAAGCTCTCGCCGACCGTGGTGCACAGGATCTTGATGATCCAGAACCAGATCGTGACCTCGGGGACCTTGTTCAGCAGGCGGCCCGCGGTCGCCGCGCGCGCCGTACTCGTCGTCGTCATGCTTCGACGCTAGGGACGCGTCACCAAGGACCCGCCAAGGATGCCGGTTTCAGAGCGCGCACCT
>NZ_NCKN01000274.1 GCF_002257455.1 Microbacterium sp. 13-71-7
ATACAGGATATGTGGGGCAGGAGAATTTCCGGGGATTCCGCCCTCGCCGGGAAGCGCGCACCATGGACCAATGCCGTTCCCCGAGTCCCTCACCCTCGACCCGTCCCCCGCCGCGACGTCCGGCTCGCCGATCGTGGATCCCCGCCACCTCGAGACCCCGTACGCCGACGCCCTGGAGTGGCACGCGGATCGGGCGCCGATCCAGCTGATGGTTCCGGGACACGGCGGCGCCGGCCGTGGGATCAGCGCTCGTCTCGCCGAGTTCCTCGGCGAGCGCGTGCTGCAGCTCGACGTCCCCATGCTCCTCGAGGGCATCGATCTCGGCGAGGACTCGCCGCTCTCCCGGGCGCTCGACCTGGCCGCCGACGCCTGGGGCGCGCGCCGCACCTGGTTCCTCACGGGCGGCGCGTCTCAGGCCAACCGCGTCGCCGCGCTCGCCGTGCGCGGGCTCGGGCCGGGGATCCTCTCCCAGCGCAGCGCCCACTCCAGCTTCAGCGACGGCGTCCTCACCGCGGGACTCACCCCGTCGTTCGTCCTGCCCTCGCTCGACGCGAGGCACGGCATCGCCCACGGCGTCTCCCCGGCGGCTCTCGACGAGGCCATGACCTCCGCCGCACGCGACGGGCACGCCGCGAACGCCGTCTACGTCGTCTCGCCCAGTTACTTCGGCGCCGTCGCAGACATCGCCGGCCTGGCGAGGGTCGCCCACGCGCACGGCGCCCCCCTCATCGTCGACGGGGCATGGGGTCCGCACTTCGGCTTCCACCCCGACCTGCCGGAGTCGCCCACGCGTCTCGGCGCCGACCTCGTCGTGTCGAGCACGCACAAGCTCGCCGGGTCCCTGACCCAGTCGGCGATGCTGCATCTCGGGCACGGTCCGTTCGCGGACCGTCTGGAGCCGCTGGTCGAGCGCGCGGTCACGCTCACCGCGTCGACCTCGTCCTCCGCCCTGCTGCAGGCTTCGCTGGACATCGCCCGCCACTCGCTGATGACGGGCCAGGAGCAGATCGGCCGGTCCATCGCCGCGGCGGAGTCGTTCCGCGACGCGCTCCGCGAGGACCCGCGCTTCACCGTCCTCAGCGACGGCTTCGGCGCCTTCGAGGACATCGTCGCCGTCGACCCGCTGCGCGTTCCCATCGACGTCTCCGCCACGGGCGTGAGCGGGCACTGGCTCCGTCAGCGCCTCATCGAACAGGACGGCATCTACTTCGAGATGTCCACGGCGACCTCCCTCGTCGCCCTCATCGGCGCCGGAACCACGCCGGATCTCGTGACCGCGCACCGCGCGCTCATCTCCGCCGTCGACTCGGCGGATGCCCATGCCGAGCGCACCGCGGGCGACGCGGGCGCCTTCCCGGCGCTGCCGCCGTCCGGACCGCTGCGGATCCTGCCGCGCGACGCCTTCTTCTCCGCGACCGAGCTCGTCCCTGCCGCGGACGCGGTCGGGCGCATCTCGGCGGACACCCTCGCCGCCTATCCCCCCGGGATCCCGAACGTCATCCCGGGCGAGCAGATCACGGCCGAGACCGTCGCATTCCTGCAGGCGGTGGCGGTGTCCCCCAGCGGGTACGTCCGCGGCGCCGTGGACGCGCAGGTCTCGCGCTTCCGGGTGACACGAGAAGACTGAACAAGGTTCCCGCGGCGCACCGCGTCGCGGGTCGGCCCCACCATTCGAAGGAGATTGGTCCATGCCCACCATCGCCCAGCAGCTGCTGCGCCGGAAACCCACTGCGCCCGTCGCGACCGGGGAGGTGCACCTGAAGAGGAGCATCGGCCTGTTCTCGCTGACCATGATCGGCGTCGGCGGAACACTCGGCACCGGGATCTTCTTCATCCTGTCGCAGGCCGTGCCGATCGCCGGTCCCGCCGTGATCTGGTCCTTCGTGATCGGCGGCGTCGTGGCAGGGCTCACAGCGCTCTGCTATGCGGAGATGGCCGGCGCCGTGCCCGTGTCCGGATCCACCTACTCCTATGCCTACGCGACCCTCGGCGAGGGCACCGCGATGGCGGTCGGCGCCTGCCTCCTCCTGGAGTACGGCGTCTCCACCGCGGCGGTCGCCGTCGGGTGGTCCCAGTACGTCAACCAGCTGCTGCAGAACCTGCTCGGCTGGCAGATCCCGGTCCAGTTCTCGCAGGCGCCAGAGCAGGGCGGCATCGTGAACATCCCCGCCGTGATCGTGATCGTGCTCTGCGCGCTGCTGCTCATGCGCGGCGCCCGCGAGTCCACCCTCGTGAACAGCATCATGGTGGTCATCAAGATCTCGGTCGTGCTGTTCTTCTGCGCGGTCGCGTTCACCGGCTGGAACACCGACCACTTCCACAACTTCGCCCCCGCCGGGCTCGCCGGCGTGGTCGGCGGGGCCGGAATCATCTTCTTCTCCTTCGTCGGACTCGACGCGGTCTCCACGGCGGGCGACGAGGCGAAGAATCCCAAGCGCAATCTGCCGCTTGCGATCATGTTCGCGCTCGGGATCATCATCACGCTGTACGTGCTCACCTGCCTCGCCGCGCTCGGCGCCCAGGCGCCCGAGAAGTTCGAGAACCAGGACGCCGGCCTCGCCGCGATCCTGCAGAACATCATCGGATCCACCTGGCCCGGCACCGTGGTCGCGATCGGCGCCATCATCTCGATCTTCTCGGTGACCCTGGTCTGCCTCTACGGCCAGACGCGCATCCTGTTCGCGATGTCCCGCGACGGGATGATCCCGAAGGTCTTCGCGAAGGTCGACCCGCGCACCATGACGCCGATCCCCAACACCGTCATCGTCATGATCGCGACCGGCGTGCTCGCCGCGGTCGTCCCGATCGACTTCCTCGCGGAGATGACGAGCATCGGCACCCTCGTGGCGTTCCTGGTGGTCTCCCTCGGCGTGATCATCCTGCGGGTGCGCGAGCCCGAGCTGGAGCGGGGCTTCCGCCTCCCGCTGGGCTGGACGATCCCGATCCTCTCGATCATCGGCTGCATCGCGATCATCACCCAGCTGCGCCTGGTCACGATCCTGGTGTTCCTGGCCTGGACCGCGGTCTTCCTCGTCTTCTACTGGTTCTACGGCCGCCGGCACTCCGCGCTGCAGGTCGGACACCCCGTGATCGCGGCCGAGGCGCCGTACACGACGAACGTCGCACAGCCCAGCACCCGAGCCGTGCGCGAGGCGGCCGAGGCCCGCCGCAAGGCGGACCGGAGATGAGCCTCGTCGTCGGCCTCGATCCGGCCCACCGCTCCACAGCGGTGCTGCACCTCGCGGCGATGCTGGCCCGCTCCGCCGGCACCGACCTCGTGGTCGCCGCGGTGCTTCCGCAGACGTGGCCGCTGGCCGCGGGAAGCGCTGACGCGGAATGGCGCGGCTACACGCGCGACACCGCGAACCTCGTGCTCGATCACGCCGCCGCCGTGCTGGGCGGCAGCGTCCGCGCAGAATACCTCGTGCACGAGGCGCCCTCCGCCCGGCGCGGGCTCGCCGAGCTCGCGGTCGAACGCGGCTCCGCCCTCATCGTGATCGGCTCGTCGTCCACCGCCTCCGTGGGCCGCATCGCGCTCGGCTCGGAGAGCGACGCGCTGCTGCACGCCTCGCCGGTGCCTGTCGCGATCGCGCCGCGCGGTTTCCGCGTCGCCGAGGACGCGCGCGTCGGCCTGGTGACGGCGGCGTTCCGAGGGACGGACTCCTCCGGCGACCTCGTGCTCGGCGCGGCCGGCGTGGCCGCCGCGGTGGGCGCCGATCTGCGCATCGCCTCGTTCGCCGTCGTGCCGCCCGAATCCGGCACCTCGGGGGCCGGGCTCGACGTCGAGAAGCGCATCGCGCGGCAGTGGACGGAGGACATCGAGCGTCAGGCCGGCGACCTGCTCGCGCGGGTGTCGCACCTCGAACCCGCCCCGCGGATCGCGGGCACCGAGGTCGGCGTGGGCGACAGCTGGGACTCCGCGATGGCGCAGGTCGAGTGGCGGGCCGACGAGGTGCTCGTGGTGGGCTCGAGCGCGCTGGGACCGCTCGCCCGGGTGTTCCTCGGCTCGCACGCCGCGAAGGTCGTGCGCCACTCCCCCGTTCCGGTGGTCGTCGTGCCCCGCGGGGCCGCAGCCCCCGACCTCGACTGACCCACGGGTGCGGTGGATCCCCGATCCCCGCACCGCAGGGACCGCGGCTCTCGAGCCGCGGCCCCTGCGTAGACTCCGAACCGAACGAAGGGCGAACCCATGCCGCACCCCCTGCTCGAGCTCCTCCCCGTCGGGACCGACGTCGATGCCGACGGCACCCTGCGGATCGGCGGATGCCGCGTCGACGACCTCGCCCGAGAGTTCGGCACCCCGGCGATCATCGTCGACGAGGCCGCGCTGCGCGCCCGCGCGCAGGAGTACCGCACCGCACTGACCTCGCGCCGGCCGAACGGCCGCGTGGTGTTCGCGTCGAAGGCCTTCCCCGCCACCGCTGTGCAGCGGGTGATGGTCGAGGAGGGCATCGGACTGGACGTCGCCGGCGGCGGCGAGATCCTCAGCGCGCTGCGTGCGGGCGTCGACCCCGCACTGCTCGTCATGCACGGGAATGCGAAGACCACGGAGGAGCTGCGGATCGCGGTGGACGCCGGCGTCGGCCTGGTGGTCGTGGACAACGCCGACGACGTGGACCGCCTGGAGCGCCTCGTGCCGGACGGACGCGCCCAGGACGTGCTCGTGCGGCTGATCCCGGAGGTCGAGTCCTCCACGCATCCGCACGTGCAGACCGGGCAGGTCGGATCCAAGTTCGGGCTCACCGCCCCGGCCGCGAAGGCGCTCATCACCCGGATCGAGGCGAGTCCGCAGCTGCGGATGCGCGGTGTGCACGCCCACGTCGGTTCG
>NZ_NCKN01000275.1 GCF_002257455.1 Microbacterium sp. 13-71-7
CGAGGGGGCGAAGGGCAGCGCGGGGCATGGGCGGTTCCGTCAGGGGCGGCATTGCCGCGGAGCCGCCATGTTGCCGCCGGCCATGCCTGCGATGCGCTCGGAATGCGGCGCGATCCGCTCACCGCCGCCGCGCCGTCCCGGACCACGGATGCCCCCGATGGATCCGCGGTCCAGATCGCCGTAACGACGGCGGCGATCGATGCCGCGAGCAGCACGACCGCGACGACGGCGGCGGGCCCGGTCCGGGCGGTGCAGAGCTCGCGGCGCAGCAGACGCCGGTTCACGACCCGATCCCCCTCGTTCATCGCACCCTCCTCGTCTCCTCGCGGCGGACGCCGGCGAATCGCAGATCCACTCGGCTCACACTCCGTCCCGCTCGTTCCGCCATGCCCGTCACCAGGGACGCCCGCAGATCAGCGCCCTGCTCCTCGATCGTCCGCCCCGCCGCGATCCCAGGTCGCAGCGGCAGCGGCAGCGGCAGCGTCACGGTGGCGTGCAGCCCTCCGTTCGCGTCGTCCCAGCGCAGGGCGACCTCACGAGGATCCGCCCCCGAGGCGCTCGCGACGATCCCCACGCCGAGGCGATGCAGCGCGCGCGCCGTGACCGTCGTGCGTCCGGGCAGTGCCGGCGCCGCGGTGGGCGCGGCCACCGCGCTCATGACGAGGTGCGTCGCCCGCGCAGCGCCTGGACCAGCTCGTGCAGGTCGATGTCGCCTCGCAGGAGGCGGGCGACGCCCACCCCGACGAGCATCGCGAGACCCACGAACAGGAAGGCCCAGAAGCCGAAGGCGACCCAGGTCAGGGCGAGCACCGCACCGACGGCGGCGCCGATGGTGCTCGCGTTCACTGGACTCGCGCCTCCTGGCCGTCGTCGCCCTCGTCCTCGGACGGGATGTGCACGTCGTTGATGGTGACGTTGACCTCGGTGACCTCGAGGCCCACGAGCTCCTGCATCGCCCGGTACACGGACGCCCGCACCGCACCCGCCAGCTCCTGCAGCGAAACCGGATACTCCGCCACCAGCGTCACGTCCACGGCGACCTGCTTCTCGCCGACCTCGACGCCGATGCCCTGGGCGAGGTCCGTCGAGTTCAGCGCATCGCGGATGGCGCCGACGACGCGGGCGGCTCCGCCGCCGAGCGCGTGCACGCCCGGAACGTCGCGCGCGGCGATGCCCGCGATCTTCGCGACGACCGCATCCTCGATCGTGGTCTTCCCGCCCTGAGCGGCGCTGTTCTCGGCGGCCTGCTTGCCGGTGATGTCGTTGGCCATGTCCGTTCCCCCTCGGTGGTGCGCACTCCCCGTGCGTCGTCGCTGTCTGCGACCTCACCTCCATGACGGAGGTGGGAGCCGATTCGTCACAAAGAAGTTCTGAAGAGATCCGGATCCCCGTGTGACGACCACGATCGGCGCCCTCATCGCCCCAGGCGCTCGGCGCAGGCGACGCAGTGCTCGGCGAACGGCCGCACCTCGAGTCGTGCGGGCGGGATCGGCCGTCCGCACGCGGTGCAGACCCCGTAGGCGCCCGCGTCCAGACGGACGAGGGCGTCGTCGACCTGCCGCAGCCGGGCGGCGGCGTCGTCCTGCAGCGCGGACAGCCGCGACCACTCGGACGACAGGGGCACGCCCTCCGGATCGTGCTCGTCGTCGTCGTTCGAGCCCTGCCTGTCGTGCACGAGCTCGTCCAGCGCCTGCGACGCCGAGGCGGCCCGCGCGGCGGCGCGCACGCGGAGCTCGTCGAGCAGCGCACGGGCGTCGGCGGTCATGCGGCCACTCTAGGCGGGCGTCCTCCGGATGGCTCCGCAGGACGCCCCTCGGACCTCCCGGAGCGAGGACGCATCGCCGACACGCTTCGCCGCCACGGCCCCTTCCGCGGACGGGCGTCGTTCACCGGCGGGCGGTGGGCTCCCCGTCGACGAGGGTCAGCAGCACGCGCGTCCGGAGGAGCTCTTCGGGCGAGGCCTCCAGCGGATCGCGGTCGATCACGAGGAGATCCGCCGGTGCGCCGGGGACGAGGCGTCCGCCGTCGGACGCGACCGCGCGATGCGCATGCGTCGTGTACCCCTCGAGCGCCTCCGCCGCGGTGAGCGCCTGTTCCGGCCCCACAGGAGCAGAGCCGGCGACCGCGACGGAGCGGCGCCCCCGGGCGTCCGCCATGATCTCCCACGGATCGAATGCCGCGACCGGCCAGTCCGATCCCAGGGCGAGCACCGCGCCGCTGCGGCGCACGTCGGCGGTGCGCCAGGCGCGGCCTGCCCGCTCCGCGCCGAGACGCCGCGACCAATCGTCGGAGCCGTCCCTGCGCACGTGATGCGTGCAGTGCGTCGGCTGCATGCTCGCGACGATGCCGCTCGCGCCGATGAGTGCGATGACGTCGTCCTCCGCCGACTCGATGTGCTCGATGCGGTGCGTCGGGCCGCCCTGCGGCAGGGCGGCCAACGTCTCCGCGACGAACCGGATCCCCCGATCGCCGATCGCATGCGTCGCGGTCGGCACCCCTGCGCGGTCGAACTGCCGCACGCGCTCGGCGTAGGCCTCGGCGGGCGTCCAGGCGGAGGAGAGTCCTTCGCCCTCGGCATCGGGGTGAGACAACCAGGCGGTGCCGCCCTCGACGGTGCCGTCGATGAAGAACTTGACGCCTTCCACCCGGTACCGCCGCCCGCCGCGACCCTGCATCTCGATGAGCGCGGCGACCTCGGCGTCCGTCGTCTCGGGTGTGACCCACGGCGAGATCCGCAGTCGCACGGGCAGGTCGCCGGACGCCTCGATCGCGGCCAGCAGGTCGAGGGCATCGTCGTCCTGCAGATCCATGACGTGCGCGGCCGTGATGCCGACGGCGGCCATGTCCGACAGGAGACGATGCAGCTGCGCGACCCGGTCGGCGAAGTGCAGCGCGGGCAGGGCCCGCTCGACGATCTCCATGGTCGGGAACTCGATCACGTGGCCGGTGAGATTCCCGTCCTCGTCGCCCGCGGCTCCGGACCCGTCGGGGTGCGAAACCGGGGCGTCGATGCCGGCGCGGGCGAGCGCGGCCGCCGAGGCGATGCCGGAGTGCGCGTCGAACATCTTGATGTAGGCCGGGCGGTCCGCGCCGAGCACCTCGTGCAGCGCGGCATTGCCGATCGGTCGCCCCTCGAACGCGGTCGGATCGAGGCCCCAGGCGAGGAACCACTCCTCGCCGGCCTGATCGTCGCGCCCGCGCTCGAGGGCGGCGAGGAGCTCCGCGTAGGTGTGCACGCCTGTCAGCGACAGGCCGCGGACGATGCCGAGGCTGTAGACGGGATGGCTGTGCCCGTCGACGAGACCCGGGATGATGGTCGCCTCCGGATGGGTGATCAGCTCCGTCCCCGCCTCCGCGAGCGGGAGGATCTCGGCTCTGGGCCCGACGGCGGTGATCCGGCCGTCGGCGATCGCGATGGCGTCCGCGCCCTCTGCGGTCTCCGGTGCGAGCGAGCGCACCCGCGCTCCGATGACGATCGTGTCGACCAAGGTCACTCCTTCAGATCGAGGGTGGGGGTGGGGCGGCGGAAGAAACGCGTGACGATGAGCAGCAGCACGAAGCCGACCGCCAGCCAGGAGAGGCCGACGAGGAAGGTCATGCCGGTGAGGTTCGTCCACAGCCAGACGGTGAGCGCGAACCCGATGCCCGGCAGGACGAGGTTGTTCACCGCGTGCCATCCGCCTCGTTCGCCGCGGTCGACGAAGTAGTGCTTGATCGTCGAGAGGTTCACGCAGGAGAACGCGATGAGCGCGCCGAAGCTGATCATGTTGGACACGGTGAGCAGGTCCGCGAACAGCGCGTAGAGGGAGACGACCGAGACGATGAGGATCGGGATGACGGGCGTGCCGAAGCGCTTGTTCAGGCGTCCGAAGACGGCGCGCGGCAGCACGCCGTCCCGCCCCATGGCGAACAGGATGCGCGCGACCGACGCCTGCGATGTGAGAGCGGATCCGATGCTGCCTGCGATGAAGCCCGCGATGAAGAGGATGGACAGCCATTGCTGCCCCAGCGAGGCGACGACCTCGATGCTCGCGGTGTCCGCCGAGGTGAAGGAGTTCGACGGGTAGGCGAGCTGTGCGACGTAGGTGAGCAGGATGAACAGCAGGCCGGCGACGACGGTGACGATCATGATCGCCCGCGGCACCGTCCTCCGGGAGTCCTTCGCCTCCTCGGCGAGGGTCGAGACGGAGTCGAAGCCGAGGAAGGACAGGCAGAGGATCGCCGCACCCTGGAACAGCGGGAGGAAGCTGCCGACGGTGCCGTCGCCGGTGAACGGCGCGAGCGGATCGACTCCGTGCCCGGACGCGGCTCCGAGCGAGAGCGCGACGAACGCGGCGATGAAGACGGCCTGCACCGCGATGATGACGAAGTTCGCGCGGGCGACGGAGACGATGCCGACGACGTTGAGGACGGTGACCACGGCGATGGCGGCGATGATCCAGATCCAGGAGGGGACGCCGGGGAAGCTGCTTCCCATGTACAGACCGATGATGAGGTAGTTGATCATCGGAAGGAACAGGTAGTCGAGCAGGAGCGCCCAGCCGGCGAGGAAGCCGATCGCTCCGCCGAAGGACTGCTGGGTGTACACGTACGCGGAACCCGAGTACGGATAGGCGATCGACATCCGCGCGTAGGAGCGCGCGGTGAACACCATCGCGACGAGCGTGATGACGTAGGTCGCCGCGACGCGTCCCCCGGTGAGCTGGGTCACGATGCCGTATGTCGTGAACGCCGTCAGCGGCACCATGTAGACGAGGCCGAACAGCACGAGC
>NZ_NCKN01000276.1 GCF_002257455.1 Microbacterium sp. 13-71-7
GCCCGGCATGCTGGCCTCCGTGACGGCGCTGCCCGTGGTCGGCGTCCCCGTCCCGCTCGCCTACCTCGACGGCATGGACTCGCTGCTGTCGATCGTGCAGATGCCCGCGGGCATCCCTGTCGCGACCGTCTCGATCGGCGGCGCGCGCAACGCGGGCATCCTCGCAGCCCGCATCCTCGGCACCGCGGATCCGGCTCTCGCCGACCGCATCGAGTCCTACGCCCGCGACCTCGAGGCGCAGGTCGAGGAGAAGAACCGGCGGCTGAAGGACAGCCTGTGACCCAGCTCCTGGCCCGCCCCGGCGGGGTCTCCGCGCAGAGCGCGGGGCTGATCCGCACGAGGCCGATGCGCGACCCCGACTTCGGGTCGCCGGAGGTCATGACCCGCCGCGGCTGGTGGCTCGTCGTGCTCAACGTGCTGATCCCCGGATCCGCGCAGGTGCTGGCGGGCAACCGCAGGCTGGGGCGGTTCGGCCTCGCCGCCACGCTCACGATGTGGACGCTGGTCGTGCTCGGGATCCTCGGCGCGCTGCTCTGGCACGAGGCGCTGCTCTGGCTCACGGTCGGCGGCGGGTGGGTGAGCTGGCTCGTGCTGAGCCTCATCCAGCTGCTCTGCATCGCCTACGTCGTGCTCTGGGTGGTGCTGACCTTCGACACGCTGCGGCTCGTGCGGCTCGTGCGCACCAAGAACTACGCCAAGCTCGCGATCCCGCTCGTCGCCGTGCTGGTGCTGAGCCTGTGCGGCTCCGGCGCCGCCTATGCCGCGAACGTGGTCGGATCCAGCCGCAGCGCGATCAGCACGCTGTTCGGCTCTGGCGGCCCGAGCCTGCCGCCCAGCGACGGCTACTACAACGTGCTGCTGCTCGGTGCCGACAGCGGCATGGGCCGCGACTCGATGCGCTACGACAGCATCTCCGTGGTGTCGGTGAACGCCGAGACCGGCAAGACCACGATCTTCGGCATCCCGCGCGACATGCCGCACGTGCCGTTCGCCCCCGGGCCCATGCACGATCTGTATCCGGACGGGCTGCAGGCGCACGAGGACTCCGAGTGCGGCTGGGGGAGCGGCATCAATCAGCTCACCAACGCGGCCGAGTACTGCCACACCGGCCCGTCACTGTACCCGGACGCGAAGAATCACGGATCCCGCCCGGCCGTCGAGGCCACCAAGGACGCGGCCGAGGGCGTGCTCGGCATCAAGATCCCGTACTACGTGTTCCTGGACATGAACGATTTCGCCAAGCTCATCGACGCGCTGGGCGGGGTCGACATCAACGTCAAGGAGCGTCTGCCGGAGGGCAACGTTCCGGAGTGGGGCAACTCCGACAACGCCGAGGAGTGGGCGACGGGCTGGATCGAGGCCGGTCAGCAGCACATGAACGGCGACACCGCGCAGTGGTACGCCCGCTCGCGCTACACGACGAGCGACTTCGACCGGATGCGCCGTCAGCGGGAGCTGCAGGACGCGCTGATGAAGCAGTTCACCCCGCAGAACGTGGCCGCGCACTTCAGCGAGATCGCCGCGGCCGGCACGTCCGCGGTCGACACCGACCTGCCGCAGGACAAGCTCCCGGAGTTCTTCGACCTCATGATGAAGGCGAAGAAGCAGAAGCTCACGACGATCGATCTCACGCCCGCCAACGGCGTGGACGAGCTCGAGCCGGACTGGAACCAGATCCACGGGATCGTCAAGGCCGCTCTGCACCCCGAGCCCTCGCCCGCGCCGACGAGCTGATCCGGCGGTCCATGGAGCGCCTCGGGAGTCCTTCGGTGCGCACTGGATAGGCTCGGAGCATGGCTGTGCTGCGGGTTGTGCTGGATCAGGTGAACGACGTCGTCGACGCCGATCAGGCCGAGGCCGCGCGGTCCCTGGTCCTCGGGCTCGCCGCGACCGCGCCCCAGAAGTGCACGATCGAGGCGATCGTGCCCGGGGGAGGGACGGAACCGGTCGTCGACGGCGCCGACACGCTGCACCGTCTCACGCTGGCGCGCCGAGAGCTCGGCGCCGCCTGGCAGCTCGGGGTGGTCGCCGGCGTCGGCGGCGGCATGATCCATGCGCCCACGCTCTTCGCCCCGCTCGCGAAGCACGACAGGGCCAACGACTACGACCAGACCGTCGCCACGGTCTGGGACCTGCGGGCGTGGACCGCGCCGGAGCAGCTCTCGCGCGCGAGCGTGCTGTGGCAGCGCAGCATGCTCAAGCGCGCCGTCAAGCACGCCGACGCCGTGGTCGTGCCCACCCACGCGATGGCGGAGGAGCTCGCGGGCTTCGGCCGCTTCGCCGACCGCATCAGGGTGATCCCCGGGGCTCCGGCGACGGGCTTCGCGATCCCGCACGACGCGGCCGGACGCCGCACCGCGCTCGGCGCCCCTGACCGGTACCTCGTGGCCACGGGCTCCGCGGAGCCCCTTTCCTCGGTGTTCGCCGCCGCGGTCGACCGGGACGCCGATGTCTTCGTGCTGGACGCGGCGACCGGATCCGCGCCCGCGATCGCCGAGGTCGCTGCGGCGGAAGGGCTCGCCGCGCCGCGCGTGCATGTGCTCGGACGGCTGGATGCCGAGGACCGCGCCGCACTGCTCGCGGGCGCGCTCGCCTTCGCCGCGGCGGACCCCGCGCCGGTCTGGCCGTGGCGGCTCGTCGAGGCGCTCGCGCTCGGCGTTCCCGTGATCGCGGCGGAGAGCGGCGTGCATCGCGACGTGCTCGCGGAAGGCGGGCTGCTCGTGGCGGCGGCAGGATTCACCGACGCCCTGCGGGACGCCGCGGGGGAGGGGGCGCGACGGCTGTCGGTGCTCGCCGCGGACCGTTCGAGGGCCTACTCCTGGAACGGCTCCGCCGAGCGCGTCTGGACGCTGCACGCCGAGCTGTGACGGATGGCGGACGGAGTCCGCTCCTCCCGCGGGATTCCGGGCCTGCGCGCGTGTCCGCAGTGCCATCCGGGGCCGGATCCCGCAGAATATCACCATGACTGGACATGCCCCGGGTCCCGCGCGCGCTCATGCGCCCCGACGCTGGATGATCGGCATGCTCGCGATCGCCGCCGTCTTCCTCTCCGTGCTGGTCCCGGCGGCCGCCGATGCGGCTCCGGTCAAGGCCGCACAGTCGACGACATCGGTGGTGGGTTCGGGAGGCGCGGCCACGACCGCGATCCGGCCGGCGACGCTGGACGGCTGGAACGCGGGCAACATCATCAGCGACGCCGTGTTCACGGACAGCTCGACGATGACCGAGGCGCAGATCCAGGCCTTCCTCAACGCGAAGGTGCCGAACTGCCTCGGCGGGGCGGACGAATACGGTCCGATCATCTGCCTGAAGGACTTCCGGCAGGACACCCCGAGCAAGGCTTCCGACGCGTACTGCAGGGGCTACAGCGGGGCCGCGGGCGAGTCCGCGGCGCGCATCATCTTCCGCGTCTCCCAGTCCTGCGGGATCAACCCCCAGGTGCTGATCGTCATGCTCCAGAAGGAGGCGGGCCTGGTCACGCACGTCTGGCCGAGCGCGTGGCGCTACGGGCAGGCGATGGGCCAGGGATGCCCCGACACCGCGCCATGCGACCCCTCCTTCGCGGGCTTCTTCCAGCAGGTCTTCGGCGCCGCGCGCCAGATGCAGATCTACATGGAGGGCCGCTGGTTCACCTGGTACGCGCCGGGGAACACCTGGAACATCCAGTACAACCCGAACACGGGCTGCGGCAGTTCGCCGGTCTACGTCGCGAACAAGGCGACCTCGGCTCTGTACTACTACACCCCCTATCAGCCGAACGCCTCCGCTCTGGCCGCGGGATACGGCGAGGGCGACGCGTGCGGCGCCTACGGCAACCGCAACTTCTACAACTACTTCACGGACTGGTTCGGTTCGACGCAGGCGGGCTCCAGCAAGGGCAGCCCCGTCGGCTCGGTGGACGGCATCAGCTCGGTTCCGGGGGACATCCGGCTCTCGGGCTGGGCGCTGGATCCCGACACGACCGCGCCGATCGACGTGCACGTCTACGTCAACGGGGTCGGATACCCGACGACCGCGAACCGCCCGCGGCCCGACCTCGCCCCGTTCTACCCCGGGCTCGGCACCAACCACGGTTTCGAGGTGTCGGTGCCGCCGCCGCTGTGGGGGTCGGTCGATGTCTGCACCTACGGCATCAACACGGGTCCCGGCTCCAACAAGCTGCTGGGATGCAGCACGATCACCGCGTACGGCGGGTCGCCCACCGGGTACGTGGACAGCATCACGGCGGGGCCCGGCACGATCACGGCGCGGGGCTGGGCCCTGGACCCCGACACGAAGGACCCGATCGCGGTCCACGTGTACGTCGGCGCGACCGGCACGCCGACCCTCGCGAACCAGAGCCGCCCCGACGTGGCCGCCGCGTTCCCGATGTACGGTGCGAACCACGGCTATGCCGCGACCGTGAGCGCGCCCACCGGCTATCAGACGGTGTGCGTCTACGGCATCAACGTGAAGTCCGGCGGCAACATCCTGCTGGCGCCCTGTCAGCAGCTCTTCGTGCGTGCGGCGACGGACCCGGGCAGGGCTCCGTTCGGACGTCTGGACAGCTTCGACGTGCAGGGCGACCAGGTCACCCTCCGCGGCTGGGCCCTGGACCCCGACAGCCCTGATTCGATCCCCGTCCACGTCTACGTCGGCGCCGCAGGCTCCGCGCACACCGCGGACCAGGCCCGTCCCGACATCGCCGCGGCGTTCCCCGGATACGGCGAGAAGCACGGGTTCACCATCACGCGCACGCTGCCGCC
>NZ_NCKN01000277.1 GCF_002257455.1 Microbacterium sp. 13-71-7
GCTGACCCGACAGCGCGTGGCCGGCATCGGGATCCCCGCGAGGGGCGGAACCGATCAGCGCAGGCGCTCTGCGCGCCGAGTGCGTATCCTGCAGTCATGAGCGAGTCGCCGATCCCTCAGCCCTCACGGCGATATGTCGTGGCCATCTGGATCACCGCCGTCGTGATCGGAGGCGTCGTGGGGACCGCGCTCGGACTGCTGATCCAGAACGTCTGGATCGGTCTTGCAGTCGGCGCGGCCGTCGTCGCCCTGGTGGGCTTCTCCTCGGTGCTCGCCGCTCGGCGAGAAGGCCGTGGCACCGTCGAGGGAGCACCGCCGTGGACAGGCGACGCTGCGCCGCGTCACCACAACGGGGCGACGTGAAGACTCCGGATCCGAGGGCCTTCGGTTGAGCCGCGCTCGCGAACAGCGGTGGAACCACAACATTCACTTCCATCGCCTCGTCACGGACGCGGTCCCCGCGGGTGCGGACTCGGCACTCGATGTCGGCACCGGAGATGGCGTGCTGGCGGGGGAGCTGCGAGCGATACTGCCGGACGTCACGGGCATCGACCTCGACGAGGGGGTGCTCACACGCGCGGCAGCGGAGAACCCCGGCGTCGAATGGATCCAGGACGACGTGATGACTCATGAGTTCGGCCGGACGTTCGACGTGGTCGCCTCGATCGCCACGCTCCACCACTTCAGAGACACGCATGAAGCACTGCGGAGACTCGGCACCCTCACCTCGCCCGGTGGAGTCCTCGTCGTCGTGGGACTCGCTCGATCCACGACCCTCGGCGACCACGCGCACGATGTGCTCGGCATCATCCAGCACCAGTGGTTCTCGCGGACGCGGACTCTTTGGGAGCACTCGGCGCCCACCGTCTGGCCACCGCCGCACACGTACTCCGAGGTCCGCGCGGCCGCGAGCGAGGAGCTGCCAGGGGTCCAGTGGAAGCGATTCGCCCTGTGGCGCTATGCGCTCACCTGGCGCAAGCCGCAGTAGTCCGAGCACGTTGACCAAAATCTACAACCGAACGGTTGGATAATGTGGCACGATCGCACCATGACCGAGAATCCCGTGCCCACTATTTCACCGGATGCGCTGCTGCTCGAGCTCGTGCTCGTGCCTGTCAGCGACATCGACCGCGCCAAGGCCTTCTACACCGAGCAGGCCGGGTTCACCGCTGATGTCGATGTCAGGCCCTCCGAGGGGGTCCGCATCGTGCAGCTCACTCCGCCGGGCTCCTACTGCTCGATCACGCTCAGCGCCGGTCTGCCCGGGACCGAGATGACGCCGGATTCGCTCCGCGGCCTGCATCTGGTCGTGGCGGACATCGAAGCCGCTCGCGCGAAGCTGGTCGCGCGCGGCGTCGACGTCGGGCCGGTGGAGGATGCCGGCGGCGTCTTGTACGCCGGATTCGCCGACCCCGACGGCAACACGTGGACCTTGCAGCACATGCCCTGGCGGCGATGACCCGGTTCCCGCTCCGAGCGCCGGCGCGCACGGGCGTAAGGTGGCCACGAGCCTGAGGGAGAGGGTGGCGCATGGTGGAGAACCTGGACCTGGATGCGAGCGAAGGCGATCGCGCTGCGCAGGCCGAAGCCGTCTACGAGAGGCTGTTCGGTCCGCGCGACGCGACGGCACCCGAGGACGATCCGGAGCTGATGGGGATCCTGCGGGGGTTCATCTTCGGCGACGTGTTCGGCACCGGCGTCCTCGACGACCGTGCGCGGGAACTCATCACCGTCACGGTCCTGGCCTGCCTGCAGGCGCTGCCGCAGCTCAGAGCGCACGCGGCGGCGGCGTTGCGCGTCGGCGTCGAGCCGGTGCAGCTGCGGGAAGCCGTGTATCAGCTCGCCCCGTTCATCGGCTTCCCGTACGTCCTCAACGCCGGCGCCGTCATCAACGATGTCTTCCGCGAGGGAGGTGTCTCGTTGCCGCTCTCGCCTCAGGGCACGGTGACCGACGAGGAACGGAGGGCGCGGGGGCTGGAGATTCAGGCGCCGCTGTACGGAACGGAGATCGCCGACAACCTGATCGACCTTCCCGCGCCGTTCGCGGAGGCGTTGCCTCGTTTCCTGACCGAGTTCTGTTTCGGCGACTTCTACACCCGGGGCGGACTCACGCTCGCGCAACGCGAACTGCTCGTGCTGTGCGCGCTGACGGCGATCGGCGACACCGCCGCGCAACTCGGCCCGCACGGGCGCGCCTGCATCGAGGTCGGCAACTCCAAGACCGAGGTCGTCGCCGCACTCGTGCAGTGCTTCCCCTACGTCGGCTTCCCGCGCACGATCGCCGCCATCCGTGCCGTGAAGGGCCTCTGACGGGCGCGGTCGCCCTGTGATGTCAGGCACTCGCCGCCGCGATGCGGTCGACAAGCGCCGGATCCGCCGAGGAAGGCAGCCACTCGGCCCGCGGTCGAGAGCGCTGGCCGCGCGAGGGCGTTCAACAGATGTGCACGCCCGGACGATGCACGTGTGCGGGCGGGGTGGCTGTCACCTCGGCGGATCAAGCGTGGCCCTGATGATGAAGCGGCTCACTGCGCGTCGGGAGGAGAGCGCGCGAACGGGATCTCTCCGCTCACCCGCTCCGGTCTGTTCTCTCCTGAGCCGAGCCGAGGGGCCGGGCGACGATGATCGCGGCCGACGCTGCGGCCGTCGGCCGTGCCGGAGCCCGTGCGGGGGACCGGCGGCGACATGGCCCATTCGGCGGCGACGATCGCCTCGAACTCGGCCTGCATCAGTGCATCATCCGCACAGATGATGTCGACGAACTGCTCATCGATGCGCGGATCGGGCCTGACGCCCTCGGAGGATGTGATCGTCATGATCTGCTCCCGACCCGTTCAGCTGCCGATGGCGAGGCTCTCGGACTTGCTGCTGATCGGCACCCGGCGGGGCTTCGCCTCCTCGGCGACGGGGATCTGCAGAGCGAGCACGCCGTCGTCGTAATTGGCGCTGATGTTCCCTGTGTCCAGGTTGTCACCGAGCACGAGCTGGCGGCTGAAGACCCCGCGAGGTCGTTCCGAGGCCAGCATGTCGGCGTCGCTGGCGCGGATCGGCCGCTCGGCCCTAACCATCACCACATTCCGTTCGACGTCCAGGTCGAAAGAATCCCGGTCCAAGCCGGGCAAATCAAATTCGACGTAGAAGACGTAGCCGTCGCGCCACGCGTCCATCGGCATGACCGAGGGTCGGGCGAGGGTTCCATCTGTTCCGAACATCTGCTGGGTGAGTCGATCCAGCTCACGGAACGGATCGGTGCGCATCAGCATCGTAACCACCTCCATGTCCTCGTTGAAGATGCTTCATGGGGCACGGATCCATTCGTCAGGATCTATGCCCTGCGCTATAGATTTGTTATAGCACCCGTGTCAGACTAATGCAAGAGAACATTTCCGCCGGAAGGATCAGATCGTGGATGACCGCCAACCCCGCGCCGCGCAGGGCGTCTACGGGATCTCGGTCGCGGCGGACCTCGTCGGGACGGGGGTGCAGAACCTCCGCGCGTACGAGACGGCCGGTCTGCTCACCCCCGCCCGGACCGCGGGGGGCACTCGCCGTTACAGCGCCGACGATCTGGACCGGCTGCGCCGCATCGGGAGACTGCTCGCCGAGGGCCTCAATCTCGCCGGGATCGCCATGGTCCTTCCCCTGCAGGATGAGAACGCCCGGCTGAGGGCGCAGGTCGATGAAGGATCCTGACGTCTCCCGCGACGGCAGATGAGCGGTCGCGCCGGCATGTCGACTCAGCGGAGTCGCGCACGACGACGAGTCCTGCTGACGACCGCGGGGGAGACCCCGACCGTGACCGCCACGAGGACCCCGATGATGGCGATCGTGACGACGCGAGTGGGCGTGCCGTCCTGCTGCGGCAGGGGAGGGAGGGGGTACTCGATGTACTTGGCGGCGGTTTCGGCGGTATGACGGCCCTCGGTGCGGGCGATGTCGACGAGGATCGGATCGAAGCTGGTGTTGCCCGTGCCGGCCGCCGTGGCCGGCAGGAACACCGGGACGTCGGGGACGGCCTCGGCGAACGGCGCGGATGAGGCCGCTCCGGGGATGACGAGGCGGTCGAGCCGGCCGGCCTTCGTGACGGGGGTGGCGAGGAGCTTCATGCCGTGCCGTGTGGTGACCTCGGCGGTTCGGGCGACAGGGACCATGTGCGCGGTGAAGGCGGCTCCGCCATAGAGCTCGGCGGCTGCGGCGACCTCGATCTCGTCCACACCGGGCGTGAGGCCGAGGCCGTAGCGGGGCTGACCCCACGGCAGGGTGGCGCCGAGCACGTAGGGGTAGTCCGCGAGGGAGACCGTGTTGACGGGGATGTCCGTCGGAGCATCCGGTTCCCAATGCGGGTAGCGGACGTCTTCGGCGATCCGTAGCGCTTCGGCCGTGCCCGCCCGCTGCTGCACGGCGAACAGGCTCGCGGCGATGCCGGAGCTCACGCCCGCCGTGGTGAGGACGTCGCCGTCCTCCACCCAGCGCTGGCCTCGCACCCAGGTCGTCTCCGGGTGCGCCGACGACAGCCCGTCGATGTCGGACCAGAAGGACGTCGCCTTCTTCCCCTTGAGCACCGATGTCTCGACGAGCACCCGGGCGCCGGCGCAGACGCCCATGATGCGAGCGCCGGAAGCGTGCGCGGATTCGATGAACGACCGCAGATCCGCCTCCTCCGCGCCCGAGGGGTCGGTGATCGCCGGAACCACGACGAGGTCCGGACGCGGGAG
>NZ_NCKN01000278.1 GCF_002257455.1 Microbacterium sp. 13-71-7
CATCCCCCCGGCTCCGAGCTCCCCGGCCCAGGGCACCACCGCGGATCCGCCCGTCGCTCCGCCGGAGAATCCGGCCACGGCGACGATCAGCACGAGCGCGGCCGCGACGCGCGGCGTCCAGCGCAGCAGGTGGGATCCGGTGTGCCGGGGGACGAGCAGAAGGGCGAGCACGGCGGAGACGAGCAGCACGCAGCCGCCCGCGACGACGAACGGGTCCTCTCCCCAGGGCTGCAGCACGACGAATGGCGCGAACAGTACCGCGGCGCCCGAGAGCAGCTCGGTTCCCGCCGCGAGGCGTGCGGACGAGTCGTCCACGACCCCGCGCACGCTCTGCATGCGCACCTCCGTCACCGCCTCGGGGATCGTGCCGCGCACCGTCCACCGGCTGCTCATGAAGTGCTCGTAATCGATGAAGGCGCCTTCGGGCAGGTTCACGAGCGCGCTGGGCAGCGCCCGCAGCAGCAACGGGACCAGGCCGAGACTCACCGCGGCCGACGGCGCGACGCCCACGTGCGCGAGCAGGGCGATGCCCCACACCGCGCCGAACACCACGAGCAGGATGGCGACGGTCCCCGCCGCGGACCTGATCCGGCGGATCCGTGTCAGCAGGGCGATCAGCATCGTCACGACGGCTGCCGCGAGCAGTCCTGCTGCCACCGAGAGCTGCACAGCGGCGGCGAGGCCGGCCGGGATCAGCAGCGCGCCGGCCGCGAACGCCAGCACGCCGGGGGCGAGGACGCCGCGCAGCAGGCGCGCTTCGGAGGTGTCGTCGCGGGTCCAGACGACGGCGGTGACGGCGGCGCCGACGGCGGCCACGAGGGCCATCGCGAGCCGCGCCCACGCCGGGACCAGCCCTCCTGCCGCGACCGTCGCCAGCAGCAGGAGCAGGGCGGCGACGGTCAGCAGCACCCAGCGCGAGCCGTGGTCGGCGCGTTCGGCGATGTCGTGCCGACGCCGGCCCTGCGGGGTGCCCGTCACCGAGGCGCCGAGGTCGACGACCGTGTACAGCCCGCCCTCGACGAGGTCTTCCGCGACGGTCGCCGGTGCGACCTCATAGCCGAGTGGATCCAGCACGACCAGACGAGCCGTGGCGGCGATGGGTCCGCTCAGGCGGTCGACGAGCCCCTGGGCCGCGAGCACGTCGGACAGCGCCTCGTCCAAGGGCAGCGCGAGATCGACCCGCGCCTGCTCCCCCGCGAGCGCGATCCGTCGTCGCTCGATCACTCCTCCGGCCACCACAGCACCCTACCCGGCGGCCGGGCGTCCGCGAGAAGTGCGAAGGGACGCGGACCAGCCGGCATTGCCGCGCCTCACGTCAGGCGAGTCGATTCTCGCCGACGTCGTCGCGGGAGCCCGCGCGGCCGCTCTTCGGAAGGGGGATCGGCTCCTCATCGTCCTCGAGATGCGGTGCGATCGGGCCCATCGAGCCGCCTCGACGCTGCTTCTCCTCGTCGGATCCGCCCTGGCCCTGCCCGCCGATCATGCCGCCACCCGAGCGCGCGCCCATCCCGGTCGCGCCCTGCGCGGCGGAACCGGAAGCACCAGGACCGCCGGCTCCGAGCAGACCGCCGGTGCCGCCGGTCGTGCCCCCGAGGAGCCCGCCGGGCTTCACGCCGGACAGGCCCGCACCCGCGCCGCTCAAGCCGCCCAGCCCCCCGCGCGCACCGAAGGCGAGGGCTGCCGCCCCACCGCCGCCGATCGCGCCGGGGATGAGGCCACCGGGCAGCGAACCGCCGCCACCGGGCACATGACCAAGTCCGCCGGATCCGGATCCGCCCGGGCCGGGGATGTGACCGATCGGGTTCGGGTCATCGATCGTGGGACCGCCGGGGTAGCCGGGGCGCCCCGGACCACCGGGGTAACCCGGGTCTCCGGGGTATCCCGGGTGACCGGGGTCGCCCGGGTAGACCGGGCCGGGGTTCTCCGTGATCAGGATCCCACCGCCACCACCAGACCCGCCGGGATAGCCGCCACCCGCGTAGCCACCGCTGGGACCGCTGTAGCCACTGGGCCCACTAGTCCCGGTCTGACCGCCGTTGTCACCGCCCGGAGCCGAGCCGGCGTCGGGACCGCCCGTATGAAGCTGCGTGTTCCCCGCGCCCCTCAGTTTCGCCCGGGCCGTCGCGATGTCCGCCGCAGGCGGCGCGAGAGCGGCACCTACAGCATTGACCGTCTCACGGGCCTTCGCTTCGCGCTGGCCCGACATCCAGTCGCCGATCACCTCGAGCGCCTTGTCGGCAGCCAGCGGTCCGAGAGCGGGATGGATGACGGTCGCTCCGGTCTTCACCGCGTTCGCCCAGAACGGGTCGACCTGTGCACTGGGGAGCTCGCCGCCCGATGCCGTGCGACGCGCGGTGTTCGCCGCGTCGACGGCAGTGACGATGTCGCCCACCGCCGAGTCGATGACTTTGAAGCGCTCGGCCATTTCGGCCATCCGCTGGCGTGCCGCATCGGCGGTCTCGCCGCGCCACACCTCCTCATGCGCGACAAGCGTCTCCAGTGCCTTGCCCAGCGCCTGCAGCGAGAAGCGCAGCGGCGCCGTGTTGCTGATGTGCCAGTCCTCGACCTTGTGGATGGCGTTCAGCTCATCCTCGGCCTTGGCGTAGCAGACGTAGTTCTCCGTCATCCTCTTCCCCCTTGGTCAGAGCCCGAACCAGCTCCGGTCGGTGCATGCATGAAGTGATCCCCGTCGCTCGCGGGTTCGCCGACCGCCTGCGCAGACTCTGCGCCCCTGCGGCGTCGGGAGCTCATGACGACGGCGATAACGCCACCCACGACGATCAGCAGCAGCGCTCCTCCGCCGATCGCGAACGGTACCCATGTCGGCGTCCCCTCGCTTGCACCATCCGCCGAAGGCTTTCCGGTCTGCGGCGTCGTCGTCTGCGAGCCCGCCGTGGGCTTCAGAGCCTCCGCGCCCTTCGCCGCCCGTACGTCATCGACCGTCGGTCCCTGTGATTGCGACGCCTTCGGATCGAAGAACGGGTTCACATCCTCATACGCGAGCGGATTGTCCTCCCGCATCTGCGTCAGGGAGATCGTGCCGTACCCGAGATCGCTGCCCCATTGCGGCTCGTGATGCGTGCCGCCGGTATTGCGGATCATCGTCTGCAGCAGCTGATTGCACGTCGCCGACGGGAACTTGCTCTTCATGTCCGCAAGGAACCCCGCCACGATCGGCGTCGCCAGCGATGTGCCCCCATCGAGTTCCTGAGCATCCCAGGATTCCGCCGTGCCTTGAGCGATGATGCCCACGCCCGGGGCCGCAACCTTCACCGACAGGTTCTGATTCGAGAACCCGCCGGCTTTCTGAACCGCACCCGTGGCATCGATCGCCTGCACACCGACGGAACCGTTCGCCACCGCCGGAAGTTCACCCGTCGCAGCGAGCGCGTCGTTCGTCAGACCGGCCACGACAGGGATGCCGAGCGCCAGAGCACGGGCGAGAGCGCGATTCATAGCGTCCGAGTAGCCCCCGCCCAGGGAGATCGAGAGGATGTCCGCGTGCGCGTCCATGGCGTCGTTCATCGCCTCGGAGACGGCGTCCAGACCGCGTTCCTTTCCGGCGCTATCGAGGCACGCGAGCGACTGGGTGGCTGTGGTGGCTACGCCCGAGCTGTAGAACAGCACCTGGGCCTGCGGAGCCACGCCGCGGATCGGCACCTGTCCTGGCGCTGCCTCGCCGGTGCCGACGATGAGCGAGGCCACACGCGTTCCGTGCAAGGCCGCCGTATAGTCGGTCGACGTCGGAGGGACCGGATTCCCCTGCGCGTCGTAGCAGTAGCTCTTGTCCACCACCGTCAGGTTCGCGCCCTGCAGTGGCGAGATGGATGGGTTGATCTGCGTGTCGATCACCGCGATCTTCACGCCCTTGCCGGTGAACCCCGCGTCCAGATTCTCCTGCACGTGCAGCGCGGTGTAGTACCAGGTCCCGCTCGAGAGATCGTCCGCGGATGCCGCTGCTGATGTCATTCCTGCAATGACCAAACCGGCCGCCGCGATTCCGAAGCCGCGGATCACTCGAGATCCGATCACTTGAGCCCACCCGTCGAGCTGGAGCTCGACGATGTCGGAGCCTGCGCCTCGACGTTGTCGAGCATCGACAGGATGAGCTTGCCGTCATCGGCGGCGCTCTGGTCTGTCGCCATGAGCGCAAGCACCGCGGCCCGAACACTGTCGTGCATCTGGTTGACCTCGACGACGATCCTGTTGGTTGCGTTGGTGATGTCACTCGCCGCCCCGACGAGCTGCTCGTGCAAGGATGCGGTCGTCTCCGTGTTGCCACCCGAGGCGTCCTTGGCCTTCCACGCGTCCGGCGATTGCTCGAGCTCCTGAACGAGCTTCTTCGTCATTTCCAGGATCGAGTCGAAAAAGCCGATCTGAACAGCCATGGTCCCCCTGCTTCCCTCCGTGTGCCTCTGATGCTGTGGTGCCGCATCACCGGCTCCCACCGACGCGGATCGCGCCGATCGGAACCGGAAACGCCGCGGACGTGGATCCGAACCCTTCGACAGGCTCAGAGCCCGGGATCACGCCCGCGGTCGCATCACCTTACGCGAAGCGTCCTGCGGAGGACTTGTCCCGCGAGACGTACTCCTGCGACATCTGATCCGTCTTCGACGCGATCTGCTCCAGCAGCTGCTGAAGCTCCGTC
>NZ_NCKN01000279.1 GCF_002257455.1 Microbacterium sp. 13-71-7
CGCCTGGGCGAGGGCGCCGCCCCAGCTCGTGGCCGCCGACTCACGCGCGAGGACGGCGAGCTCTGGCAGGTTCGGCGTGAGGAGATCGGCCAGGGGCAGCAGGGCGCGCAGGGCGTGCTCTGCCTCCGCGTCCAGCAGCCGGTCGCCGCTGGTGGCGATCATGACCGGATCCAGGACCACGGTGGGCGGCCGGTGCTCCCGCAGCCAGGATCCGACCTCCTCGATCACCGCGGATCCGGCGAGCATCCCGATCTTCACGGCGTCGATGCGCACGTCCTCGCTGATCGCGTCGAGCTGGGCGCGCAGGAACGCGGCCGGCGGGAGGTGCACGCCCCTGACGCCGCGGGTGTTCTGCGCGGTCAGCGCGGTGATCGCGGCCATCCCGTATCCGCCGTTCGCCGCGATGGCCTTGAGATCGGCCTGGATCCCCGCCCCTCCGGACGGGTCGCTGCCCGCGATCGAGAGCACGCGGGGCACCCCGCCCGCGCCCCAGGCGCGGAGCAGCTTGCGCGCGGCGATCCGCGGATCCGGCGCCGCGCACAGCGCGGACACCACCGCGACCCCGGCCGCTCCCGCGGCGCGCAGCGCGGCCACGTCGGTCCGCTCGATGCCGCCGATCGCGACGCACGGCAGTGGGCTCGCGGCGGCGAACGCGGCGAACCCTGCCACGGCGAGAGGTGCCGGGTGGTCCGGCTTGGTGCTCGTCGGGTGGATCACCCCCACGCCGAGGTAGTCCACGGTGCCGGAGGGCAGTGCCCGCACGGCATCGAGATGCGCGGGCGTGTGGGCGGTGAGCCCGACGATCGCATCGGGGCCGAGCACCGCGCGCGCCACGAGCGGCGAGGCGTCGGACTGGCCGAGGTGGATCCCGTCCACACGCGCACCGCGGCGCCGCGCCTCCACGACGGCGTCGAGGCGGTCGTCCACGACGAGCCGGGCCCGCCCCGCGATGACCGCGGAGAGCGCCACGAGCTGCTCGACGATCGCCGCATCGTCGGCATCCTTGTCGCGCAGCTGCACGAACCGCACGCCGCCCGAGACCGCCGCGTCGACCACCGCCGCGATGCCGCGCGCGCCGCTGAGCGCGGGATCCGTGACGAGGTAGAGGGCGAGGTCGTCGGCCGCCAGCCTCCTGCGCTGTCCTGCCGGAGCGGCGCTCGTGGTCCGAGGCGCGGTCGCCAAGCCGGTCGGCGTCATGCCGCGACCTCCGCCGTCGCGGCGTTCCCCGCCTCGACCCTGGCACGCGCCGGAAGGGACCCGGGCCGGATCGCGGCGAGGGCGTCGAGGAGGGCGACGGCGAAGGACCCCGGCCCCTCGGCGCGCGCCGCGGCGTCCTCGGCGGCGAGCGTGTAGACCAGCGTGGCCGCCGCGGCGGCGACCACGGGGCTGTCGCCCGTCCGTCGCGCGGCGCCGAGGAACGCCGCCATCACGGCGCCGAGCGCGCAGCCACCCCCGGTGACGCGGGTGAGCAGGACGTCTCCGTTCCCGATGCGGATCTCGTGATCCGCATCGACGACGAGGTCGACGGGGCCGGAGACGGCCACCGCTCCCCCGGTGATCCCTGCCAGTTCGCGGGCCGCGTCGGCCGCGGCCTCAGTGCCATCCAATGCATCCACGCCGCGCCCGCCCTGGCTCCGCCCGGCGAGGGCGAGGATCTCGGAGGCGTTGCCGCGGATGAGCGTGGGACGCAGCGCGAGCAGGTCCTGCGCGAGCGCGGTGCGCACCGGCAGCGCGCCGACCGCGACCGGATCCAGCACCCACGGGGTGCCCGCCGTGCGGGCGCCGCCGACGGCCTCGAGGCTCGCGGAGCGCTGCTCGGGGGTGGGCGTGCCGAGGTTCACCAGCAGCCCGGACGAGATCGCGGCGAACATGCCGGCCTCGCCCGTGATGTCCACCATGGCGGGCGCTGCTCCCAGCGCGAGCAGCACGTTGGCGGTGAAGCCGGTGACCACCGCGTTCGTGATGCAGTGCACGAGCGGGGGCTCCGCCCGCAGCTCCGTGAGAAGGTCCGCGGCGGAGTCCACCACGGATTCGGACGACGTTTCCAGACGCGCGCTCATCGCGACATCCCTTCGCTAGTACGACCTAGATCAGGTTCGACGGGTGTGTTCTCAGCCGCGGATGCGGCACCCCGTGTCACTGCCGGTCAGTCTAGCCAGGAACGGTTCGGGCTCGTCAGGAGCGGTTCGGGCTCGTCGCGCACGTCGTGCGACGGATGCACGACGAAGGAACGCCTGCACGACCGGATCCGCGGATCCATCGTGCAGGCGTTCCCCTGTCGTGCGTCGCGTCTCAGTCGCGGATCTGGGCCCCGAACCGCTCGGCAGCGACGGCGACGCCGGCGAGCTTCGCCTCGGTCGCCTCGGCGGCGGTCAGGGTGCGGTCGTCGGCCCGGAAGCGCAGCGCGAAGCTCAGGCTCTTGGATCCGTCCGCGACGCCCTCGCCGCGGTAGTCGTCCACGAGGCGGACCGATTCGAGGAGCGCGCCCGCGCCCTCGGCCAGGGCCGCGCTCACCTCGGCGGCGGGGATCCCCGCGTCGACGACGAGCGAGACGTCCTGCGTGGCAGCGGGGTAGGTCGACAGCGAGGCCGCGACGACGCGCTCCCCCGCCAGCGCCAGCACGCCGTCCAGGTCGAGCTCGAGCACGACCGCGCGACCCGGCAGGTCGGCGTCGGCCGAGACCTGCGGGTGCAGCTCGCCCACGTAGCCGACCTCGGTCGTGGAGCCGGTGGAGGCGTCGCGCACCTGCAGCACGCCGGTGCGTCCCGGGTGCAGCGCCGCTCTGGTGCCCTGCACGACGTCGATCTCGACACCGGCCGCCTCCGCGATCACGCGCACGGCGTCGAGCGCCTCGCTGAGTCCGTACTCCTCGGCCGCACGCCCCGGCTGACGGGGGGTGACGTGCCCGGTGAACAGCGCCGCGACGAGGCGCGCCTGCGGCGGGATCGACGCATCGAGGGCCGCGAGCGTCTCATCCGAGGGCCTGACGCCCAGCGGCGGCACCTCGTCGGTGCCGTAGACGACACCGGGCTCGGGCAGGAACACGACACCGGTCTCGAAGATCGCGAGATCCACGAGTCCGCGGGCGATGTTGCGGTGCGCGATCTGCAGCAGGCCGGGGAGCAGCGAACGGCGCAGGAACGGCGCCTGCCCGTCGAGCGGGTTCGCGAGGCGCACACCGGGGATGCTCTCCCCCGACGCGGAGCCGTGCAGGTCGTTCTGCTCCTGGGTGGTGAACGGGAACGCCGGGGTCTCCACGAGTCCCGCGGCGGCCAGGGCGTTCGCGACGCGGCGGCGGCCCTGCTGCAGGTCGGTGAGTCCGCGACCGGACGGCGGCGTCGGCAGCACGGACGGGATCCTGTCCAGTCCGTGGATGCGCGCGACCTCCTCGGCCAGCGACCACTTGTCGGTGAGGTCGGGGCGCCAGCTCGGCCGGATCACGTTCCAGCCGCCCTCGACGGCCGTCACCTCGGCGCCGATCGTCTCGAGCGCACCGGTCACCTCGTCGTCGGTGTAGTCGACGCCGATCAGACCCTGGACGAAGCCCGCCGGAAGGTCGATGCCCTCGATGAAGACCTCGGCGAAGAGCGCGCCGCCCTCCTCGGTCAGCGTGCCGCCGGCGAGGGAGACCATGAGGTCGGCGACGCGACGCGCGGCGGCGAACGGGATGAGCGGATCCACACCGCGCTCGAACCGCTTGGACGCCTCACTGGGCAGCTTGTGCCGACGGGCGGAGCGCGCGATCGTGATCGGGTCGAACGTCGCCGCCTCGATCAGCACATTGCGCGTGGTTTCGCTCATCTCGGTCGTGCCGCCGCCCATGACGCCGGCGAGGCCGATCGGACCCGATCCGTCGGTGATGAGGAGGTCCTCGGTGTGCAGGGTCCGCTCCTGGCCGTCGAGCGTGACCATCTTCTCGCCCTGCGCGGCACGGCGGACCACGATGTCGCCGTCGAGCCTGTCCAGGTCGTAGCCGTGCACCGGGTTGCCCAGCTCGAGCATCACGTAGTTCGTGATGTCGATCAGCACGCCGAGCGAGCGCATGCCCGCCAGGGTGAGACGGGCGATCATCCAGGGCGGGGTGGGACGGGACGGATCCACGCCGCGCACCACCCGCGTGACGAACTCGGTCGCGCCGACGGCGCCGCGGATCGGAGCCGCGTCCTCGACCACGGCGGTGCGACCGCTGCCGGGCTGCAGCTCGGCGAAGTCGCGGTCGGCGGGGTCGCGGAAGGCCGCCCCTGTCGCGTGCGCGTACTCGCGGGCGATGCCGCGGAGCGAGAAGGCGTAGCCGCGGTCCGGCGTGACGTTCACGTCGACCGCGACGTCGTCCAGGCCGAGCAGCGCGATCGCGTCGGTGCCGACGGGGGCGTCGACGCCGAGCTCGGAGAGGATCAGGATCCCGTTGTGCTCGTCGCCGAGACCCAGCTCGCGGGCGGAGGCGATCATGCCGTCGGAGACGTGCCCGTAGGTCTTGCGGGCGGCGATCGGGAAGGGACCGGGCAGCACGGCGCCGGGCAGGGTCACGACGACCTTGTCCCCGACGGCGAAGTTGCTCGCGCCGCAGACGATGCCGCGGACGCCGCCGTTGGCCTCGCCCACGTCGACCTGGCACCA
>NZ_NCKN01000022.1 GCF_002257455.1 Microbacterium sp. 13-71-7
CGGCAGCCAGGCCCCGTGCACGAACTTGGTGGCGTTGGCCGCGAGGAACAGCAGGTCGACCGAGAGCAGGAACACCGCGCCGATCGCGAGGATCCACCCCGGGGTCTTCCAGCGCCGCCGGGCCAGGTAGAAGAACAGGAGCGTGGTGATCGTGATCGTGCCGATCACCGCCATCCCGTATGCGAACGCGAGGGACGCGGAACTGCGGAAGACGAACACCAGGGTGATCACCGACACCATGAGCAGCCAGTTGATCCACGGCACGTAGATCTGGCCGTGCGTCTCGGTGGACGTGTGCGTCACCCGCAGCCGCGGCAGGTAGCCGAGCCCTGAGGCCTGAGCGGCGACCGAGAAGGCGCCGGAGATCACGGCCTGCGAGGCGATCACCGTGGCCGCGGTGGCCAGGATCACGAGCGCGATCCTGCCCCACTCAGGCGCGAGCAGGAAGAACGGCGCCGACATGTTCGCCTTGTCCTCCAGCAGCAGCGCCCCCTGTCCGAGGTAGGTGAGCGCCAGTGCGGGGAAGACGAGGAACAGCCATCCGAACGAGATCGGCTTGCGGCCGAAGTGACCCATGTCGGCGTAGAGCGCCTCGGCGCCCGTCACCGACAGGACGACCGCGGCGAGCGCGAAGAACGCGATGTCGAAGTGGCCGACCATGAACTCGATCGCATAGGTCGGCAGCAGCGCCTGCAGGATCTGCGGATCGTGCGCGATGCCGCCGATCCCGAGCACGCCGATGACGACGAACCAGACCGCCATGATCGGCCCGAAGAGCCGGCCGACCACGGAGCTCCCCAGCTTCTGGATGAGGAAGAGGATCAGCAGGATCGTGGCGGTGATCGGGACGACCCACTCGTCCAGGCCCGGATTGATGGTCTTCAACCCCTCGACCGCGGACAGCACCGAGATCGCCGGGGTGATCATGCTGTCGCCGAGGAAGAGCGCGGCGCCCAGCACGGCGAGCCCGGAAAGGACGGCCACCGTGCGCGTGCGCCCCTTCGGCGCCCAGCGGCGCAGCAGGGTCAGCAGCGCCATGATGCCGCCCTCGCCATCGTTGTCCATCCGCATCGCGAGCAGCACGTAGGTGACCGTCACGATCAGGATCACCGACCACACGATGAGCGAGACGACCCCGTACAGGTTCTCCGTCGTGAGCGGGATCGGGTGCGGATCCCCGGGATTGAACACGGTCTGCAGCGCGTAGATCGGACTGGTGCCGATGTCGCCGAAGACGACGCCGAGAGCGCCCACGATGAGCGCGAGCCGCAGGGGGCTCCTCGCAGGTGCTGCGCTCTGCGCGCCGATGACGGTCTGACTGCTCACACGACGAAGCCTAGGGCCGGAATCCCGCGCCACCGGGCGCCCCTCACGGAATCCTCACGCGGCGTGGCGCAGCGGCCCTCACGCGATCCTCACGGGCGCCGCGACGACGAGGCCGCTCAGTCGGGTGCCCCGCCGCCGCCGGCGGCGATCGCCTCGCGCAGCACGTCGCCCGCGCGGCGCATGACGGCCAGCACGCGGTCGCGGGCCTCGGCGTCGCGCTCCCAGTTCGCGAGCACGGCATAGGCGATCCGGCGCCGTGCCGACATCACCAGGCCGATGTCGGCCCGCACGGTGGAGATCGTGCCCGTCTTGTTCCAGAGCCACACGTCGCGGTCGAAGTAGTAGTGCGCGAGCGGATCCAGGCCGAACGCCGCCGCGACCATGGACAGATCCATGCCGGCGCCGAGCCATCGCTGCAGGGTGTCCGTCGACGCGGGACCGAGGTCAGCGCCCGTCGCGGTGCGCGAGACGAAGCGCACCATCTCCTCCGCGTTCGCGTGCGAGAGCGTGCGCGGAGCCCCCGGCGGAAGCGGCCAGCGCACGACGTCGTCCAGGCCGGACCGGGTGTAGCCGAGCGCGCGGGTGTGCTCCTGCACGGCGCCGAGCCCGATCACGCGGCACAGCGTGTTGGTCGCCGCGTTGTCGCTGACGGCGCCGATCAGTGCGGCCACGTCGTACAGCGAGAGCGTGTCGGCCTGCAGCAGGTACCAGAGGCCCGAGTCGTCCATCCACTCCGACGGCCGACGGGTGACGCGGTCCTCGAGCGAGCGGGCGCCGACGTCCGCCTCGGCGAGCAGCCGGTGCAGCAGGAAGACCTTCCCGACGCTCGCGGTGTCCAGCACGCGCTCGGCGCCATGGCGGAACAGCGTCTCGCCGGAGTCCACGTCGACGGCGAGCGCGGAGAACCGCAGCCCGGGGATCTCCCGCTCGAGCTCCTCGAACCCGATGCCCATCCGCTCCTCCTCCCCCGCCTCAGGCGAGGCGCTCGTCGTCCCTGCGGCGTCCGGTCACGTGGGCCCTGATGCGCTCGCCGATCGCGTGCATCGCATCGGTCACGCTCGCGCGCAGATCCTGTTCCGACCCCTTGAAGTTCGCCGCCACCGCGTACGCGACCGCGGCGGCCGGCCCCTCGACGCGACCGACGTCGATGCGCGCGAAGGACGTGCTGCCCGTCTTGTGCCGCAGCACCATGCCCTGATACTCGGGGTCGACGTGCGCGAGCGGATCCAGCAGCAGCGCCTCCGCGACCATCGAGGTGTCGGTGTCCGCGGCGAGCCAGTCGAGCACCTGCGCGCTCACCTCCGCGGAGACGACCTCGCCGGCCCCGAGCCGGCGCATCACGTCGGCGAGCTCTGCGCCGGTGCCGTAGGACGGCGTCCACGGCAGGTCCGGGGTGCGCTCGTTGCGGATGTAGTCGTGCAGCGAGGTGTCCTTCAGGCCCAGCGCGGGCGCGACGGCGCGCACCGTCTCGAGGCCGCACAGGTGGATCAGCGCGTTCGTGGCGAGGTTGTCGCTCACCGCGCCGACGAGCAGCGCCGCATCGGCCACCGTCATGCGCTGGTCGCGCATCCGGTAGAGCAGTCCGGAGTCGGCGACCCTGTGCTCCTCGGGGATCTCGATGCGCCGATCCGGATCGAGCTCGCCGCTCACGATCCTCTTCGCGACTTCGATCAGCAGGAAGATCTTGCCGATGCTCGCGGTCTCGCACACCGTGTCAGGGGCGTGCTCGGCGAGCACCGCGCCGGACGCGCTGTCCAGGATGCGGATCGACCAGCGCACGCGCGGGTCGAGGACGGGCAGCACGAGGGGCATCAGAGCACCCCGCCGACGCTCAGTCGGATGCCGCCGTCCTCCGCGCGCAGCACGCCGTCGACGTTCAGCGGGATGCTCAGCGCGTCCGGGTCGTGCCCGAACCCCTGTTCCCAGAGCACCGGCACCCCGAACGCGGGGAGCATCTCCTCGGCGAGCGCCCGCACCGCCGCCAGATCGCCGCACTTGTGCCAGGACCCCAGGACGATCCCGGAGGCCGCGGCGAGCCGGCCGGCCCTGGCGAGCGCCACGAGGAACCCGTCCAGGCGATAGGTCTCCTCGTCGACGTCCTCCAGGAAGAGGATCCCGCCGGCCGGATCCCGCGCCTCCGGCGCACCCAGCCCGCCGGCCAGCAGCGCGAGGTTCCCGCCCGTGAACCGTCCCGCGGCGACGCCGGGGACGAGCACCTCGGTCTTCGGCCCTACGAGCTCTCGCCCGCCCCAGGGCTCGAACAGCCAGCGCCGCACGTCGTCGCGGATCGTGGCGGAATCGCGGAACACGTCGTTGCCCGGCATCGGGCAGAACAGCGTGGGGACGTCGAGCCGCACCCGGAACGCCTCGTGCAGCGCGGTGATGTCGGAGGATCCGGTGAGCAGCTTGGGACGGCCGTCGCGGCGCAGCGCAGCGCCCCGCATGCGCTCCCAGTCGATCCCGTCGAGCAGACGCATCGCGCCGTAGCCGCCGCGCACGCAGACCACCGCGTCGGCGTCGGGATCGAGCCAGGCATCCACGAGGTCCTGCCGGCGCGCGTCGTCGGTTCCGGCGAGATAGCTCGCCCTCGGGTGCGGATCGAGCACGTGCTCCCCGACCACGACGTCCAGCCCCCAGTCGCGGTACGCGCCGACCGCGCGCTCCAGGCTCTCCGCGCTGCCGAGGCCGGACGGGGCGACGAACCGCACCCGATCCCCCGGCTGCAGCGGCGCCGCATCCAGGTAGGCGTGCCGGTCGATCACGGCGGCACTCGCCCGCACCGTCGCGACCGTCATGCCGTGCGCCGTTCGATGCTCGGCGCGGCGGCCAGCAGCCGCCTCGTGTACTCGTGCTGCGGGTCGAGCAGGACCTCCTCGGCCGGGCCGTACTCCACGAGCTCGCCCTCGTACATCACGGCGACCGTGTCGGCGATGTTCCAGGCCAGCCCCAGGTCGTGGGTGATCACGAGCGCGCTGAGATCCAGCCGATCGCGCAGCGAGAGCAGCAGCGCGAGGATCTCCCCGCGCACCGAGGCGTCCAGCGACGCGACCGGCTCGTCGGCGACCAGCAGCTGCGGCCCCACCGCGAGCGCCCCCGCGATCACGGCGCGCTGGCGCTGTCCGCCGGAGAGCTCCTGCGGGATCGCGGTGAAGAACCGCTCCGGCGGGGTGAGCTCGGCATCCGCGAGGCTCTGTGCGACCCGCTCCTTCTCGTCGCCCGCGAAGCGCTGCACCCGCAGCCCCTCCGCGACCGACTCGTAGACGCTGAGCTTCGGGTTCAACGCCGCGGTGGGATCCTGCAGCACCATCTGGACCTGGCTGCGGAACTCCCGCAGCGCCCGTCCGCCACGCGGGATCTCGGCGCCGCGGAAGGTGATCGTCGAGCCCTCGTCCGCGCGGCGCAGACCCACGATCGTGCGCGCGAGCGTCGTCTTGCCCGACCCGGACTGCCCCACGAGCGCGACGATCTCGCCGCGGTGCAGGCGCAGGTTGACGTTCTTCACGGCGGGGAGGGCGTCCCCGCGACCGCGGTAGGTGACCGTGACGTCGCGGGCCTCCAGCAGCACCTCGTCGCCGAGTTCGCGGGCAGGCGGGCGCTCGCCGGCGCCGCGTCGGGACACCGGGTTGAGGCGCGATGCGGGATCGCCGATGGTCGGGAACGCCTCCGCCAGCTGGCGCGTGTAGGCCTGGGTCGGGTTCGTGCACACCTCGTATGCTTCGCCGACCTCGACCAGCTCGCCGTCGCGCATGATCGCGATCCGCTCGCACGCGGTCGCCAGCACGGACAGATCGTGGCTGATCATCATGAGGGAGATCCCGCGCTCCGTGACCAGCGTGCTGATCATGTCCAGGATCTGCTTCTGGACGATCACGTCGAGTGCGGTGGTCGGCTCGTCCGCGATGATGATATCGGGCTCGCAGGCCAGGGCCATCGCGATCATGACGCGCTGCTTCTGGCCGCCGGAGAGCTCGTGCGGGTAGGCCTCGCCCTTGCTCGCGACGAGGTCGACCGCGCGCAGCAGCTCCGCGACGCGCGCCCTGCGGGCCTTGTCGGTGCGCCACCCGTCCGCGACGTGCAGCTCGAGCGCCTCGAGGATCTGCTGCCCCACGGTGCGCACCGGGTTCAGCGAGTGCATCGCGCCCTGGAACACGATCGAGGCCTCCGCCCAGCGCACCGCGCGGAGCTCGCCGAAGCGCAGATCCGCGATGTCGGTGTCGCCGAGGAGCACCCGACCGCTCAGCCGGGCGTTGGCGGGGAGCAGCCGGAGCACGCTCATCGCGAGCGTCGACTTGCCCGACCCGGATTCCCCCGCCACGCCCAGCGTGCCGCCGGCGGGCAGGGTCAGCGAGATGTTCTTGACGGCCGCGACCTCGCCGCGGTCGCCGCGATCCCCCGTGCGGTAGGTGATCGAGACGTCGTCGAAGATCAGATCCGGCATCAGCGGCTCCTCAGAGTCGGGTTCACGATGGTCTCGACCGCGCGGCCGACGAGGGTGAAGGCGAGCACGACCAGGACGATCGCGATGCCGGGCACGAGGATGTACCACCAGTAGCCGGCGGTCGCGGCGGACACGTCCATCGAGTTCTTCAGCACGGTGCCCCAGGACTGCTGGGTCGTGTCGCCGAGCCCCAGGAAGGACAGCGTCGACTCGGCGATGATCGCGGATCCGACCGTGAGGGTCGTGTTGGCGAGCACGAGCGGCAGCACGGCGGGCAGCAGATGCTTGACGATGATGTGCCAGTGCCCCGCACCCAGCACCCGGGAGCGCTCGATGTAGTCGCGGGACTCCACCGACAGCGTCTGCGCCCGCACCACACGGGCGGTCCCGGCCCACGAGGTCAGGCCGATCGCGATCACGATCGTCCACACGCCCCTGGTCAGCACCGCGGAGAGCACGATCGCGAGGATCAGCGAGGGCAGCACGAGGAAGAAGTCGATGATCCGCATCAGCAGGCCGCCGCCCCAGCCCGTGAAGTGGCCCGCGGCGATCCCGACGATCGTGCCGATCGTCATCGACACCACGGTCGCCGCGAAGCCGACCAGCAGCGAGACCCGCGCGCCCCAGAGCATGCGCACCCAGATCTCGCGGCCCTGGTCGTCCGTGCCGAGCGGATGCGCGAGGGACGGCGGCGCGAACCGCGGCTGGTCCAGCAGCCTGGTCACATCGAGCATCCAGGACGGGGCCAGCAGGGGTGCGAGCACCGCGAGCACGATGATGAGCACGAGGAAGCCCACGCCGACCATGCCGGTCCTGCTGCGGGAGAACTGGCGGCAGAAGCCGCCGAACGCCCGGCCGCGACGCGCCCAGGCCATGCTGCGCGGCGAGCGCGCGGTGGTTGCGGTCGAGCCGCTCATCCGCGCCTCACTCTCGGGTCGAGCCGGCGGTACACGAAGTCCGCGACCAGGTTCATGACGATGATGATCGCCGAGAAGACGACGAACGTCCCCTGCAGCAGAGGCAGATCCGGTCCCTGGATCGCCTCGTAGGTGAGCTTGCCGAGACCCGGCCAGCTGAAGACCGTCTCGACGGTGACCGCTCCGGCGATGAGCCCGCCGATGTGCATGAACACGAGCGTGACGGTGGGCAGCAGCGCGTTCGGGACCGCGTGCCGGCGCCGCAGGTCGTCGTCCCTGAGCCCCTTCGCGCGGGCCGTGACGAGGTAGTCGGCGCTCTTCTCCTCCATCACGGAGGCGCGCATCACCATGACGTACTGCGCGTACACGACCGCGACCATCGTGATGACGGGCAGCACCATGTGCGAGAGCACGTCGAAGGCCTGGCCGAGCGGATCCTCCGGGGCGTTCGGCGAGATCATCCCCCCGGTCGGGAACCAGTGCAGCGTGCCGCCGAAGATCATCAGCAGGATCAGCGCCAGCCAGAACGTGGGCACCGACCACAGCACGAGCGAGGTGCCGGTGGTGATCTTGTCGAACAGGGAGCCGGGGCGCCATCCCGCCTTCTGACCGAGCCAGAGGCCGAGCGCGATCGCGAGGACGGCCGAGGTGCCGGTGAGCAGGACGGTGTTCCAGAAGTACTCGCCGATGAGCGAGGCCACGCTCTGCTTGTACACGTAGCTCTGGCCGAAGTTCAGCGTGAACACGTTGCCGAGGTAGTCGCCGAACTGCTGCCACAGCGGCTTGTCGAGGCCCAGCTGCGCACGGAGCTGCGCGATCTGGGCGCTCGACATGGGGTGCTGCTTGGCCATCGCGGCGACCGGGTCGCCGGGCAGGATCTTGAACGCGAAGAAGCCGAGGATGATGACCATCACCAGGCTGATCGCGGCGCCGCCGACCTTGGTCGCGGCGAATCTGAGGGCGGAGGCGCTGCGGACTCTGGCCTCGCCCTGCTCCTCGAGGATCACCGTCTCCGTGACGGGTGCTGTATTGCTCATGTGCCTTCTCTTCCGGCCGGTTCCGGCGTGACGCTGCGGGAGGCGGTGGCCGCGGCGGGGTCCGCCGCGGCCACCGCGAGGGTCACTCGACGTCGGCGCTGCGACGTCGGCGCAGGAGGAAGAACACGATCGCGCCGACCACGACGACGCCCACGACGCCGCCGGTCACCACGAGGCCGACGTTCACGCCGGATCCCGACGAGGCGGAGCCGGTCGGGGCGACGTCCATGAACCCCCAGTAGCCGGACTGGTTCGCGATGATGCCGCCCTTGGCCGGCATCGTCCGGAATCCGGTGAAGCGGTCGGACCGGTACGCCTCCAGGTTGTTCGCGTACCAGTAGCTGATCTGCGCGGTGTCCGTGTAGTTCAGCGCCAGCATCTTGTGCACGACGGCCTCGCGCTTCGACTGGTCGGTCTGGGCCAGCTGCTCCTTGTAGAGCGCGTCGTAGTCGGCGTTGCACCAGCCGTCCTGCGAGGTCGCCCCTGTGCCGTCCGTCTTGGTCGGCAGGCTCGCGCAGGTGCTGATGCTGAGCTGGTAGTCCGGATCGGGGCTGACGCTCCAGCCGGAGAAGTAGATGTCGTAGTTGCCCGCGACCGTGGCGGCGTTGATGGTGTCGGAGTCGGTCGAGACGATCTTGATGTCGATGCCGATCGCCTTCATCCACGGCTGGAAGTACTGGGACACGGCCTGCTGGGTCGGGTCCGTGGAGTCGACGAAGAGCCGCAGCGAGAGCGGCCGGCCGTCCTTCTCGCGGATCCCGTCTGCGCCGGCCTTCCACCCTGCGTCGTCGAGCTTCTGCTTCGCCTTCTCCTGGTCGAACGCGAGCGCCTTCACGGCCGGGTCGTCGCCGGGCAGCGTCCACTGCGGGTACGAGGCGGGGATGAAGCTGGTCGCGGAGGTGCCGAGGCCGTTCAGGACCTTGTCGAGCAGGGTCTTCGTGTCGGTGCCGAGGCGGATCGCCTGGCGCACGTTCACGTCCTGCAGCGCGGGGTTGCCGTCGCCGAACGCCTGGCCGTCGACCGTCTTCATCCCGGAGTTGAAGCTGATCGACGAGAACCGCCGGCCGATGCCGGAGTGCTCCGTGACACCGGAGGCGCCCTTCAGCGCCTGGTACTGGGTGGGGTTGAGGCCGGAGACGAAGTCGACGTCGCCCGAGCGCAGCGCCTGCACCTGCGCGTCCGAGTTCGTGTAGTAGATGTACTGGATCTTGTCGATCTTCGGCGCGCCCCGCCAGAAGTTCGGGTTCGCCTTGAGGGTGATGAACTGGTTCGGCTTGTAGCTCTCCAGCAGGAACGGCCCGGAGCCGACGACGTCCTTGTCGTTCGCGAACTTGGCCGGATCCGCGACCTTCTCCCAGACGTGCTGGGGCAGGATCGGCACCTCGATCCCCGGGTTGGGGGCCTGCGCCGACTTCAGATCGATCTCGACCGTCTTGGCGTCCGGAGCCTTGACCGCGGCGAAGTTCGCCACGAAGCTGCCGTTCGCGACCGCGAGGTCGGGGTTCGTCATCATCTGGTCGTACGTGTACTTCACGTCGGCGGAGGTGATCGGCTTGCCGTCGGACCAGGTCAGGCCGTCCTGCAGGGTGAACACCCACTTCTTGCCGCCGTCCTCGACCTTCCAGTGGTCGGCGAGCCCCTTGGTGGGCGAGCCGTCGACGTCGCTGTTCTGCACGAGGTTCTCGTACATGTACCGGAACACGTTCGTCGGCGTGAGGTAGATCGACGTCCAGGGGTTGAAGCTGTCCACGAAGCCCGATGTCGCGATCCGCATCGTCTTGGTCTCCTTGGCGGACGACGGGGCGGCGGACGAGTCGGCGGTGCGGACGCCCGCGGGCGCTGCCGCGTGGGCTGCCGAGACCGGGGCTGCGATGAGGGCCGCTCCGGCGAGCGCGGATAACGCGCGGATCAGGTGTGTGCGAGGGCGAGTGCGCATGGGAGTCCTTCCATCCATGGAGCCGGGATCCGCCTGCGGAACCTCGGGGGATGGAGCCATGGAACCGTATGCAGGGTCGATTGGTCAACGTATTCGTTCCAGATACTCGAATATCGGCCTCGGGTTGAAAACTCCTCGGGCTTTCGAAGGTCGCCAAGTGCAATCGATATCTTGCGCACTGCGCGCAATCTGCCTGAAACAATCTGCACAGATATTGCGGTGCATTCGATTCCACTCGCACAATCCGATCCGCTCGCCAGGGTTGACCGGAGACCCGTAGTGCGCAAAGATCCGTACCGGATCCTTGTACCCGCGGAGGGAGATCCATGTCGGAGATTCCGTTCTGGCGATCGCGGCTGGTCCGCGCCGACCCGACCAGGGGGTGGGAGGGCGGCACCTGGACGTCTCCCCCGCTCGCGGCGGGCTGGGCCGAAGGCGCCGACCAGGCGGTCGCGTCCTGGAACCTGGACGAGGGAGCCGTCGCCGCGATCGGGATCAGGGCGCACACGGTCGACGGCGTCTGGCACGACTGGCAGGAGCTCGCCCACTGGGGCGCGCCCGGCGATCGGCGCAGCGCCCCCTCCGACTCCCCGCCGATCCGCCAGGGCACGCCCCGGCTCGACACCGACGTCCTCACGGCCGACGGCGTCCCCTTCGACGCCGTGCAGCTGCGGATCTCCCTCGCCGCCGGCGACCGGGCGGCCCTGCGCCTGGTCGCCGTGAGCTTCAGCGCACCCGCCGCCTCGCCCCCGGCGGACGAGCGCCCTCTCCGGACGGGCGCTCCGACCGCCCCGCCGGGGGCGGACGCCGTCGTCCCGCTCTCGCAGCGGGCTCATCCCGCCAGGGAGGATCTCGGCGGCGGCGGACCGTCCTGGTGCGCCCCGACCTCGCTGGCCATGGTCCTCCTCGCGTGGGGCGCCGACATCCCCCGCGGCGGTCCCGGGGAGGCCTCCGCGGAAGCGGACCCCCGTGTGCCCCACCTCGCGCACGCCGTCTACGACGCGGTCTACGGCGGCACCGGCAACTGGTCGTTCAACGCGGCGGTCGCCGGCGAGCTCGGCTTCGACGCCGTCGTGACCCGGCTGCGGTCCCTGCAGGACGCCGAGGCACTGACCGCGGCGGGCTTCCCCCTCGTCGCGTCGATCTCCTTCGCCGAGGGCGCGCTGCCCGGCGCGGACTACGCGACCGCGGGGCACCTGCTCGTCCTCCGCGGCTTCGACGCGAAGGGCGACGTCCAGGTCGCGGATCCGGCCTGCCCTCCGCTCCCCTCGGGCCGCGGCGACGGGTTGCGAACCTACCCCCGGGCGGCCTTCGACGCCGCCTGGGCGCACAGCCGGCGCACGGCCTGGCTCATCGCGCCCCGCGGGCGCGCTCTGCCGCCCGGAGAAGACGCCGGCGTGTGGTGATCCGGCGCTCAGCTCCCGACGTCTGCGAGCACCGCCTCCAGCAGGGCGACCCGCTCGGCCAGCGAGGACAGCGAGGCGTGCTCCGTCACGGCATGCGCCCCGCCGCCGCGGGGACCGAACCCGTCCACCGTCGGGATCCCGAGGCTGCCGAGCAGGTTCGTGTCGCCGGCGCCGCTCGCCGGACGGCCCAGGATCTCCTGGCCGATGCCGCGCCCCGCCGCCGCGATCCGCGCGAGCAGCCGTCCGTCCGCCGCCGAAGGGCTCCACGCCGGCCGCTGGCTGAGCACCTCGACCTCGATCACCGCGCCCTCGCGGACGGGTTCGAGCGCGCGCAGTGCGCCGAGCACGGCCGCCTCCGTGTCGCCGTCGAGGAAGCGCAGACCGATCTCGGCCTCGGCCGCCGCCGGCACCACGTTGGCCCTGCCGCCGCCCGCGATCGTCCCGACGTTGCACAGCACCTCGGACTCCAGCGCGGGATCCGCGACGATCCCGCGGATCGCCCCGAGCTGATCCACGAGCTCGTCGATCGCGGAGATCCCCGACCCGGGGTCGAGGGCGGCGTGCGCGGCGCGGCCCTGCACGGAGAGCCTGATCCTGGTGCTGCCGCGGCGGCCGACCTTGAGGGCTCCGTCGGGATGCGGCGACTCGAAGCCGATCGCCCCCGCGACGCCCTCCGCCGCCTCGCGGAGCAGCGCCTGAGTCGTGGGAGAGCCGACCTCCTCGTCGCACACGATCACCGCCCGCACCGCGCGGTGCGGAAGCCCGCGAAGACGTTCGAGCGCCGCGACCATGACGAGCAGGCCGCTCTTCATGTCGTAGACGCCCGGCCCGCGCACGACGTCGCCGTCGACCGACCAGGGCACCTCGCCCCCGATCGCACCGTGCGGCCACACCGTGTCGGAATGGCCCACCAGCAGCAGCGGCTCCCCCGCCCCGTCCAGGGTGGCGACGAGGTTCGCCCCTGCGGCGGTGCGCTCGATCCGCACGACGGCGCCCAGCCCCTCCCACCACTCGGCCAGCAGCGTGGTCATGCGCTTGCTGGCGGCGACGTCCAGAGAGGGGGACTCGATGCGCGTCAGGCGCTCCAGCCGATCCGTGAGCCCGGGGGCCTTGGCACTCCGATACTCGGTCATGACACTCCGCTCGTCTCGTTATACGAATCATATCTATCCCTTGATCCGCCGCCTAGAGTGCGATAACTTCGCTTCTCACAGCCCTCTGTGCCAAGTCTTAGGAAACGTATCGTGCCTCACACCCCCGCTCGCCCGCTGCACGCCGTGACTCTGCGCTCCGGTGTCGGGTTCCGCCAGGCTGCGGCGCTCTACACGCGGGTCTTCGGTTATGACCGGCCAGAGTTCTCGCTCAACCCGAATCTCCTGAGCGCCCTCGCGCGCAATGGCGGCTCCGTGGTGGGCGTCTACGCCGGCGAGGACGATCTGATCGGCTTCGCCTATGGTTTCGCAGGACGCGACGAGGCCGGGAACGACTTCCACTACTCCCAGGCGGCGGTCGTCGACGCCACCCATCAGGGCGAGGGCGTGGGGCGACTGCTCAAGGAGCATCAGCGAGAGGTCGCGCGCGGGTGGGGCCACCGCGCGATGCGCTGGACGTTCGACCCGGTGCTGGCGCGCAACGCGCACTTCAACTTCTCCTCCCTCGGCGCGGAGGGCATCGCCTTCGTCCCGGACTACTACGACCGCCCGGGAACGGACCGGATCCTCGTGGAATGGGCCCTGGAGCGCGCGGAGGATCCCTTCCGGGATCTCCGCGGAGCCACGCCGCCGCCCCTCACGGAGTCCGAGTGGGGCCGGGTGCGCACCACGACGCTCGCGCGCGCCGACGGATCCGAGATCGAGGGCGCATGGCTGGCGGTCCCCGCCGCGGCGCCCGCCCTCTCGGACGACGAGGAGGAGCGGGCCTCGCACGACCGCCTTCGCACCCGTGTGCGAGAGGCGCTGACCGGGCTGTTCGCCGCCGGCCACGTGCTCGTGGCCTGCACCAGGATCGATCCGACCACGGCCGCCTACCTGGCCGTGGCGCGCCCGGAGCGGGAGGAGACGCGATGACCGCATCGAACGAGGACGCCGAGAGCGAGCGCGATCGGGCGCTCGTCTCGCCGGGAGAGCGCTACGGCGACAGGTTCCGCACGAACCTCTCGGCCGAGGGCCTGCAGGCCAAGGTCATCGAGGCCGAGACGCGCGCCCTGGCCCGCACCTTCGAGGACCTCAGCCGCAGCGGCGACGTGCCGCGGGCGGCGACGCTCATCCTCGGCGCGCGGCGTCGCTACATCACGGGACGGGGCAAGGCCGCCGCCTATGCGGAGCTGCTCGGGGCTGACCTCGGGGCGACACTCTCGAACGTGTTCATCGTGGACGGCAGGGCGCTCACCCCGCTCACCGTGCTCACCGACGTGCGCGCCACCGACGTGCTCGTCGCCTTCACGATGCGCCGGTACCGCGAGGAGACGGTGCGCTTCGGGGAGCTGTTCCACCGCGCCGGCGGGCAGCTCGTGCTCGTGACCGACAGCGCGGACGCGCCCCTGACCGACATCGCTTCCGCGGTCATCGCGGTGCACACGCACTCGGCCTCGTACGCCGACTCGCCGACCTCGGTCGCCGCGGCCTGCCATCTGCTCAGCACGCTCACCACGGCGAGCGCGAAGGGCGCCCGCCGCCGTCTCGCCGTGCGCGACGAGCTGGCCGCCGATCTGCACCTGCACCACCCCGAGGGCGAGCGGCACGAGCCCGCCAGGTCCGAGGAGGCCGTCTTCGACGCAGAGGGCGACGAATGAGGATCACCAGGATCCGCCTGTTCGAGGTGGAGCTGCCCCTCGTGCACGGCTTCGAGACGAGTTCGCACCGCAAGACCGGCCTGACCCACCTCCTGGTGGAGGCGACCGACGCAGACGGCCGCGTCGGGTGGGGCGAGATCGCCTCTCCGGCCGACCCCTACTACGGCTCCGAGACGACAGACACCGCCTGGCTGATCGCGGAGCGCTACCTGACGCCGACGGTGCTCGGTGCGACGTGGGAGACGCCGGAGGAGCTCGAGGACTCGTGGCGGCGCATCCGCGGCCACGAGTTCGCGAAGGCCGGCTTCTCCGCGGCCGGCTGGGTCCTGCACGCGCACGCGACCGGCCGGTCGCTCGCGGAGGCCCTCGGCGGCACGCGCACCGAGGTCGCCGCGGGCGTCTCGCTCGGGATCGAGGCCACGATCGACGATCTGCTCGCCGAGGTGGGCCGGCAGATCGACGCCGGCTACGGCAGGGTCAAGCTCAAGATCGCTCCCGGCTGGGACGTCGAGCCCGTCCGCGCCGTGCGCGCGGCGCACCCCGGCCTCGACCTGCACGTCGACGCCAACGGCGCCTACCCGGACACCGCCGAATCGGGCGCGGTGCTGCGCGCCCTGGACGAGCACCGGCTGACGATGATCGAGCAGCCGTTCGCCCCCCGCGACTTCCTCGCGCACGCGCGCCTGCAGGCGCGCATCTCCACCCCGGTCTGCCTCGACGAATCGGTCGTGCAGCTCGCCGATCTGCACACCATGCTCGCCCTCGACGCAGGGCGGGTGCTCAACATCAAGGTCTCGCGCATGGGCGGCCTGACCGCCGCACGGGCCGCGCACGACGTCGCCCGCGACGCCGGCGTCCCGGTGTGGTGCGGCGGCATGCACGAGTTCGGGATCGGACGCGCGGCCAACGTCGCGCTCTCGTCGCTGCCGAACTTCACGTTCCCGTCCGACGTCTCCGGATCCGACAAGTACTACGCGCGCGACGTCATCGTGCCGCCGGTGATCGCCAGGGGCGGCATCGTGCAGGTGCCCGCCGCGGTCGGGCTCGGACACGAGGTCGACCTCGACTGGGTGCGGCAGAACGCCTCCCGCACGCTCGACTCCGCGGCCCACGCCGCCTGATCCGAAGGGACACCGTGCACGTCCTCACCCTGCACCGCCTCGATCTCGCACCGGACGTCGCGATCGACGACGCCCTCACGACCCTCGACCCGCGTGAGGCCCTGCTCACCGCGACCGATCTGGCCGCCACCCGCGGCGACGGGATCTTCGAGACCGTCGTCGTGGTCGACGGCGTCCCGCAGGCGCTCGAGGCACACCTGGACCGGTTCGCGCGCTCGGCCGAGATGCTCGAGCTCCCCGCGCCGCGCCGCGAGCTCTGGGGACGGGCGGTGCACACCGCGGCCGACGCCCTGCGCGCGCACGCCGCACGCGGCGCCGTGAAGTTCGTGATGTCGCGCGGGGACGAGGCCGCCGGAGAGGCGCCGACCGGGTGGGCCCTGGGCTTCGCGCCCGACAACCGCCGGGGTGGCGCGACGCCCGAGATCGACGTGGTGCTGCTGGACCGCGGCTACCGCCACGACGTCGCGCAGACCTCGCCGTGGCTCCTGCAGGGCGCGAAGACCCTCTCCTATGCGGTGAACATGGCGGCGCTGCGCGAAGCACGGCGCCGGGGCGCGAGCGACGTCGTGTTCACGACGATCGACGGCTACGTGCTCGAAGGCCCGAACTCCACCGTGATCGCACGGCTCGACGGCGTCTACACGACCGTGCCCACCGAGCTCGGCGTGCTGCCGGGGACGACCCAGGGCGATGCGTTCGCGGCGCTCGAGGCCGAGGGCGCCAGGGTCGAGGTGCGGGCGATCACGGTCGAGGAGCTCCTCCGCGCCGATGCGCTCTGGCTGTGCTCCAGCACCCGGGGCGCCGCACCGGTGCGTTCCCTGGACGGCGCGCCCCGGAGCGTCGACGCCGCCGTCACCGAGCGGATCAACCGCGCGCTGGACGGACGGAGGGCATGAACGACATGATCCCGGTCATCGACGGGCACAACGACCTCGCCTGGGCGCGGCGCGTGCGGCACGGCTACGCCGCCTCGGGCTGGGACGGGGACCTCCCCGACCTGCACACCGACCTGCCGCGCCTGCGTGCAGGAGGAGTCGGCGGCCAGTTCTGGTCGGTGTGGGTGGATCCGGTGCTCACCGGCGCCGAGCAGGTGACCGCGACGCTCGAGCAGATCGACTTCGTGCACCGCCTCGACGACGCGTACCCCTCGGATCTGCGGTTCGCCCGCACCGCCGCCGAGGTGCGCGCCACCATGGCCGAGGGCCGGATCGCGTCCCTCATCGGCGTCGAGGGCGGGGCGCAGCTGAACGGCTCGCTCGCGGTGCTCCGCCAGTACGCCCGCCTCGGGGCGCGCTATCTCACGCTCACCTGGTCGCGCACCACGGACTGGGCCGACTCCGCCACGGACGAGGCGCGGCACGGCGGGCTCACGGAGTTCGGCCGGGAGGTCGTGCGCGAGATGAACCGGATCGGCGTGCTCGTCGACCTCGCGCACGTGGCCCCCGACACGATGCGCGACGCCCTCGCGGTCACCACCAGGCCCGTGCTGGTCAGCCATTCGGCGGCGCTGGCCCTGTGCGATCACCCGCGCAACGTCCCCGATGACGTGCTCGCCGCGATCGGCAGCGGCGGCGGTGTCGTCATGGTCGCCTTCGTCCCGTCATTCCTGTCGCCGGCCCGCCGCGACTGGGTGCTCGCGGGCGAGGTCGGCGATCCTCCCCCGGTCGGGATCGCCGACCTCGCCGATCACATCGAGCACGTGCGCGAGGTGGCCGGCGCGCACGTGGTGGGCCTGGGCGCCGACTACGACGGCACGGATGCGATGCCCGCAGGGCTCGAGGACGTCTCGCACTACCCCGACCTGCTCGCAGAGCTGCGTGGCAGGGGCTGGTCCGAGTCGGAGCTCGCGGCGCTCGCGCACGGCAACGTGCTGCGCGTGCTCGAGGCCTCCGACGCCGACCATCTCGCCTTCCTGGACGGCACCGCCCCCGCCCCCAGGGCGGCGGCGCTGCAGCCTGCCGTCGACACCGAGGCGCGGACCGCGGCCGAAGGGGCGCCGCGCATCCTCGTGGTCGTCAACGCCGAGGCCTCCCCGCCCCGCCGTCTCGGCGCCTGGCTCGGCGAGGACGGCTTCGCCGTCGACGTCGTGCTCGGCGCGAACGGGCTCCCGGCCCGGCTCGACGGCTATTCCGGTCTCGTGATGCTGGGTGGCGGGCTCATGCCAGACGAGGACGAGGCGGCGCCGTGGCTGGCCCAGGAGCGCGCGCTCGCCCGGGAGGCCATCGCCCGCGACCTGCCGACCCTGGGGATCTGCCTCGGCGGTCAGGTGCTCGCGCACGTCGCCGGCGGGGAGGTGCGTGCGGACTTCGGCCCGAAGGAGCGCGGATCCACTCTGATCGCCCCCACCGCCGCGGGCAGGGAGGATCCGCTCCTCGCCGCCTTCGGCGCCGGCGCCCCGATGATCGAGAACCATCAGGACATGATCACGGCCCTGCCCGAAGGCGCGGTGCTGCTCGGATCGAGCGCCGCTGTGCCGAACCAGGCGTTCCGGATCGGCACCCGCGTGTACGGGCTGCAGTTCCATCCGGAGGTCTCCGCCGAGGACCTGCTGCGCTGGAGGGAGCCTACGACGCCGTCGCCCGAGGACCGGCCGGTCGCGGAGCTCCTCGCCGAGGCGCGCGCCGCGGACGAGGAGAACACCCGTGCCAGCCGCGCGCTGGTCGCCGGCTTCGCCGACCACGTGCGCGCCTTCGTCGCGGCGCGCGCTCCCCGATGACGGCGGCGACCGCGATGACCGCCGTCGACGACGCGGCCCTCCTCGGCCACGCCAGGACCGCCCTCGCCGCGCGACTCGACGCACCGACCCTGCGCCGTTCCCCCGCCTCCCTCGCGGCGATCACGCACCGCGGCGCGGTGATCGCGGCGAGCGCGCACGGGGAGCCCCGACGCGATGGGGCGCCCACGACGCCCGGGACGATCTTCCGGATCGCCTCGATGTCGAAGAGCTTCCTCGCGGCGACCGCGTTGTCGCTGCGCGACGAGGGCCTGCTCGACCTGCACGCGCCGGCCGCCGAGTACGTGCCGGGGATCGCGGCGGCGCGCTTCGACGACGAGCCCTTCTCGCTCACCCTGGACGCGCTGCTCTCCAACCGCGGCGGCCTCGGCGAGGACAACGCCTGGGGCGACGAGCACCTCGGCTCCTCGCGGGAGGAGATGGCCGCTCATGTCGAGGCGGGACTGCGGCCGGCGACCAGGCCTGGCACCGAGTACCGGTACTCGAACCTCGGGATCTCCCTGATCGGGAGGGCGATCGAGGCGGTGACGGGACGGGACGTCGAGGATGTCGTGCGTGCGCGACTGCTGGATCCGCTGGGCCTCACGGACACCCGCGCCTCGGCCGACCTGTACCCGGCCGGATCCGATCTCGCCGCCGGGTTCCGCACCTTCGACGACGGCGCCGCGTTCACGCCGGAGCCCTACGTCGGCTCCGGCGCGCTCGCGTGCATCGGGAGCCTGTTCAGCACCGCCTCGGACATCGCCGCCTGGATGCACTTCCTCGGCTCGGCGTTCGAGAGCGGAGCCTCGCCCGCCGACGGCGTGCTGCGCGCCGCCTCGCGGCGTGAGATGCAGACCGCGCGCACGCTGATCCCGACGAGCGCCTGGACCGCGAGCGGCCGGGTGCTGGACGGCGCGGGATACGGCTACGGGACGGTCGTCGAGCACGACCGCCGGTTCGGCCGCGTCGTGCAGCACGCCGGCGGCCTGCCCGGCTTCTCCTCGCACATGCGCTGGCACACGGCGACGGGCATCGGCGTGGTCGTCTTCGGCAATTCGGACTCCTTCGGCGCCGGATCCGTCGCCGGCGACCTCCTCTCCGACGTGCTCGGCCTGATCGACGCGCCCGCGGCCCTCGTGCGCCCCTGGCCCGAGACCCTCGAGGCCGCGCGCCGCATCGACGCCCTGCTCCGCGCCGGCCGCCCGTTGACCGATGCCGCCGAGCTGCTGGCGCGCAACGTCCTCCGCGACGTGCCGGCGGACGTCCGGTCCTCCCGTCTCGCCGAGGCCCTCGCCGAGACGGGGGCGATCCGCCCGGCGACGGATCCCTTCCCCGAGCGGATCGTGTCGGCCTCCGACCGGTCCGCGCTGCGGTGGACCATCCCGTGCGAGCGCGGAGCGCTGGTGTGCGACCTGCGCATGATCGGCCTGCACGACCCGCTCGTGCAGGAGATCGCGATCCTGCCGGCCGGCGAGGATGGTCGAAAACCCCGCGACGAGCCCGCGCACGTGACCGACCACCACCGCCTGGCGCCCGCGCAGGAGCGCACGCGCGGCGTCCAGGAGGGGGTGCGATGACGGCCTCCCCTCGCCAGGACCGCCCCCGGCTCGCCGATCTCGGCGTCGGCCCTGGCGCGCACCCGCGCGGGCCGCACAACGCCATCACCGATGTGCCTGGCGTGCTGGTCGGGCACTCGAGCATCCACACCGACCGGCTGCACACGGGCGTCACCGCCATCGTCCCCGCGATGATGGGACCACAGCGTCGGGGGCTCCCCGCGGCGCTCGCGGTCGGGAACGGCTACGGGAAGCTGGTCGGGGCCACGCAGATCCAGGAGCTCGGGATCATCGAGACGCCCATCCTGCTGACCAGCACGCTCTCGGTCTTCCGGGTCGCCGACGCGCTGCTCGGGCACATGCTGGCCCGCCCGGGGTACGAGGACGTGACCACGCTGAACCCCGTCGTCGGCGAGACGAACGACGGCTTCCTCTCCGACATCCGCACGCGTCCGCTCGGTGCCCAGCAGGTGGAGGCCGCTCTCGCGGACGCCTCGACGGGCCCCGTCGCCGAGGGAAGCGTCGGAGCGGGTTCGGGAACGGTCGCGCTCGGCTTCAAGGGCGGGATCGGTACCGCCTCCCGGATCGTCGCCGTGGGCGACGCCTCCTTCACGGTCGGCGCGGTCGTGCAGTCGAACTTCAGCGGAACCCTGTCGATCGCCGGGGTCCCGATGCCCGCGTCCGAGCTCGTGCCGGGACCGGACGCCGCGACGGTCGGCAACTCGTGCATGATCGTCGTCGCGACGGATGCCCCGCTGGACGCGCGGCAGCTCGCGCGCCTCGCCCGGCGCGCGGTGTTCGCGATGCGCGGCGTCGGCGCCGACTTCGCCCAGGGCAGCGGCGACTACGCGATCGCGTTCTCGGTCGGCGACGACGTCGCGCCCCGGGACGAGCTGCTCTCCCCGCTCTTCGGGGCGACCATGGACGCGGTCGAGGAGTCGCTCGTGAACTCGATCCTCGCCGCCACGACGCAGATCCACGCCTCGGGGCGCGTCGCGCACGCGATCCCGCCCGAGGAGGTCGCACGACGCCTCGCCGCCGCCGGCGTGGTGGCGGACGCGACCCGCTGACGCGCCGCAGCCCCCCGGAGGGCGAACGACGGAGCGCCGGCCCCGATGCGGACATCGGGACCGGCGCTCCGTGTGCCTTGCCGGTCCGATCAGCTCATCGGGTCGGCCGACGTGTCGCCCTGGAGGCGTCGACGCCGACGGGACATCACCAGGAAAGCACTGGCGAGCAGCACGAGCGCGCCGCCGATGATGCCGGTCGTCAGCAGGGCGTCACCGTTCAGACCGGTAGCGGCCAGGTTGCCCTTGCCGTTGCCGCCGCCGTTGCCGTTGCCACCCGTTCCGGGGTCGCCACCCGGGGTGGTCGGCGTCGGGGTCGGAGTCGGAGTCACGACATCGGCCACGACGAAGGTGCTCTCCGAAGCGTCGCTGCTGACCCCGCCATAGGTCTGCACCGCGGAGATCGTGTGCGATCCCACGGCGACCGTGCCCGGCAGCGCGACGGACCAGGTGCCGTCGTCGCCCACGACCGTCGGCTCCACAGCCTCGGCCGCGGGGGCCGCAGCCTTGGCGGCAGCCGGGGCGGCGGCCTTGGCCGCGCCCTGCACGCCGTCGAGCGTGACGACCACATCCGCACCGGGAACACCGGTGCCGCTCACGGCGGTCGGCGCCGTGTCGAGCTTCGCCCCGTCCGCCGGCGAGGTGATCGCGGGGGCGTCCGGCTTCGCCGGGTCCTCGGACAGCGGAGCGCGGACGGTGAGGAGTGCCGCCGTGTTGTTCTGCAGCGACTTCTTCACGGTGACGACGGTGCCGTAGCCCACGCCCGCATCCGCGGGGTTGCCCGTCCCGAGCGTGGTGAAGCCGAGGTCATGACCGTACAGATCGGTCGCCGGGGTGCCGTCGGGGTTGACGACGCGCGTGCTGTACGGCGCACCGTCGATCGAGGGCACGACCACCGAGGCGTCGCGCAGGCGGTTGAACAGCTTGCCGTCGCGGACCTCCAGTCCGGCCACCCACCCCTGGTCGTCGGTGAAGGACTTCACCGGCGCCTGGGCCGCGATGTCGGTGCAGGCCTCGTTGAAGTCCGCGTCGACCAGGCAGTCCTTGAACGGCAGGGTGGGGGCGAGACCGAACGCCGCGTTGGACGACTGCGCACGGCTGGAGATGTTCTTCGTCACGGACGGATCCATCTCGGCCGCAGCCCCCGTGCGACGCAGCGGGTCGAAGTGGCTGTCCACGAGGAGCAGGCCGCCCTTCGCTCCGTAGCTCGGCAGGTTGGTCAGGTTGGAAGTGACCTGGTTGGAGTCGCCGTAGGCGGTGTCGCGGTACCAGACCAGCGCGCCGGGCGCGTTGTATGGAACCTTCTCGACCTTCCATCCGTCGTCGCTGTACACCGTGGTGTAGCCGTACCTCAGACCCTCGTCGAAGCCGTCGAAGTTGCGCCATTCGACCAGGTAGTACTGCGCCTTGATCTGCGTACCGGTGTCGCGCACCCAGCCCGCTCCGGTGGTGTCGGTGAACGTGCCCGCGGTCGCGGTCCAGCCGTTGTCGCCCGACTCCACGTCATCGGTCCAGACGTCGGCGCCGCCGGCCGTCAGGGCGAAGTCGTCCGAGAACCAGCCACGATCCTCGTAGGCCGCGTCGGTCGCCTGGCGCAGACGCACCTGGATGTTCTGCCCCGCGTACGCCGACAGATCGATGTGATCGTGACGCCAGCCCTCCGTGGAACCGGTGAGTCCGTACTTCTTGTTGCCGAAGTCCTTCATCCGCCCGTTCGGGTCGCTGTAGCCGTCATCGGTCGAGACCAGCGCACCGGACTCGTCGTAGACCTTCTGCTCGACCCAGGTGGATCCGCCGTCGGTCGAGACCTCGACGAAGCCGAAGTCCCAGTCCTCCTCGATGACGTAGTCGTTCCACATCGAGAACGTCGCACCGGCGGGAACGTTGTCGATCGAGCGCTTCAGCTGCACGTCCGCCCAGTCCTGGTCGGCGTTCGAGTACCACATCTCGGATCCGCTGTGCGGCTCTGCGAGGGTGATCCGCTTGTCCGGCAGGTTGATCTTGACGCCGTCCTCGGTGCCGTTCGCCGGCCGGGAGGCCTGGCCGACCTTGATCGTCTTCGTGCCGTCGCCCGGGTTGATCTCCAGCGGATCCACCCACCCCAGCACCCACTTGTCCCAGATGCCCATGTGGGTGGGCATCGACTGGAAGATGGGGCCGGAGTGCGAACCCGAGCTCATCAGATCCCAGAAGTCGATGTCCGAGTTGCCCGCGTTGGACGTGTCGTACAGGTCGGGCAGGCCCAGGTCGTGGCCGTACTCGTGCGCGAAGACGCCGACGCCGGAGTTCTCCGGCTGGACGATGTAGTTCTGGATCTTGAAGTCGGTGCCGGGGATCGTGGCGCCGCCCGCGACGTCGGACGAGTGCGCCCAGACCGCGTAGGTGCCTTCCTTGCCGCCGCCGCCGGACTTGTCCTCGCCGGCGTGCACGAGCACGACGTGGTCGATGATGCCGTCCGGCTCATGGACGTTGCCGTCGCCGTCGCGGTCGCCCTGGTCCTCGATGTCGTAATCGGCCCAGGGGAAGTCAGGGTTCTGCTGTGCGAGCGCTGCCACCGCGTCGATGGGCAGCTGGCCGGGTCCGAGCGGGTTGTCGGGGTGGCCCTGCATGTCCTGCATGGGTCCGGCCTCGTAGTTGCCCGTCGCAGGGTTGAGATGGCAGACCGTGGCGCCGTAGTACCCCTCGGAATGCGGGACCTTGACCCAGGCCGTGGCCTCGCCGGAGAGCGAGTAGGCGCCCCGTGACATCTCCTCGTACATCTTCTTCATGGTGTGACCGGAGATGTCGAAGCCCGGCTGGCCGTCCAGGCCCGTCAGATCCGTGCGCACCCGCTCGGTGATGCCCTCATCGGAGAAGAGCATCCTGTTGTAGAAGTCGCTCGAGAAGTCGGGGACCCACATGGTGTTGTTGTCCTTGTGGGCCGCGTCTGCGGGATTCGCGATGTTGTTGTGCAGCGTCGGACCCTGCACATCGCCGGGCTTGCAGTCCGTCGCGCCGAACCCGGTCGGAACCTGCAGGCCCGAGAAGTCCTCGGTGCCGTCGAACTCGACGAGGATGGTCAGGAGCTTCGCCTTCTGCGTGCTGTCGGCGTGCTTGAGATTCTTCGGGCTCTCACCGGTCTGCACCGCCTCCGCCTCGGTCTTGGCCAGCTGCTCGGCCGCGATCGGATTGCCCTGGGCGTGCTTCTGGTCGTTCTCCTTGGCACGCTCGAACGCCGCGTCGCTGATCGCCTTCCGCGCGCTCGCGCCGCCCCCCAGATCGGCGACCGCCTGGTCGTCGGACGCGTCGGTGAACGCCTCGGCCCGAGGAGCCACGTAGTTGATGTAGTGATCGCTGGTGCCGCTCTTGCCGGCGCCGTTCGAGGCGGTGGAGCTCGCGCCCGCCACCTGCGCGCTCGGCGGCGACGTGCTGGCCGGCGCTGCACTCGCAGGCACGGCCCCGAACGTCGCCACTCCTGCGGCGGCGAGCACGAACACCGAAGTCGTCGCCGCTGCACGTCGTCGTACGCGGGCGCTCTTCTCTGACATCGATTCTCCCTCCAGGCGTCGCCACGACGGTTTCCGAGGCGACGCGTCCGTCATGCGCCGATCTGGCACACACAAGATTCAGGATTACCGTGAAACCCCTATGCAACGGAAGAGAATCAGCTGATAAAGATGGAACTTCCTGCGCGCCACCTCGCACCCACGCCCCCTCGCAGCACCCACGCCCCCTCGCACGGACGCACGCACGAGGGGGCGTGGACGCCATGAGGGGGCCTCGACACCTCGAAGGGGCGCCGCCCGGATGTCCCGAGCGGCGCCCCTTCTGAGCGTGCGGCGTGCGCCGAGGGCGTCAGCCCTTGTTGCAGATGTCCTGCAGCTTCTTGCCCTGCTCGGTGAGCTTGGCGCTGGCGGCCTGCGCCTTGGTCGAGATCTCCTGGGCCTTGTCCTGGGCCGCCTTGAGCTTGTCCATCGCGGCCGGGTCGGTCGCGTCGAGGTTCTTCAGGTCGGGCATCTCGAAGCCGTCGAAGACCTTGACGAAGCCGTCGAACTCGGTCGCGAACGCCGTGAGCGGCGCCTTGACGGACTCGTTGGTGACCTTCTTGCCGGCCTCCTCGAGACCCTTCTGCACGGGGGCGAAGATCGCGGCGAAGTCGACCTTGTCGCCCTGGGTGGCCTGCTGCATGGCCGAGTTGACGTCGCTCGAGATGCTCGAGGTGGCCTTGTTCATCTCGCCGTTGGCGATCTTGCACGCGTCGGCCACGCTCTGGCCGCCCGAGCAGGCGGTCATGGTGGCGGTGAGGGCGATCGCGGCGGCGAGGCCGCCGATGCGGGTCAGGGTTGCCTTGTTCATGGTGAGCTCTCCGGTCTCTGCATGGATATGGCTGCCGGTCCGTGAAGGGCGCGACAGCCAGGGTCGCGTTCCAGCCTATTCCGAGCCGATGCATAGCTTCGGACCGGGCCGGCGGATCCGGCGCGATCGTGACCGCACCGAGATCCCGCCGCCCTACCTCGTCGACGCCCCCTCGCAGCATCCGCGCCCCCTCGCGCGAACGCACACACAAGGGGGCGTCGACAGCACGAGGGGGCGTCGACGAAGCAACCGGATCAGAGGGACGCCAGGAGCAGATCCGCCTGCGCGACCCCCGAACTGTAGGACTCCGACACGGTGCTCGTACGCATGCCCGCCCAGAACAGTACGCCGCTCACCGTCGCGGACATCTGGTTCGCATTGCCGCCGCTCCCGTAGGGCCCCCACGAGTACGGCTCGTTGGCCCAGTCCGTCAGCACGGCCTTGTGGTACTGCAGACCCTGGTCGCCGGCCGACTTCCGGACCACGTCGAGCACCGCCTGGTACTTCTGCTCGAGCGGCAGCGCGTGGAGCTCCTTCGCCGCGGCGCCGGTCTCCCAGCCGACGATGACCTGGCCCTGGTAGCCGGGGTAGGCGATGGAGGCGTTCCACAGGGTGGTCGGGAAGCCGTCCATGGTCTCGGCGTAGCCCCAGTCGTCGGTCCCTCGGGGCGTGAACACCTTGCCGCTGAACTCGAGCACGCACTTGAAGATGTCCTCGTACTGGAACGCGTCGAAAGCGGCCCACTTGGGCACCGGCAGACCGGGCGTGAAAGCGATGCTGCGGCGCTGCATGACGCCCGCGGGCACCGCGAAGATCACCCGGCGGCCGAACATCACTCCCTTCGAGGTGCGCAGCTCGACCCCGCTGGGCGTGTAGGCGACCTCCTGCACGACCGTCTGCAGCAGCACCGGCACCGTGCCCGCGATGACGCGCAGCAGCTGGTCGTAGCCGCCGATGATCTTGTAGTCGCCGTCGTCGTAGCGCGAGTCGTTCGGATCCAGGATCTCCGGCGCAGGGGCCTGCTCGGGATGCAGGGTGTACCGGATGCAGTCGCGCAGGGGGCCCGCGACCTCCGACGCCGCCGTGTTGTACAGCGGCTCGCTGTCGTCGGTCAGACGGTAGTTGAGGCCGCTCGGCGTGTTCGCCGCCGTCACTCCGAGGCGCGCCAGATACGCGTCCGCCTTCTCGCCCGGCTGCACGGCCGGCAACGGCTTCTTCTGCCCCACGGGGTCGTACGGCACGAGCGCGGCCGGGATGCCCAGCGGGAACAGCCACGACGTCGGCGAGTCCCACTGATGCCACTGCGACGTGGGCGACGACGCCGGCGCGTTACCGAGGCGGATGTGGTTGTTGCGGAACATCCGCATGTCGAATCCCGCCTGCTGGATCCAGGGGTAGGTCGACGCGTAGGGGCCGCCGTGCACGAGCTCGCAGCCGCGCTCGACCGGGATGCCCATCGACGTGCGGTCCGTGTGCATGCGACCGCCGATCCGATCCCGGGCCTCGACGATCGCCACCCGCAGCGCCGGATTCCGGTCGACGAGCCGGCGCGCAGCACCGATCCCTGCGGCCCCCGCTCCGACGACGATCACGTCCCACGCGTTGTCCCCGCCCGTCGCATGTGCGAGCGACGGGCTCGCAGCAGCGCCGGCATCGGCGATTCCGGCGGTGGCGATTCCTGCCGCGGCCGCGAGGCCGCCCAGCAGGATTCCGCGCCGACTGATGTTCTCCATGGTGCAACTCCTTCGTTGTTGGATCGGATCCTTCGTTGTCGGATCGGGGGAAGGGCACGACGAGCGACCGGGACGCCCTGGCAGCGCGACGGTCACCGGTCTCGCGTCGTCGCGAGACCGTGCGCCCTTCGTTGTCGACGCCCCCTCGGGGCGCCCGCGCCCCCTCTCACAGACGCACACACGAGGGGGCCTCGACACCACGAGGGGGCGTCGACGCTGCGGCGCCGCACACGAGCAACCGGCTGCGCAGCGCGGCGCGGAGCGGATCCGGGGATGCGCCTAGTCGGCGCTGGAGACCTCGGGGACGCCCCAGCCGTAGGCGAGCTTGTGCACCTCGAGCACGAAGAACGACTCGGTCGAGACGACGTCGTCGAGTGCGCCGATCTTGTTCTCCAGCACGTCGACGATGTGCGCGACGTCCCGGCAGATCACCTCGACCATGACGTCGAACTTCCCGCTCGTGATGACGACGTAGCTCGTCTCGGGCAACGCGGCGAGCGCCTTGCAGATCGCGCGGGCCGAGCCCGGCCGCACCTGCACGCCGATGAGGGCCAGCCGGTCGAAGCCGATCGCCAGGGGGTTGGCGATCCCGACGACCTGCAGCACCCCCTCGTCCTCGAGCTTCTTCAGCCGGTAGCGCACCGAGGAGGCCGGCACGCCGAACTCGTCGGCGAGGCTGGAAAAGGTGCGGCGCCCGTCCACCTGGAGCGCCGCGATGATGCGGCGGTCCAGGTGGTCCAGGCCGTCAAGCTCGTTCACGGGATCGAGGCTATCGCGAGGAGGGTCGGGATCCGCTGCATCAGTCGAGGTGGATCACGCCGGTGCGCAGGTCGCTCATGTCGAGCAGGGTGTGCTTCCCGCCGATGCGGCCCCAGCCCGTGCGGCTCCCGCCGACCCCGCCGAAGGGCATGTTGATGTCCCAGAACCCGTTGCTGTCGTTCACGATCACCTGCCCGGTGCGCATCTGCTCCACGAACCGGTAGGCGCGGCTGAGGTCCTTCGTGAAGACGGCGCCCTGCAGGCCGAGCGCATCGTCGTTGGCGATGCGGAGCAGCTCGTCGTCGGTGTCGGCCGAGATGATCGGGACGACGGGCCCGAAGGTCTCGGCGACGCTCAGCAGCGCGTCCGGCGCGACGCCGTCGACGACGGTGAAGTCGTAGTAGAGGTCGGTCGGGAAGCCCGCGGCACGGCCTCCGCCGACCACGAA